>CAZPOG010000017.1:0-23718 GCA_964588105.1 uncultured Ruminococcus sp. | reverse complement strand
GATGTTAACAAAAAAAGCAGTGAGCCTGATTCTCTGTATCGCGATGCTTTTGACGGTAGCGATCCTTCCCGCAACATTTGTTTCTGCCGCGGGCGTAGACGCTGAGTCATCCGCTAATTCCGGTACGGATTACGGTCTGGCTACCAAAATTGAAGACGGTAATATCCTCCACGCTTTCAACTGGAAGATGCAGGATATCAAGGAGCACGCTGCCGAGATAGCGGCGGCAGGCTACACCACCGTTCAGATCTCTCCCATTCAGAAGTCCAAAGAAGCTTCCAATATCGGCTCCTATGCGACTGACTGGTGGGCATACTATCAGCCGACAGACTTCACCGTCGGCAACGCTTTAGGAACACAGGCTGATGTTGCGTCTATGACAAGCACGCTGCACAGCTACGGTATCAAAGTTATCGCCGACGTGGTCACCAACCACACCACCGACTTTAACTATGACACCAAGGCGGAAAGAACTGCCGCTTGGAATGCGATGAGCGACACCGTAAAAGGTTTCTATCGTCATAACACTTGGGAGTCCAATACTACAGCCAATGACAACAACAGAACCAACATGACCACTCTCGACGTCGGCGGTCTGAAGGATATCAACACCGAGAACAAGAGCTATCAGAATTATCTGATCACTAACCTGTTCAACCCGTTGTCCAATGCCGGTGTAGACGGCTTCCGTTTTGACGCGGCGAAGCATATCGCAACTCCCGACGACAGCCCGTCTTCCGACTATTGGCCGACGATCACCAACGCGATCAAGTCGAAGAACTCCAACGCCTTTATCTACGGCGAGGTTCTTTCCTTAGCAGGTAAGCTGCCTGTCTCTGCTTATACCAAGTACATGAGAGTTACCGACTATGCGTACGGCGATACCGTCAGAGCGGCGCTGAATTCTAATAACGCGTCTTCTCTTGCAAACTACGGCTATACCGGTTCTCAGAAGAACCAGAACGTATTGTGGGTCGAGTCTCACGATACCTACTGCGATAAGAAGTCTTTCAGCCTCTCCAAGCAGAAGCAGATCGTAGGCTGGGCTGTTGTCGGCGCTCGTAAAGACGCTCCCGCTCTGTTCTTCGTACGTCCTCTGCATGAGAACAAAGCTCCCGACAGCAAAGGTCATCTTCCTTATGATGAGTTGATGGGTTACTACGGTTCCGCCGACACATGGCAGAACAAGGCGGTTGTCGAAGTCAACAAGTTCAAGAACGCCTTCGCGGGTCAGTCCGAGAACGTGAGCTCTTCCGGCTCTCTGTTCTTCGTACAGCGCGGCACCTCCGGTATGGTTATCGCGAACCTCTCCGCTTCTTCCGCGTCTGTCAACCAGAGCTGTACATTAGCTTCCGGCTCTTATGTCGATCAGGTCTCCGGCAATACCTTCAACGTATCCGGCGGCAAGATCACCGGTAACATCGGCTCCACCGGCGTTGCAGTCATCTATAACAAGACCGCACAGAACTCCGCTCCCGAAGTTTCCGTCACCTTAGACGGTGAGAAGGTTTACTCCGGCGTTACTGCCGCGTATGCCAACACCACCGCGAAGCTCGTTGTAACCGTTAAGAACGCGACTTCCGCTACCGTGAAGTTCAACAACCTTTCCGAGCGCACCGCTACTCTGAACGGTTCCACCACCTTCAACCTCAACACCTCTGTCGCGAACGGTAAGTCGATTCCGTTCACCGTTACTGCGAAGAACGGTTCCAAGACCACGTCTACAACTTATACGATCGTCAAGGATACCAACACCGGATCCCGCAGAGTATACTTTGATAATACTGCTACCCAGTGGCCTTCTCCCGAGGTCTTCTGCAAGAACTCCGAGTCCGCTACCGGCAGCTTCTCAAACAGCATCAAGATGACCAAGCAGTCCGGCAACATCTGGTACGCGGATGTTCCCTCGGGCACCACCTATGTTAAGTTTAACTACGGTATGATCCCTTCAACCGGTCTGCACATCGGTCATAACTTTGCTAAGTGCGGCGGCTACTGCGGTCCGACCCTGCCTCCGACAATGATCTATGATTACGGCACCGACGCTAACTACTATGACAACCTGCGTACCAAGGGCGGCTTCCACCTGATCGGTACGATGATCTGTCAGAACCTCCATATGGTACCCTATAACTACACGGCAGGCACACTCAAAGACACTGACGTCACCGGCGGTGGATCCACCACTCCGACCACACCTCAACCGACGACCGCACCTCCTACTCAGCCGCCTACACAGCCTTCTACACAAAAGCCCACCACACAGCCCTCAACCGAGACCGACAAGCTGATCCTCGGCGACACTGACCGTGATGGCAAGGTATCTGTGCTTGACGCTACCAAGATCCAGAAGAGACTTGCGTCATTGGTACCGGAATTTAACGCTGATACAAAGAGATGCGCCGATGTTGACGGGGATGGTGTAGTATCGGTTCTTGACGCTACCTATATCCAGAAGTATCTGGCGTCCATGTCGGTACCGTATGATATCGGCAAGGTGCTTGATAACAGCCAGCCCGCAACGAGTGCTCCTCAGCCTTCCACCGACGCTCCCGAGCCTTATACTGACGCTCCCGAGCCCACCTCCGGCGGCGGTACCATCACTCCTTCGAAGCTTTCCAACAAGTGGGTCGCAATGGTCTACTGTGAAGAGTACAGCACCGATCCCGCTTCCAGAACCAAGCAGTTTGATCTGGATGAATACGGCAGACTGACCTATGAATTCCCGGGCGACAGCTATGTATTCTGCCGCAACTATGATTCCGGCGTTCAGTACTGCACCGACGGCTGGGCAGGCTTCGTCAATCCTGTCACACTGGTCAACCAGAATTCACTTTCAGATGAAGCGAACTTCAATAAGATGTATGTACCCGCAGGTACCCATACACTCTGTCTGCAGTATGACAAGTCCTCCGATACCGCTACCTTGTCCTATGACATGGTTGATCCCGCAGGTCCTGTCGTTAATCCGACCTCCGGCGGAGATAATCCTCCTGTTCCGGTCGGCGATGATCTGGTCTTTGAGCCCGGCGAAGCTTCCGTAGCAAATCCCGCGTGGTTCGGCTGGTTCTGGAACACTGGTTCCGAAGGTCAGTGGATCAAGGGTACAGAAGATTCTTCCGGCAACATCATCTTTGCTAACGGTATGTCATTTGGTAATGTTACCGTTGTCAGGATGCCTTCCGGTTCTGCTACAGCAGACTGGAACACCATGTGGAATCAGTCCGAAGATATTGCGATCCAGCAGGGAACACTCTACTTCACCGGATGGGGAAGCAGCAATAAATTCCTGATCGGCTGGAATTAATCCTAAAATCTTTAGCAGGAGCGTTTCTTACCGCTCCTGTACTTTCCTTAACCAGTAAGAAACATAGAAAAAACCGACGCTCCTTGGCGTCGGTTTTAGCACTTTGTGAATTGACTTTTTTTGAAAATGAAATATAATACTATACAGTAAAGGGAGCAAGCGCAGTGAGAAATTCCTCTGTGATCTCACCGTCGGCAAGAAGCTCGATCGGCTGAGTCAGATCCAGAGACAGGATCCCGATGATCGAATGGGCGTCGATATCGTAGTCGCCTTCGTGCAGCATCAGTCGGATCTTCGGAAAGCGGCTTGTCATCTCGACAAATTGTCTTGCTTGTTCCACATTATTGATGGAAATCGTGCTTTTCATGATCTTTCACCTCTGATCGACTATATATTAGCACTATTCCATCATATTATCAACAGCAAAAATGCTGAATTATTTGTTGATTTTTTGGTGATTTTATTTGAATTTTTTCATTTACACATTAGGATGTAAAGTGAATCAGTATGAATCCGAGATCATGGGAGAGTCTCTGCGCGCGGCAGGATACGCTCAGGTGGACGACTATATGACCGCGGACGTCTGTATCGTCAACTCCTGTACCGTTACGGCGATGGGGGACGCAAAGTGCAGAAAAATCATCCACAGAGTCAGAAGAGAGAACCCATCCTGTGTGATCGTCCTGACCGGCTGTATGCCCCAGGCGTTTTCGGATGATCAATCGCTGTTTGACGGCTGCGATATCGTATTGGGAAATACTTCAAGAAGTGAGGTCGTGCCGGCTTTGGAGGAGTTTCTGATCCAAAGAGAACAAATTATCCGGATCACGCCTCATGAGAAAGGAGAAGCCTTTGAGCCGATGACGCTGTCACGCTTTCACAGCCGCACCAGAGCCTATATCAAGATCGAAGACGGCTGCAACCGCTTCTGTACTTACTGTATTATTCCGTACGCAAGAGGGCGTGTCCGCTCCAAAAAGGTAGAGGATATCCGAAAGGAAGCCGAGACCCTCGCTCAAAACGGCTTTCACGAGATCGTGCTGGTCGGTATCAACCTCTCCGCTTTCGGACAGGATACCGGTGAAGATATCTGTGACGCTGTCAGCGCCGTGTGTTCAATCGACGGCGTAAAGCGTGTTAGACTTGGCTCTATTGAGCCTGAGCGTATGACAAGAGATACCCTGCTCAGGTTCAGTAAAGAAGAAAAGTTCTGTCCGCATTTTCATCTCTCGCTTCAGTCCGGCTGTGATATGACCCTGCAGAGGATGAGAAGGCATTATTTAACGGATGATTATCGTAAGATCGTCAGAGATATCCGTGAGATCTTCGATAACCCTTCGATCACCACTGATGTGATGGTCGGTTTTGTCGGCGAGACAGACGAAGAGTTTCAACAGTCTCTTTCTTTCTGTGACGAGATCGGCTTTGCCAAGGCGCACGTATTTGCGTATTCCCGCAGAAAAGGTACCAAGGCGGATACCATGGACGGACAGGTCCCCGAATCCGTCAAAAATGAACGCTCCAGGATCATGATAGCCCACACCGATCAGAGCGAGAGGGAGTTTCTTCTTTCCCAGGTCGGAAAAACCGTATCGGTACTCTTTGAAACAACGGACAGAGACGGTCTCTTCGAGGGATATACCACGAACTATACCAAGGTAAAAGTCAAATCCGATTCCGATCTTTCCAACACGCTCAGAGACGTCGGGCTCACCGAGTCCTTTGATGATTACTGCTTGGGAGAGGTGTTAAGATAATCTGCGAGATGATTTATCTCATCCTGACATTCTTCTTTGTCAAAGCTGTCTGCGCTGTACAGCATAAAGCCGTCTATGGCGCTCTCTCTGACGATTTGCACCTCAGTGGTGATGATATCGTCGTTATCGAGCCATGTGCCCTCGTCAGCGTCTGAGCCAGCTTTATAGCTGGCTAATCCCGCGTACATCTTCAATCCGTCGTGCTTGTTTAAGGATAGCCAGTCCGAGAGCCCTTCTTCAAAGGTCAGAGCGGGATTGTCTAAGCTAAAATAGATCTGCGGACAGATATAGTCGATATAACCTTCTTCTTCGCACCATAGGACTACATCGGCGTATAGGCTTTCGTTATTGCCCATGTTCCCCTGCGGCGCGATACCGAATACCGTGTGAGCGTTTGCCTTATGCACCGCCTCATAAACGTCTCTGATCAGCATGTTGACGTTCTCCTTTCGCCAATCGGCAAGAGAAAGGGGAGAGGATGTGCTTTCTGTGTACGCCTCATATTCTTCTCTATCAAAGCTCTCGTCCGTTGTCGGATAGAAGTAGTCGTCAAACTGAATCCCGTCTACCGCGTAGTTTGCGGCGATCTCCCTGACGCCTTCTGTGATCAGCCTTCTCGCTTCTTCATCGGACGGATCAAGATAGACGGCGTCCTCCCATTCTTTGCAAAGCTCAGGCGATCTGAGCAAGGGTGAGTCGTCACAAAGCTCTGACGGCGTCTGTGCGGTTTTGACGCGATAGGGATTGACCCAAGCGTGTACCGCGATACCTTTTGCGTGAGCCTCTTCGATGATGACAGACAGCGGGTCAAAGCCGGGATCTTTACCCTGCTCTGATGTGAGGATATGCGACCACGGATAGCAGGAGGAACGGTACAGCGCGTCCGAGAACGGTCTGACCTGTACGATCATGGTGTTGAGATTTATCCGCTCCATCTCTTCGATGATATGTCGGATCTTCTCTGTAAACACTGACTCGATATCGCTTTCACCCTCTGTATCCAGCATCATATAGCTGACCCACACGCCTCTCATCTCTTCCTGCGTACTGATTTCAGGCTGCTGCTGTAAAGGCGTAGCCGCTTCAGAATCGCTTATATCATGAGTTCCCGCGAAATAGACGGACACAAACAAGATCGTCAACGACAGTATAAACGGGATCCATTTTTTCATAAATCATTTTCACACTCCGAGGTTTTTATGTTAAATTTTTATTATGTATGGGATTATCTTCCTTATATTCTTTTGATCGGTTATTTTGTTCTGATCAATGTATATGCGCTGATCATTACCGCCAAAGATAAGATCAATGCTAAAAGACACCGCCACAGGGTTCCCGAGGAACACCTGATCGTTGTCGCGGCGATCGGCGGCGCTCCGCTGATGTATCTGACGATGGTTCTCATCCGCCATAAGACCAAGAAGCCTATCTTTATGATAGGTATTCCCGTGCTGTTCTTTTTAGAACTGCTGGTAGCGTTTTTACTGCTTCATTTTGTATTCCATGTATTTTGAGTTTCGTGTAACAAAAGAATATGACGGCAGATCCGTGAAGGATTTTCTCAGAAAACGCTGCGGTCTGACTGCCGAGACCCTCAAGACGGCAAAGTACACTCCGCTTGGTATCTCTCACAACGGTGAGACGCTCAGGACCGTGGATACCGTCTGTGAGGGCGATCTTATCAAAATATCCCTTCCGACAGAGAGAAACGAGATTCTTCCTGTGGAGGGGACTCTTGATATTCTGTATGAAGATAACTATGTTCTTGTCGTGAATAAACCGTACGGAATGCCGGTGCATCCGGTGAATGTACATCAGACGGATACGCTGGCGAATATCGTGTCATATTATCAGCGGCAAAGGGGAGAAGAGTATCTTTTCAGAGCTTTGAACCGTCTGGATAAGGATACCTCCGGCTGTGTTGTGATCGCAAAGGACAGGATCACTTATGGTTTGCTGATAGGAAAAATCAAAAAAGAATACGTCGCTGTATGTGAAGGCGTTATAGAGTGTGCCGGCGTTGTCAATGCTCCGATCGGGCTCAAAGACGGCAGTATGATCACAAGAGAGGTCAGAGATGACGGAAAAGCCGCTGTGACGCACTATGAGCCGCTTTTGCGCAGTAAGACCCATACATTGCTCCGTCTGTGGCTCGAGACCGGCAGGACGCATCAGATCCGCTGTCATATGAGCTTTCTCGGTCATCCTCTTGCGGGAGACGATCTCTACGGGGGAGCAACAGAGCTGATCGATCGTCAGGCGCTGCACTGTCAAAAGGCGGAATTCTTACATCCTTTCACTGCCGAGTCGATCTTGGTTGATACCGGTATTCCGCAGGAGTTCCTGAGGTTTTTTGAAGAGGATATCACTTGATACGGATCTTCTCCTTTTTGTTGACGCCTCTGATACCCGCAAGCGCGCCGCATAACAGCAAGATGACTGCTCTGATCGGCGTCAGGATGGTCAGTGTTCCCGTACTGCCGGAAAAGCCTGCAATCAGTACAGCGGCGAGCACGATGGCAGAAACGCAGAGTCCCGTGACAAGTCCCTGACGTTTCAGTATTCTTGCGGCGATATACGCGCCTGCAAGTACGCCGAACGCTTCTATAGCGAGCAGTATGTAATCAAGATATTCTGAGGGCAGAGAGGACGACATAAGAAAGATCAGCGACAGAACGCACATCAGAATCGCAATAATTACAACTGATGAGAAAACTCCGATGATGATCGCTTTGAGCATCAGGTTCTTATCGGACAGTATTTTGGACATAAAAAATCACCCCTGTACACTGTATGCAGGGGTGATACGTTTTATTATTGATTCTTTCTGGCTTTTTCTTTCTCTTTTTGAGCTTTCTTCTCAGCCTTAGCCTTGGCTTTTTCTTCTTTGGCTTTCTCCGCGGCGGTCGGACCCTTGTCGCTGTCAACGGAGGAGATTGCCCATTTCTTGAACTTCATCTTGACTCTGTCAGAGCCTGTCTCGATGATAAATGCGTCTTCGTCTTCTTTGACGGCAACGATTCTGCCGACGATACCGCCGATGGTAGTGATCTCATCGCCGATAGCGATGTTGTTTCTCATTTCCTGTTCTTGTTTCTTTTTCTTGGAGTTGGGTCTGATCAGCAAAAAGTACAGCACCGCGAAGAGCGCGACGTATACAAAGATGATTGCCCAGCTGTTCTGTGAAAAGAAATTGGTAATAGCAGTCATTTGGTTACATCCTTTCAATTGATTCTTATTGATTATAACAGGTAATAAACGGTTTTGCAATATCCATAAAATAGAAAATCAGATACGTTTATCCAGAATCTCTCTGTATTTTGTATAAAATTCATTAAATGTTTCGTTGTCGAGATGTTCTCTGATCTTCTCCATCAGCGTATTATAGAAGTACAGGTTGTGCATCACCGCAAGCCGCATACCAAGCATTTCTTTCGCTTTGAGCAGATGTCGGATATAGGCTCTGGTGTGGTGTTTGCACACGGGACAGTTACATTGTGAGTCGATCGGGGAGTCGTCGAGCTTGTACTTTTCGTTGTTAATGTTGATGATACCCTGATGGGTGAACAGATGTCCGTGACGGGCGTTTCTCGAAGGCATGACGCAGTCAAAGAGGTCAACGCCTCTGTATACCGCTTCGATGATGTTTCCGGGTGTTCCGACGCCCATGAGGTATCTCGGCTTGTCCTTGGGAGCGAACGGCTCGACCGCTTCGATGATCTCATACATCACCTCGGTGGGTTCTCCGACAGCTAAGCCGCCGATGGCGTAGCCGTCAAGCTCGAGCTCTGAGATCTCTTTCATGTGGTCGATCCGCAGATCGGGATAGACGCCGCCTTGGTTGATACCGAAGAGCATCTGATCCTTGTTGATCGTATCGTCAATCGAATTGAGCCTGTCCATCTCTTTTTTGCAGCGTAAGAGCCAGTTGGTAGTGCGCTTGACAGAGACTTTGGTGTAGTCGTATTCGGAAGGATTCGCGACGCATTCGTCAAACGCCATCGCGATGGTAGAAGCGAGGTTTGATTGGATACGCATGCTCTCTTCGGGTCCCATGAAGATTCTTCTTCCGTCGATGTGGGAGTTAAAGTATACGCCTTCTTCGTGGATATCCTTGAGTTTTGCGAGTGAGAAGACCTGGAATCCGCCGGAGTCGGTGAGGATCACCTTGTCCCATCCGGTCATTTGATGTAAGCCTCCCAGCTGCTTGACGACCTCGTCGCCGGGGCGCAGATGCAGGTGATAGGTATTAGAAAGCATTACCTGCGTTTTGATATCTTTGAGGTCATATGCCGAGAGACCGCCTTTGATTGCGCCGCAGGTCGCGACGTTCATAAACGCGGGCATCTGGACAACGCCGTGAACGGTATGAAACTCGCCTCGTCTGGCGCGCCCTTCCTGTTTAATCAGTTTATACATAGTTAAATTTCCTTTACAGAATTATCATGCAATCGCCGAAGCTGAAGAACCGGTATGCTTTGCTGACGGCTTCTTCGTATGCTTTCATGGTTTTTTCGTATCCATAGAAAGCGGAAACAAGCATAATCAGCGTGCTTTCAGGGAGATGGAAGTTGGTGATCAGTCCGTCGAGGACTTTGAACTCAAAGCCCGGATAAATGAAGATATCGGTGAAGCCTTCGTCAGCAGTGATACAGCCCTTCTTCTTTGCGATGCTCTCGAGCGTCCGGCAGGAGGTGGTTCCGACAGCGATGACCCTGCCGCCGTTCTGCTTGGTCTCATTAATGATATTTGCCGTTTGTTCACTCATTTCATAGTGTTCGGAATGCATCTTGTGCTGTGTGACGTCTTCGACTTTTACGGGACGGAAGGTACCTAAGCCAACATGAAGCGTGACATATCCGATCCTGATGCCCTTATCCTCGATCTTCTTCATCAGCTCTTTGGTAAAGTGCAGTCCCGCGGTAGGAGCGGCGGCGGAGCCGAGCTCGTTAGAGTAGACTGTCTGGTAGCGTTCCTTATCGGTGAGCTTCTCTTTGATATAAGGGGGAAGAGGCATTTGTCCGATCTTGTCGAGAGTGGAGTAGATGTTATCTTCACAGGTAAGCTCTACCATACGGTTGCCGTCGTCTAAAACGTCGACCACCTTTGCTTTGAGAAGTCCCTCTCCGAAGGTGAAGGAGGTACCGATCTTTGCTTTCTTGCCGGGCTTGACGAGCGTTTCCCAGATGTTATTCGTGTGCTGTCTGAGCAAAAGAAACTCCACCTTGGAGCCGGTGTCGTCTTTCTCGCCGTAGATCCTTGCCGGGATTACGCGCGAGTCGTTGACGATCAGGCAGTCGCCTTCATTCAGATAGTCGATGATATCATAGAAATGCCTGTGTTCGATAACGTCGTTTTCACGGCGCAGTACCATCATTCTTGACGCGTCTCGCGGCTCAATCGGAGTCTGCGCGATCAAGTTCTCAGGCAGGTTATAATAAAAATCACCAGTTTTCATTTTCAATACCTTTCGTGTATTATGTATATTAATAGTATTCGATAAATCAAATTGACAAAATAAAGTTGAAATGATATATTATACATTAGATTATTTTACATTTCAGTTGTATCAACGTACCTGTAATATAATATATTATTAATGAGAAAAACTCAACTGTTTTTTTGAAAACGGAGGAATTTGTGATGAAAAAGTATCGTGTCGGTATTATCGGAGTAACAGGAATGGTCGGTCAGAGGTTCTCTCTACTGCTTTGCAACCATCCTTGGTTTGAAGTCACGGCGATCGCCGCATCCGCCAGATCTGCCGGAAAGACTTATGAAGAAGCTGTCAAAAACAGATGGGCAATGACCCAGCCGATTCCCGAGAATATCAAAGATATGGTGATCATGGACGCAGCTGATGTTGAGGCTGTCTCTTCCAAGGTAGACTTTGTCTTCTGCGCTGTCGATATGAAGAAGGATGAGATCAAGGCGCTTGAAGAAGCTTACGCAAAAGCGGAATGCCCCGTCGTATCCAACAACTCCGCTAACCGTTCAACTCCGGATGTTCCGATGATCGTTCCCGAGATCAATCCCGAACACGCGAAGATCATCGAAGCCCAGAAAAAACGTCTCGGCACCAAACGCGGCTTCATCGCGGTCAAGTCCAATTGCTCTCTGCAGAGCTATGTTCCCGCGATTCATCCCTTAAAAGAGAAATATAAAGTCAACAAGGTTCTCGCCTGCACCTATCAGGCGATCTCCGGAGCGGGCAAGACCTTTGAGCGTTGGCCCGAGATGATCGACAACGTCATCCCGTATATCGGCGGTGAGGAAGAGAAGAGCGAGCTCGAGCCCTTAAAGCTTTGGGGTCATATCGAAGGCGATAAGATCGTCAACTGCGACGATATCTCCATCACCTCCCAGTGCATCCGTGTTCCCGTATCGGACGGTCATACCGCCGCGGTATTTATGAGCTTCGGCGTAGAGGATAAACCCACTGTCGAAGAAGTCATCGATATCTGGAACAACTATGAGGGAGAGGCGCAGAGACTGCAGCTTCCCTCCGCTCCCAAGCATTTTCTGCATTATTTCACAGAACCCGACAGACCCCAGATCAAGTCCGAGAGAATGCTCGAGGGCGGCATGGCGGTATCCGTCGGCAGACTGAGAAAAGATACACAGTATGATATGAAATTCGTTTGTATGTCCCACAACACCTTAAGAGGCGCGGCAGGCGGCGCTGTACTGATGGCGGAGTACCTCTGCGCGACAGGTTATATGGATTGATTTGGAGGCTAATTTATGAGTAAGCATATATTTACAGGCTCGGGCGTCGCGCTGATTACGCCGATGCATCCTGACGGCGCTGTTAAC
Organism: uncultured Ruminococcus sp.; assembly: GCA_964588105.1. GTDB lineage: Bacteria > Bacillota > Clostridia > Oscillospirales > Acutalibacteraceae > Ruminococcoides. The sequence continues at coordinate 11,838 of CAZPOG010000017.1, read as the reverse complement.
TACGAGGTTTTAGCAGAGCTTCTTGAATTCCATATTAAAAACGGTACCGACGCGATCATCGCCTGCGGTACGACCGGCGAAGCCGCTACTTTGACCGTCAAGGAGCACTGCGAGGTGCTGTCCTTTGTTTGTGAGAAGGTTTCGGGCAGGATCCCTGTCATCGCGGGTACCGGTTCCAACGATACCTCTACCGCGATCGAACTGTCCAAGTCTGCGGAGCTCTCCGGCGCCGACGCGCTGCTCTCCGTTACCCCTTACTACAACAAGACTTCTCAGACAGGTCTGATCAGACACTTCGAGACCATCGCGGACAACATTGATCTGCCGATGATCCTTTATAACGTTCCGTCCAGAACCGGCTGTAACATCAAGCCCAAAACTTACGCGGAACTGTGCAAGCATGAGAACATTGTCGCGACCAAAGAAGCCAACGGTGATATCTCTTCCGTCTCCCAGACCCGTTCTCTGTGCGGCGACAAGCTCGATATCTACTCCGGCAACGACGACCAGACCGTACCCTTTATGTCTCTGGGTGCGCTCGGCGTTATCTCGGTATTCGCGAACTTCTGTCCGAGAGAGATGCACGATATCTGCGAGCTGTGCCTGAACAACAACTTTGTCGAAGCGTCCAAGATGAACTTCCACTATGTGGAACTGATGGACATTATGTTCTCTGACGTCAACCCGATCCCTGTCAAGACCGCGATGAACCTGATCGGCTTTAACGCGGGCGAGTGCAGACTGCCGCTGGTTCCGATGAGCTATTCCGGCTATCATGATCTCAAGGATTGTCTGGCAAAGTATGACCTGATCGGCAAGTACGCGAAATAATCAACGATACGGAGCGGCTTTGTCCGCTCCTGATTTCTATATAGGAATAATAGTATGCAGGATTTTGAAATCGAAAACGGAAAACTGATCAAGTATAGAAGGAAAGAACAATTTGTGGTCGTTCCCGATGGAGTAACATCGATTGAATTTGAAGCGTTTGCTCATACAGGCGTGATCGGCGTCGTACTTCCCGACAGCGTAGAAGAAATCGGGATGCGCGCGTTTTACCGCTGTCGTGATCTTGTGCGGGTCGAGTTTCCCGCAACGCTTAGAAAACTCGGATATGAGGCGTTTGCAGAATGTGAACGCCTGTTGGAGGTCGATCTTCCGCCGGGGCTCACCGAGATAGGCGACAACGCCTTTCACGGTTGTCTGAACCTTGAAAGGGTATCGATCCCTGACGGTATCACAAAGATTGGCTATATGTCGTTCGTAAAATGCCAAAAATTGAAAGAAATCGTTCTTCCCGACAGTGTTGTCGAGATGAGACCGTACGCGTTTGCGTGGTGTAAAAGCGCTCAGTGCGTGAGACTCTCTGACAATCTTAAAGTCATTGATACGGTCACGTTCTGGAATTGCCCCTCTTTAGAAAGTGTTGAAATCCCCACAGGGGTCACGGCAATCAAAGAAGGCGCGTTTACGTATTGCCAGGCTCTGAAAAGCGTTGTTCTGCCCGAGACTCTGACAAGTATTGAGAATCGCGCGTTTTCGTACTGCATCAGTTTGGAGAGTATTGTGATTCCCCGAGGCGTCACAAAGCTTGAACCCGAAACGCTGGGATTGTGTATAAGCCTGAAAAGCGTAACGATTCCCGATACGGTAACTTGTATCGAAAAATTCGCGCTGATAAATTGTATGAACCTGAAGGAGATCACGATCCCGCCGAGCGTTGAGAGCATCGGAGAATACGCGCTGGGCTACTATATCGATCAAGAACGCGGATCCGGTCCTGATCCAATGACGGACTTTACGATATACGGAGTCAAAGGCACAGAGGCCGAACGCTACGCGAAGGACAACGGCTTTGTATTCAAGGAGATATGATATGAACTTTGAAATCAACGACGGTGTGCTGACAAAATATACCGGCAAGGAATCCAATCTTGTTATCCCGGACGGCGTCACAAGAATCGACGATAATGTGTTTGAGGAGCATATCGAAATACAGACGGTCACCTTTCCGGAAAGTCTTGAAGAAATCGGGGAAGAGGCATTTATGGGTTGTTCATCACTGAAAAGTATTGAGCTGTCCGATAATGTAACCAATGTGAGAGAAAGAGCTTTTTATGAGTGTCACGCATTAGAAAACGTACGTTTGTCAGAAAATCTCATCGAAATTCCGGATCAGTGCTTTATGGAAACTGCCATCAGCAGTATCGATTTGCATGAGGGAATAGAAGAGATCGGAAACGGAGCATTTGCCGGATGCCGCAATCTCAAAAGTGTGACCATCCCTGACAGCGTCGAGGAGATCGACGTACTGGCATTCGGATATATGAGTAACTGGGACACAGACTCCGATAGGATCGAAGGATTTGAGCTGCGCGGCAATATTCACGGCGCCGCTCGCAAATACGCGCACGAATATGATCTTAAATTTGTACCGATCGGAGATCAGACTGAACTTGAGGAATTTGAGATTAAGAACAATGTTCTTTTATGCTACAATGGTGACAGAAAGAAAGTTGTGATTCCTAAAGGAGTGACCGAGATCGGTGAATACGCTTTCAAAGCGAATAGGACTCTGGAATTTGTTACAATTCCTAAAACGGTAACCAAGGTCGGCTTTCATGCGTTTGAGGACTGTGAGAATCTGAAGGAAGTCGATATTCCCGGTAGTGTCAGTGAGATCGTCGCCTACGCGTTTATGCGGTGCAAGAGCTTAAAGAAAGTCACACTCCACAAAGGCTTGCGCAAGATTGGGACATGGGCATTCGGAAACTGCAAGAGCTTACAAGATATCACCATTCCGCCGAGTGTGATGAAGATCGATCACTTTGCGCTCGGCTTTGAAGAAAGCAGCTATAAGGATCAATATGTATACGGAATCGGTCATCGCTACTGTTACGGATTAGAGATCCATTATAACGGCAGCGATGCGGCAGCAGAATACATTGCTTGGCATAAACTTGGTTTAAGATTATTAAGATTTTGATATTAAAGGGGGAATTTTGATGGTAAAGATCTTATTAAACGGCTGTCTGGGTAAAATGGGACAGGCTGTGTCCGCTTGTGTGAACGAAAGAGACGACGCGCTGATCGTCTGCGGCGTGGATATCGCGAAAGGGGAGAAGGCGTATCCCGTCTACTCCTGCTTTGTGGATGTGAAAGAAGACGTCGATGTGATCGTTGACTTCTCCAACCCGCTGGTGCTGGATGATATGCTCGCTTTTGCGATCGAGAGAAAACTGCCGGTCATCATCTGTACGACTGGATTTTCCGAAAATCAGGTAGAAAAGATCAAAGAGACGTCCAAGATCATCCCCGTGTTCTACTCGGGTAATATGTCGCTGGGCGTTAATGTCCTGATCGAGCTGAGCAAAAAGGCCGCTGCGATATTCGGCTCAAGCTTTGATGTAGAGATCGTCGAGAAGCACCATAACCAGAAGCTCGACGCTCCCTCCGGAACCGCAATGATGATCGCCGACGCGATTGCTGAAGAGCGTGAGAACGCGCAGTATGTCTATGACAGACACGCTTACAGAAAGAAGAGAGAAAAGCAGGAGATCGGTATCCATTCCGTCAGAGGCGGCAACATCGTCGGCGATCATGACGTCATCTTTGCCGGTCACGACGAAGTGCTTACGATCAGCCACCGCGCTCAGTCCAAGGGTGTTTTTGCTGCGGGAGCAGTCAACGCCGCTGTCTTTATCAAGGACAAGCCCTCAGGACTTTATGAGATGAGCGATCTGTTAAAGTAAATAATTGAAACATCACCTTTGTTCTTGTCATATGATAGAACAGAGGTGTATTTTTTATGATAAAACAACTGATACTGCTGCCTTCCGTGACGTATGCGATGAAGGCAAAAAATATATTGGAGAGCTTCCACATCCGCGCGTATATCCAGAGAACGCCGAAAAATATAGAAATAAAATCATGCGGCTATTGTCTGTTTGTACCGAACGAACCAGACAGGGCGGAGACGATCCTGAGAAATAAAGGGATCAGGGTTCTCGGCAGAGGCGAGCGTGAGCCGATATGATCTATCTTGACAACAGCGCGACAACCTATCCCAAGCCAAAAGTTGTCCGTGCCGCAGTTCAAAACGGATTAATATACTATGGAGCAAATCCCGGACGAAGCGGCTATCAGATGTCGATGAGAACCTCCCGGATGATCTATCTGACCAGAAAGCGTATCGCGTCCTTCTTTCATATGGACAAAGAAGAAAATGCGATTTTTACCCCGTCGTGTACCAGTTCGCTGAACATGGTGATAAAAGGCGTTCTGCAAAAGGGCGATCATGTGATCATCTCATCGCTCGAGCATAACTCTGTGGTGCGTCCTTTGGAAAAACTCAAGAGGAAAGGTATTATCACTTATTCTGTTGCGAAGGTGTATGAGAACGAGAACGATAAAACGATAGACGCTTTTCGAAGCTGCATCAATGAGAAGACACGCATGATGGTGGTGACGCACGCGTCGAATGTGTTCGGGATCCGTTTGCCGATCGAAAGACTCTGTGCGCTTGCTCATCATTATCATATATTGTTCTGTGTTGACGCTGCCCAGAGCGCCGGCGTACTGCCGATTAATATGGAAGAAAACGGATACGACTTTGTTTGCTGCGCCGGTCATAAGGGACTGATGGGATTGATGGGATCGGGTCTGTTACTCATAAACAGTGATACGCTGACAGATACTCTTATTGAAGGAGGTACCGGAAGCGAGTCATCCAGCCTGATCCTACCGTCATATCTGCCCGACAGGTTGGAGTCCGGTACCGGTAACGTTCTTGGAATCTGCGCGATGGGAGCAGGTGTGGATTTTATCAACAGAATCGGAAGAGAGCGTATCTATCAAAGAGAAATCGGGCATATCCAAACGGTTTATCATGATCTCAAAGAGATGAAGAACGTGCAGCTATATACGGATTATCCCGATGAAGATCACTATGCTCCCGTCTTATCGTTTTCTTTAAAAGGAATGGAAAGCGAGAGTATTGCAAAAGCGCTTGATGAGAGATACGGTATCTGTGTCAGAGCAGGTCTTCACTGCGCGCCGCTTGCTCATCAATCGATGGGATCCGATACTTTCGGGACTGTCAGAATTTCTCCGTCATATTTTTCGACTGATCATGATATGAGAATACTGAGAGACGCGGTATATAAAATTTCTAAATACGCATAAAAACTTCTTGCAATCAAATATTCGCTGTGTTACAATAAATTTTAGAATATGATTATTAAGGAAGCAAAAACGTATGGGCAATTTTTTGTCTACAATTTTATCATCGGCATGGGCAACGATCAAAACCTTTGAATTCAAGGATGCGATCGATATCATTGTCGTTGCGTTTATTCTGTATTACCTTCTGAAGCTTTTACGGCAGTCTCGTGTCGGACAGCTTCTTAAGGGCGTTGTCATTTTGCTTGTTGCGTATGCGTTGTCGGCAGTGTTTAACCTGACAATGATCAATTATATTCTGAAAGCGTTATTTGAATTTGCAATCATTATTCTTGTTGTCGTATTCCAGCCCGAGCTGCGTCAGGTCCTTGAAAAATTAGGACATAATAAGACGTTCAAGAATATCGTAACGCCGAATACCGCTATGCCTTATGACAATTCCGCCAAAGCGATCAGCGACGTCAGCGACGCTTGCGCCTTGTTCTCCAAGACAAGAACAGGAGCGCTGATCGTATTTGACCGTTACCCGCAACAGCCTGAGGGAGCACATCGGCATTGTGCAGCAGGACGTCTCTTAACAGTGATTCTTCCGTTGCGCTGCTCGGAAATATCTTTTTCAACAAAGCTCCGCTGCATGACGGCGCGGTTATTATCCGTGACGGCAAGATCCTTTCCGCCGGTTGTATCCTTCCTCTAAGCAAGAACACTGATCTCAACGATGATCTGGGTACGCGTCACAGAGCCGGTATCGGTATCAGTGAAGAATCCGATTCTGTTGTCGTGATCGTATCTGAAGAAAACGGTATCATTTCTCTTGCTGTCGGCGGAAGATTGATCAGAAATCTGAACAGAGATTCTCTGTGTGAAAAGCTTACCGCTCTTCTGATAGACGGAGATAGCGACAACCAGTCTCTGCTTTCTGTATTATTGAAGAACAGAAAGGAGAAGAAGAATGAAAAATAAATCTTGGTTTTCCAGATTAATATCTCACAATTGGGTCTTGATGATATTTGCGTTTATCCTTTCATTTACAGCGTGGTTTATTATCAGCGCAAATTCTCAGGTGGATACCAATGTTACTATCTCTGATATACCGATTTCCGTAGAGCTTTCCGAAGAAGCAAAAGATGACGGCTTACAAATTTTTTCCGGAGATGACGTCACCGCGTCCGTAGAAGTGACCGGCAACAGAGTTACGATCGGCTCGCTTACTTCTTCCGATATATCGGTGACTGCGAACCAGACTTCTACCATTATCGCTCCCGGAACCTATACGCTCCCGCTTACTGCAAAGAAGAACGGCGTTAAAACCAACTATAACATTGTTTCATCCGTTACTCCCGCTAATATCACGATATTTGTCGACAGAGAAAAGGAAGAAACCTTTAATATCGAGAATCAGATCAAATACACGGTTGACGACGGATATTATGTGAATTCTTCGCTTTCTATCAACAGCGTCACCGTAACCGGTCCGGAGACAGAAGTCAGCCAGATTGCTACCGTTGCGGTACAAGGAACGGTAGAAGGATCTATCAACAACAATCAGACGATGCAGAAAGATATTGTATTTCTTAATGAGAACGGGGAAGTGCTCGATCTAACTATGACCGCTTCGGATGTAGAACAGGTTGAAGTAACATTTTCCGTTTATCCTGTGATCGATGTATCGCTGAACGTTGAGGTTGTGAACGCTCCGTCTTCGTATCCTAAGATCGGTATTTCACCCAGCTCTGTCAAGGTGGCAGGTCCCAAGGATGCTCTCGCCGAGATAACGGATAACAAATTTACCGTCGGTACGCTGGATTTTGCAAAGCTTAAAAATGAAAAAGTAACCCGTACGTTTGATTTGTCACTGCCGAAAGGCTGTAAGGTGATTTCCGGTGAGACTACCGCTACCGTAACGATAGATCTGAGCTCTTATGAAAAGACAACCGTAACCTGCAAGATCGCAAGCAATATCAACTCGGATACGTACAAGATAGATTTTGCTTCCAATAATGTCGATGTTGTCATATACGGTCCCGAGGATCTTGTCGATGAGATCACTGCTTCAAGCGTTTCTGTGATTGCCGACTTCTCCGGCTTGCTGGATGACGACCTTTCTTCTACGGTATCCCTGCAAGTACCGCTGTCGATAACGTTGACGGGAGATTACGGTGAGTGTTGGGTCTATGATTATTACACGGCTACCGTGAATGTGACAAAGAAAAATTAACAGTGAATAAGTAAAAGGCAGAGAGTACGCTCTCTGCCTTACATTTTTATTATTATATATTATTCGTAGTTATAGGATCTGATATATTTATATTTGTTTCCCTTGAGGACGCCTTTCTCTTCGTTTACGTCGTCTTTATGATAATAAACGCTGATAACCAGTCCGATACACATCAGCATTGACATCACTGAGGTGCCGCCGGAAGAGAAGAAGGGGAGGGTGATACCGATGACAGGGAGCAGTCCCAACACCATGCCGATATTGATGATAGACTGCACCGAGATCATTGAGAAAACGCCGATACACAGCATCTTGCCGATATAGTCTTTTGCGGACAGAGCGTCGAGCATGATCTTGACACAGATCAGAACCAGTATCAAGAATATAAGGCAACATCCGACGAACCCTAATTCTTCTCCTGCTACCGTGAAGATAAAGTCGTTCTCCTGTTCCGGCACGATCGCGGAGGAGACTCTTGCGCCGTTTCCAAGTCCGTAGCCGTTTAAAGAGCCTGACGCAACGGATACCTTTCCTTGGTATTGCTGCCATCCGTAGTTTTCCATCGCGTTTCCGTCAATATCAAATATCGCTGTGAATCGCGCTTTATGCTCTTCGTTGAGGACATAGTTCCAGATAATCGGGATACCCGCCGCGAGCAGTACGATCATGATGATAAAGTATCTCAGTTGTACACCGCCTACGAATGCCATAATAATGAACATGAAGATGAACACCAGTACAGTACCGTCGTCGCCCTGCATATGGATCAGCAATACCGGTATTGCCATGTGGATCAGAAGCGTGATCACACCGAAAAGGCTTTTTAGCTTTTCTTTTTTTCGTAAAAAGTCCATATGTTTGGCAAAAGTGACGATAAAGAACATCTTGACAAGCTCCGAAGGCTGAAACGACAGTCCACCGGGGAGAATGATCCATGCGGTATCATCCGTACCTTCGACCGTGACGCCCATCACGAAGACCAAGCCTAAAAATATGATGGATAAAACCGCAAACAACCACCACAACCCCGTGATTTTCTCATAGTTTACCACTGAGATGAACACCGCCATGATATATCCGAGAATCACGGCAAGCACCTGAGAGGTCATGAAGTTATACTCATACGCTCTCTGCATGGAGTTGATGAGCAGCAAACTGTATACAACGGCAGCGATCGTCAGAAGCCATAACATGATATCTGTTTTTGTAAAGAATTTTCCGATTCTCTTAAAAAACGAACTCACTTTTACACCGTCCAAATCAAATCTGTCACTTATTATAGTAGAAATCAAATAGAATATCAAGGCAGATTTGGTAACAAAATTTTTTATTTTATCACAGTAGCATTATGAGCAGGATCGATTATGCTAAAATAACTATTTGGAAAGGTTTTTCTTTTCAGATGAACGGATGGTATCATGATCAGAATTAATTCTCATTCAACAAAAGAAACCGAACATACAGGAGAGAAGCTCGCTTCTTTGCTCAAAGGGCGTGAGGTGCTGGCGCTTTTCGGAGACTTGGGAGCGGGCAAGACGGCGTTCACACGCGGTCTGTGCGAAGCTTTGGGTATTGACGAGGTATCCAGTCCTACATTCGCGATCGTCAACGAATACAGCGGCAAGTATACGGTTTATCACTTTGATATGTATCGTATCACCGATATTGATGATCTCTATTCAACGGGATTCTATGATTATCTGAATAACGGTGTTCTGGTGATCGAATGGAGTGAGAATATCGAGTCGGAGCTTGATGACGATGCGATCAGGATCCGTATCGAGAAGACCGATGATGAGAACGAAAGGATCATTACCATAGAGGGGATGGACGAATATGCTGATACTTTCTCTTGATTCTACCGCTGCGCCCGCCTCGGTATGCCTTTGTGAAGACGGAAAGATCCTTGCCGATTATTTCATCAATACGGGATTGACACACAGCCAGACGCTGATGTGCATGGTAGAATCCGTTTTGTCTGTCACAGGAAGGGATACTTCCGACATTGATTTGTTTGCCGTGAATAACGGCCCCGGTTCTTTTACCGGCGTCAGGATCGGCGTAGCGGCGGTGAAGGGCATGGCGTATGCCTCAGATAAGCCATGTGTTGCCGTATCGACTTTAGAGAGCATGGCGTATAACCATCTTGCGCAGAATTGCGTTGTATGCGCCTGTATGGACGCGAGAAGGAATCAGGTATATAACGCGCTGTTTCGTATCAAAAACGGCTGTGTGGAGCGTCTGTGCGACGACAGAGCAATCTCTGTTGAAGATTTGCTCAGTGAACTGGATAATTTGGATGATAAGATCATCCTCTTCGGAGACGGAGCACAACTGGTTTATTCTTCCGTTGAGAAGGATCATATCTTCCTTGCTCCTGAGAATATCCGCTATCAGAATGCTTCCTCTGCTGCGTTTATCGCGTATCGGAAGTATCAAAACGGAGAAACTATTACTGCGACAGAACTCAATCCCTCCTATCTGAGACTATCTCAGGCGGAAAGGGAATTAAATAATAAGAAAAAGGAAGGATAAAGATGATTGCTATCGGATGTGATCACGGCGGTATTCAAATCAAAAACGCCGTCATTGATTATTTGAAGAAAAACGATATCGACTATAAGGATTTCGGCTGTTATTCCGAAGAGAGCGTCGATTATCCCGTGTTTGCCTACCAGGTCGCCAAAGAGGTGTCCGACGGTGAGGCTGAGCTTGGTATCATCTGCTGCGGTACCGGAATCGGCGTCTCCATGGCGGCGAATAAAGTCAAGGGTATCCGGGCGGCGGTAGTATGCGACGAGTTCTGCGCGGAGATGACCAGACGCCACAACAACGCCAACGTCCTTTGCATGGGCGGCAGAGTGATCGATGAAGAAAAAGCTGTCAAGCTCGCCTCTATCTTCCTGAATACCGAGTTTGAAGGCGGAAGACATGAAAAGCGCGTCGATATGATCACCGCTATTGAAAACGGAACTTTTGAAGTATAATCAAATCATATAACTCCATAAAGAAAGAAGGATATTACTATGGAAAATCAAGTAACTGTATTTGACCATCCGCTGATCCAGCACAAGCTGGCTATCCTGCGTGACGAGAACACCGGTACAAAAGAATTTCGTGAGCTGATTTCCGAGATCGCGATGCTGATGTGCTATGAGGCGACCCGCGACCTGCCGCTGCAGGACGTCGAAATCAAGACGCCGATGGCTCCTATGATCGCCAAGAAGATCGCCGGCAGAAAGCTCGCGTTCGTTCCGATCCTCAGAGCGGGCTGCGGTATGCTTGACGCAATGCTGACGATGGTTCCTTCCGCTAAGGTCGGTCATATCGGTCTTTACAGAGATGAAGTCACACACAAGCCTGTCGAGTATTATAACAAGCTCCCCGGCGACGTAGAGGAAAGAGACGTATATGTTCTGGATCCGATGCTCGCTACCGGCGGCTCTGCTGTTGACGCGATCAATATTATCAAGCGTTCTCATCCGCGCTCTATCAAATTCCTGTGCATCATTGCCGCTCCCGAGGGCATTGAGGTTCTTTCCAAAGAGCATCCTGACGTGCGTATCTTCTGCGCGGCAAAGGATGAACGCCTCAACGAAAACTGCTACATCCTGCCCGGACTCGGCGACGCAGGCGACCGTATTTACGGTACCGATGTGGTTGGTGAAGTATCGATTGACAAGCGCGGCAGCACCGTCAAGCTCCACAGCAAGACTAAATGATGAGACGTTTTATCATTATCGTATCTCTTTGTCTGATCTGTACCGTTTTTCTTTGCGCCTGCGGTAAGGAAGGAGATACTTCTCCTACGGTTCCGGACGGTTCTATGATACCGATGACGGATGCTTCGGGTCAGGTCACAGGATATGAGAGATACGCGCACAACAGCGAAGGGCTTCTCAGTCGTGTCGATTACTTTACCGCTGATAGTGAATATGATCATTATGTGCTGTATGACTATGATTCCGAAGGCCGTCTGATCATGGAAACGACATATGCCGCCAACGGTATCGGTCAGTTCTACTATGATTATGAGTATGACATTGACGGAAACTACAGCCGCGTGATGTATGTTACCCAGACGGAAGGCTACATGATCACCTACTACGAGAACGGTGAAGAGCATGAGCAGTTTTCTTATGACAATCAGGGAAATCTCCTCTCTCATAAGGAAATGCAAAACGGCGAATGGGTAGAAACTCCCTACGAAGAAACCGAGATTCCAACAGAAACAACTGCATAAAAGATCGGCAGGACGATAACTCGTCCTGCCGTTTTCTTATACGTTATTCAAGATTATTTGATTCCCAAAGTCGCCTTCATATCCGCCGCAATACTGTCAACAATCTTCTTGGCAGCATCTCTGTCGTTACCGACGCCGGTGATGTAGAGCTTGATCTTAGGCTCTGTGCCGGAGGGACGGACGATACAAGCGTTAT
>CAZPOG010000016.1:0-23872 GCA_964588105.1 uncultured Ruminococcus sp. | reverse complement strand
ATAGAAAAACTTTACTTTCCGCGATATTTTAACGTTGTCATGCATATTTTCCTCCCCGTTTACTGATCTGAATCATACAAATTGCGTTTGCCGTCGTCCGTCAGGAATTCAACTGTTTGAAATACGCGGCGTTGGATTTGTAGAGATTTTTAAAAACCTTGTAGCTGCGTTCGTATATCTCTTTGTTCTCGGGGGTGGGAGTATATACATGATTTGCTTTTACCAGCTCACGCGATAATGTAAGCACATCCACGCCTTGGATACCTGCCGCGACAACGAGCGCCGTGCCGATCGCGCCGACCTCCTGCGTGTTGTTGACCGTTTCGATCGTTCGTCCGGTGATATCCGCCAGCATTTGGCAAGTCACGGGAGATAACGCTCCTCCGCCGACAAACCGGATCGTATCGGACGTCTTGACCTTTTTCTGTGAGCATTCCAGCAGCCAGCGAAGATGGTAGCATATGCCCTCCAACACCGCGCGGATCATATCTCTCTTGCCGTTCTCGATCCGGATGTTGAAGAACATCCCGCCCGCGTTGGAGTCTTCGAACGGGCAGCGATTGCCGTGGAGCCACGGGGTGAAGATCACGCCGTTTGCACCCGGCGGCGACTTGCTGATCTCTTCGGAAAGATAGTCATAAAGGCTTTTGTGTTTACTTTCGAGATCATCCGCCACCGTGAGATTGCTCAGATAAATGCCGACCTCGTCCAGCGCAAGATGCTCCATGACCCATTCAAAGCACTTTCCGGCTGTCTCCAATTCCGCATAATAGTTGAAATACCCGTGTTTAGCTGACAGAACGCCTGTGATCATGGCGTCGATATCGACGGTCTGATGATCCATGAATGTCGATACCCATCCCGAGGTTCCGACATATATATGCGTGTCACCCGGCGTTGTACATCCGGCACCGATATTGACGAAGGTGGTGTCGCCGCCTCCTCCGAAAACCGGTATCCCTTGGGCGAGCCCGAGTTCCCGAGCCGCTTTCTTTGTGAGACCGCCGACCAGATCCGTGCAGTCGATGATCTCCGGCATATGGTCGGGATTCACCTTGTACATCTTCAAAAGACCTTTGTTCCAGCCTTCTTTTCCCTTTCGCGTATCATAAAGAAAGGTCGCAAAGGCGGTATCGGCAGTTCTGACGATCCTGCCCGTACAGCGGGACAACAGATAGTCGCCGATATCCAGCCACTTATATGTTTTTTTGAAAACATCCGGCTCGTTGTTTTCCACCCACTTGTACTTCCATACGGGATCCTTCGCGCTGGTCGAGCCGGCGTAATTGACGATCAGATTCCGTACCAGCTTGTAAAGGCTGCAGCCCGAAACCTTGATGACGCCGCGTCCCATGCATTCCTTGTATTCTTTAAATCCCTTTTGATCGAGATAGTTCATCGGGCGTCTGAGGGCGTTTCCGTTCTCGTCGACAAAAACCGATCCCTGCATCTGTGAGCAGAACGCCATTCCTTCTATCTCTTGAGGCTTAACGTCTGATTTCTTTAGCACATCACGGGTGGTCGAACACAGCGCCGCCCACCATTCTTCCGTATCCTGTTCCGCACTGCCGTTGTCGGAAATGTAAAGGCCGTATTCGGCAGTTGCTCCGGCGACAAGTTGTATTCTTGAGCCGATCTCAAACAAACAGGTTTTGACGCTGCTGGTTCCGAAATCATAAATGATGATATACACTTGCTCGTCACCTTACTCTTTCAGATGGATGTTCCATCCCGTATCGATCTTTTCCTTGACCTCACTCATTGTTTCAGCATCGAGATCAGGCCAGGGCTTCACGGTTCTCGCCTTATTGCTTACCAGATATGCTTTTTCGGCGCACAGGGCAAGCGGCGTATCAGCAAGTGAGTCGGAATAGAAATTCTCGATCATCGGGAAGCCGTGATCAAAGATATACTTTGCCTTTTCCTTCGCGTACATCAGATTATTTGTAAACACTCCGAATTCACGGTCAAATTCCGTCGCCATAAAGTTCACGCCGAGCCGCTTAGCGATAGGTCCGATAATGCAGTCGGGCGACGCGCTGATGATCAGATCGTCGGCTCTTTTTTGTTTAAGATACCAAGGGGCGATCTTCTTTTCGTTTTTATCCCAATAACGCTCGATCTGTACGTCGAAATCATCTATCAGCGTCAGAAAACTGAAAAGCTTACGCTGCAACAGATACTCCGGTATCTGTCCTGCTTTTCGCCTGATCAGAGTTACGATCATCTTAGGAAAAAACTCAAACCACAGCTTGGGGTGGCGATTCATACACCAGAAGCCAAAGCCTATGGTACAATCGGTCGGAAAAATCGTTCCGTCAAAATCATATACATTCATGGTGTTTTCTCAACTATTTCTTATGATGAAACAAGACTAAATAGGAACCGTCTTCATTTGTCAGCAAAGCAGTCACGGAAGGTTCGGTTTCATGTGCCGTATCATACCTTTTCGGATCGTTTTGCTGACAAAAAAGCGGTGTTTGATATTACGCTTTTACACAATATTATAGAGGAATACCTCGTGGATTTCTTTGTCGTAGCCGTCGTAGAATCCCGAAGGCATACCGAGGATAATCCTTGCGCCGCGGTTGTACAGAACGAGCATCTGACCGTTATCTTTGTCAAAGGTCAGTCCTTCGATTTCTCCCTGCTTGGTAACGTCGTCTAAGATCTTTTCTTCTGTTACCGTGCATTCGGTCGCGTCATCCGCGATCACTGTTTTATAGACATGGTCGGGCTCATCAAAGTCGGCGTCTCCGTCGTCAGCGGTAATGTAGTACGCGCCGTCATAATAAGCAATACCCTGTACCCACTGAGGAACGGGATGTACATGGACTTTGCCGAGATACGCGCCGTCCTCGAGCTTGTATTTATAGAGATAGTTGCCGGACTGACCGCCTTCCCACGAGCACATCCATACGGTGCCGTTGTCGGGATTGACCGCGATACCGGAACACTCTGTCTGACCGCTTTCTTCAGAGAAGGGGAAAGCGCGTTTGAATTCCAGTGTGTCGGCATCATACACGGCGATCTGGATATTCTTCGCTACGCCGTCAAGGAACAGCTCCACGCCGCAGTAAATCTCATTGTTATAGATGTCGATATCGCCGATATGGTTGACCTCAAGCTCATATCCCTTGCTGAAGGGATCGTCGTTCTCGAGGACAACATTCCAGTCTTTGTCATACTTGATGAGATTGGTCGAACCGCTGACATAATAACAACCGTTCTCATATGCGACACCCTGTCTGCCGTTGACTTCGACAGATTTCTCAAGCTGATATGATATTTTGGCAGCGTCGTTTGTCTGAGCAACCGCCTCATCCTTTGTGGAAACGGTTGTTCCGCTGCCTGCACAGGCGGTAAGGATTGAGATACAGAACAACAGGGTGATCAGTAAAACTAATGCTTTTTTCATAATTGTACTCTCCAATCTTTTAATTAATAATGATATATATTCGTTTTAAACAGAGTCTGTGTTGCTGTCAATATTTATTTGTTTTTAATGTGATAAACGACATTGATTGCAAAACCGGACGGAGAGATCATCACGGCTGTCTTGGATGAGCCGGTATCGATGACGTTGCCTTCGCCTCTCATGTTCTTGTAGCCGTGTGCGGAAAGAAGCGCCATAGCCTCTTCGAAGTCGGAAACATTCATCCGAATCGCGGTCATATCGCGCGGGATATGATTGACCTGTGCGATCGATATGTCGTGACCTTCGGCGTCCTTCATTCGGAAGCCTCCGGAGTGGTTCGTATCCGCGACATCCTTTTTCTCATGTCGCTTTACAAAGCCGAGTTCTTCAAATACTTTTTGGACATTTGCTGCATCGTTGGTCATGATCAGGGAACTGAAACTGGTGATTTTCATAGTGGTGTTCTCCTTTTTTATTTAATATAATAGCAAAAGCCTTTAGTCTTCTTCGTTCGGCTTTCAAATCACATAATCACTCCTTATCTGCATGCAGATAAGGAGTGATCTTTTCATAGTCATCTACCCGGTTAAAGATGTTTTTCTTTTCCGTTAGATTCCGCGGTATAAAATGATCTCTAATTGATCAGTTGAACTGAGAATTGTAGATCTCACAGTAGAGTCCGCCGAGTTCCATCAGAGAATCGTGGTTACCGGTCTCTACAATGTTGCCGTCCTTCATAACAAAGATCAGGTCGGCGTTCTTGATAGTAGACAGTCTGTGCGCAATAACAAAGCTTGTTCTGCCGCTTGTCAGAGAATCCATCGCCTTCTGGATCAGGATCTCTGTTCTGGTATCGACGTTACTGGTCGCTTCGTCGAGGATCAGCATCGGAGCGTTTTCGGTCATAGCTCTCGCGATGGTAACGAGCTGTTTCTGACCGGCGGAGAGAGCGCTCTCCTTCTGGATCTCGGTATCAAGTCCCTGAGGCAGAGTAGATACATAGTGGCTCAGGTTGGTCTCTTCGAGAATCTCCTGGAGTCTGTTCTCGTCAACATTCTTGAGGTTGTAGACGATATTTTCTCTGAGCGTACCGTTGATGACCCAAGTCTCCTGCAGGATCATACCGAAGATCTCTCTGAGCTCATGGCGCGACATATCCTTGATGGACACGCCGTCGACCAGGATATCGCCGCTGGTAATCTCATAGAAGCGCATCAGCAGGTTAACCAGCGTGGTCTTGCCGGCACCGGTAGGACCGATGATCGCTACCTTCATACCGGGCTTGATCTTACCGGAGAAGTTCGTGATGGTGAGTTTCTTGGGATCATAACCGAAGCAAACATCCTTGAATTCGACTTCGCCGCGGATATGGTCGTGATCGAGAAGCTGTTTCTTCTCTCCCTCTTCGGGGAGCTCTTCCTGCTCGAGGAAGTTGAAGACTCTGTTGCAGGCAGCGGTACCAAGCTGGATCGTGGAGCTCGCCTGACCGATCTGAGCAAGAGGCTCTTGGAACAGCGATACGTAAATGATAAAGCCGGTGATAACACCGATATCAGAGATCGTGCCTTTCGCAAAGAGCAGACCGGCAACGATCAGAACCGCTGCATAGGTCAGATAGGATACAAACTGCATAGCAGGCTCGATCAGGGTACCGATCGCCTGAGATTTGTACATAATCTTTCCGAACAGATCATTTGTCTCTCTGAATTCCTCAATCTTTTTATCTTCGGCGTTGAACGCCTTGATAACAAGCTGACCGGAGTAGTTTTCTTCGACAGTCGCGTTGACTTCGCCGAGAAGTTTCTGGTTCTTATCGAACAGCGGCAGCGCGAACTTGAAGGTAAGGCCGACGATGATCAGCATGATGGGAAGCGAACATACGACCACGAGCGCCATCTGCCAGCAGGCAAGGAACATCGCGATAAATACACCGATCAGCATGATACCGGACTGTACCAGCAAACTCACGGAGTTTTGCAGGGAAGTACTGAGAATATCGACGTCGTTGGCGATAACGGAGAGGATATCACCGGTTTGGGTCGTGTCAAAGTAGTCCAAAGGCATGATGTTGATCTTGTGAGAGATCTGCCTTCTCAGATCCTTGGAGAATTTCTGGATGATGGTATTGAGGATAAAACCGGAAATAAAACCGGAAATGAACGCGATTCCTATGTACGCGACAAGAGTCAGCGCGTAACGGAGCACGTTCTCCATGTTGATAACGAAATTACCGTTAACCGCCTCTTTACCGACCGGTGAGATCTCATTGGTCAGGTTGCGAACCATTCCGGGGGTCAGGATCGTGAAGATAACGGATGCGATCAGCAGGATGATCGAGATAATAAAAGGAGCATAATATGGTTTGAATGCTTTTACAAGACTACCCAGCTTATTCTTTTCTTTGGCAGGAGCTTTTACGTTTGTACTCATAATCCTAACTCCTCCTTACTAAGCTGTGATAATGCAATTTCCTGATAAACAGGACAATTTCTGACAAGGTCATAATGCTTGCCGATACCGACCATCTTACCGTTATCCAGTACAACGATCTGGTCTGCGTCCATAATGGTACCGACGCGCTGCGCGATGATGACTCTTGTGGTATCGGGAAGCTGCTCTGCGATACGGCCTCTGACTGTTTTATCGGTTCTATAGTCGAGCGCCGAGAAAGAGTCGTCGAAGATCAGGATCTCAGGCTTGGTTGCTACCGCTCTCGCGATACAGAGTCTCTGCTTCTGTCCGCCGGAGAAGTTCGAGCCGCCCTGAGCGACGGGAGATTCATACTCGTTTCTCTTCTTCATAACAAACTCGTCAGCATCGGCGATCTGAGCCGCCCATCTGACGTCTTCGAGCGTCATATCGGGATCCTTGAACGCGATGTTCTCCTTGATATTGCCCTTGAAGAGGAATCCTCTCTGCGGCGCGTATCCGATGCGATCTCTCAGATCCTTCTGGAGAACATCCTTGACGTTGACGCCGTCGACGAGTACTTCGCCTCGTGTACAGTCAGCCATACGCGGGATCATATTGATAATGGTAGTTTTACCGCTGCCGGTCGCGCCGATAAACGCAATGGTCTCGCCCTGCTTGACCTTGAAGCTGATATCGGAAACAGCCTCTTTATCCGAGCCGGGATAAGCAAAGCCGACGTTCTTGAACTCGATCGTGCCCGCTTCTTTGAATTCGACGGGATTGTCGGGATCCAGAACAGAAACCTCGTGCGTGATGACCTCGTTGACACGCTTTGCGCTGACAGCAGCTCTCGGCCAGATAACGATCAGCGTGACCATCAGAACGAAGGACATGATGATCTGGCTCGCGAGCATAACGAACGCGTTTGTCGCGCTGAAAGACTGCGAAGCAGCTTCCATATCCATGCCGTTGAGGACATAAGCGCTTGCCCACAGAATGGACAGGGACAGTCCCGACATGACCATCATAACAAACGGCGTAAAGAACGACATCACTCTGCCGGCAAAGATCTGCACCCTGGTGAAATTGGTGTTGACCTTTTCAAATTTATTTTCCTGATAAGTTTCGGCGTTGAAAGCTCTGACAACTCGAACGCCGGTCAGGTTCTCTCTGGAAGCGACGTTAAGAGCATCGGTCAGCTTCTGGACAATCTTGAACTTCGGCGTCAGCATCGCCAGCAGAACAACAACCGCAACGACAAGGAGAACCAGCCAGACAGCAGTAACGATCGTCAAAGATGTGCTTGCGTACTGCATCAGAAGAATGACAGACCATACCATAACGACAGGCGCCAAAAACGCGGTCTTTAAGAATGTGAGCCATGCAAGATGGACATTCTGCATGTCGTTGGTGGTTCTGGTGATCAAAGACTCTGTTGAGAAAGAAGCGAAGTCCGAGATAGCGAACTTGTTGACTCTCTCATACATTTTCTGTCTGATACCGGTAACACAGCTGCTGGCGGTCGCACTGGCAACAAAACGGATGACGACCTCGATCGCTGCCATCAGAATCGCGCATATGACCATATACAGACCATACCACCAGATCTCAGCTACACCGTTTTCCCGGCTTTTCTGTACCGCACCGGTCAGCAGGCTGATGTAGCTGACAATTTGCATCATGAAGTACACTTCACCGAGTGTCAGCAGAAAAATCGCAATTACCGAAACCCAGTTCTTTGCCTTCATGTTCTTGAAGAGTAATTTGAACATAACATCCCTCTCTTTTTAATTGTTTTTGCCTTAATTCACGGTAAAGCTACCGATTATTACCAAAATCATTTATTTTACGCCGGTATCGTCACTTTCACCGACGTTCCTCTGCCTTCACGCGGGGAGATCGTCAACTCGCCTTTGCACATCATCTCAAGCCTTTGACGGATATTATTCAGTGCGATATGCGGCTCGTCGTCGTTGACAAGATCAAAGCCGGTGCCGTCGTCCTCTACGATGATCTCGCTTCCCGCATCTGCCTGTCGCGTGACGACAGAGATGTGGATCGGATCATTACTTGACGTCATGCCGTGCTTGACTGCGTTCTCCACGATCGGCTGCAGTGTCAGCGGCGGCACACGAAACATGGTGTGCGGCGTATCAAAGCTGACAAAAAGGCTGTCCTCAAACTGTGCCTGCTCTACGGCAAGATAGGCGCGGGTATGCTCCAACTCTTCCGTAAAGGGAATGGTATCCTCAGATGCGATCGCGGCGAAGTTCTTGCGCAGGTAGGTGGTAAAGTCCAGCGTGACCTGTTTCGCTTTCTGCGGATCCTGATCACAGAGGTAATAGATGCCGGTCATGGTGTTGTAGATGAAGTGAGGTCGCATCTGCAACACCATGATACCGGCGCGCTGATGGGCAATTTCCTGCTGTTGGCGCGTGTATTGTTCTACATTATCCGAGAGGATCAGTACGAGCATGATCAGCGCGAACAGCACCATTCCGAACACAACAAAAAGTTCAACAGAGAAGAACATATGGACAACTATCGTCGCAGTCATAGGCAGCAGATAAACAAGAAGTGCGATATAATACTTTTTCGAGAGCTTTTCTCTCCTCCTAATCACGCCCACTATGTTGCATATCATGATCAGGACAAGCGGAACGATCCACAGCGCCCACAAAGGACCGCGGAAAAAATGATTGTCCGGTGTAACGTAGTAGAATACGTCCGTGAACTGAATAACTATCAGTACAATGAAGTACACGCTCAACAGCGCCGTTACGATCCTGAACAACAAGCTGGTTTTGAAGTTCTCACCACAGCAATGCAGCAGAAAGATCGTCGGCATAAATATCGGGGTCGAGATAAACAGGTCTTCAAACAGATATATGATCCTTGCCGCCGCAGCCATATTGGGCTTGTCCCAAATAATCAGTGCCAAAAAGCAAGTGACAACACACAGAAACAGCAGCGTGAATAATGTAATGAAATATCGCTTGCTCCACCGGTCGAGCGCAGGCATAAAAGACGATAACGCGATCCCGAGCGCCATCATCACCAGCAGCGCTCCCGGTAACGAAAATTCGACGATATAAGCCCAGTCGGTCATACGCCTTCGCCTCCCGTCCGGAAGGGATATCTTAATTTTTCAAGCTGTTCTTTGACACCTTCAGGCGTGAGCGGTTTGAGCATGAAGCCGCTTGCTCCCGTACTCCACGCGTCAAGGGCATAATCGCTGTACGCGGTCAGATATACGATATTGGTACGGGGGTTGATCTCGAGCAGTTTGCGGCATAGCTCCAGTCCTGTCATTTCTCTGAGTTCGATATCCAGAAAAGCGAGGGCGACGCGGTTCGCCTTTGCGTATTCAATGGCTTCGTTCGCGTCGGTAAAGCCGGTGACCGTCGCGTTGGGCATGACCTCTTCCAATATCGGCAGACCGCCGGTGAGGATCAGTTTTCTGTCATCCACCAAAATGACATTAGGACACTCTTCGCTCTGCGCAGCCGCGGAGAGCAACATATTGACGTCTGCACCTAAGACCTCTGAGAGACGAGATATCATCACGGCGTCCGGCAAGCGACTTCCGTTTTCCCAGCGGGCTACCGTAGAGCGGGTAACATACATCTTCTCAGCCAACGCTTGCTGTGAAAGTCCCTTTTCCGTTCGCAGCTTTCTTAATGTATCCGAAAAATACTGTCTCATTATCAGCTAAACTCCGTATCAATGATACTTTTTACCCTATTATACACAAAAACATTACAAAATTACAACATTTTTTATGAAATTAGACGTTCCATTCTGGAACACCCCCTATTGAATAAGGCAGTATAAAAGAGTATAATAAAATTGGATTGTTATATTCAGCAGGAGGTTATAGAATGGATAGTAAAGAAACCGAATTAGCAAACAGCGAGACCGTCAATCAAAGCGAAAACGCTCCGGATAACGCGCTCAAAAACAGAAAAACCATCCTGACCGCCAAAAGAATCGAAACCATCGTCGCGATCCTTCTCGGTATCACTACCCTGCTCTCGGCATGGGCGGCATGGATCGGACATCTGCACGGCGGACTCCAGTCCATCCACTTTACAGAGAGCAACAACACGGCGTCGCATGGCACTGCGGAATATAACCTCGGTATGCAGGCGTATCTTGCCGACTATATGGTGTGGAACACCGCAAAAGATTATTACTATGAACTCGAAGAGGCAAAGATTGACGGCAATCAGGCGAAGATAGACCTGATCATAGAAAAGATCAAATCCTTTGAAGAGCAGAACGCGAGCGATATCCTGAAAGAAGGCGTCAAATGGATGGAGGAAAACAACGAAGACAATCCGTTCAAGATGCCCGGTATGGCAGAAAAATATTTTGAAACGGCGAACTCAACAGTCGAAGAGTCGGAGAGGCTGCTCGAAGAAGGTAAGCACGATAACACAAAGGGCGACTCTTATCAGCTTGTGACCGTTCTCTACTCGCTGACGCTGTTTCTGCTCGGTATTGTCGGAACATTCAAAAATATGCCGAACAGGATCACGGTATTGGCGATCGCCGTCGTGTGTCTGGTACTCGCTTTCATCTATATGTGTACGATACCGCTGCCGACAGGCTTTGCGAAAATGAATTTCTTTGAATTCAATTAATAAAAAGGAGTATGATCATGGAAGCAATACAAGCATTTGACTTGTCTGTTTTGAACGCGATACAGGATACGCTTCGATGCGGATTCTTAGATTTTCTCGCGGTAGCTATCAGCTATCTGACAACCTGGGGTATCATCTGGATCGTCACGGGCATCATTCTGCTGTTCTTTAAGAAAACACGCGCGATCGGGATCATGGTACTGATTGCTTTGGCGATCGGCTTCCTGACCGGCGATGTTGCGCTCAAGCACATTGTCAACCGCCCCAGACCGTTTACCGTCAACACGGATATGATCCTGCTGATCAAACCGCCTTCGGGAGCGAGCTTCCCGTCTACGCACAGCGTTTTGGCGGCGGCGGTAACGACCGTGCTGCTTAACAAGAAAAGAGCGCTCGGCTTTATTGCTCTGGCTCTGACGGTATGTATTGCGTTCTCACGGCTTTATCTCTATGTGCATTATCCGACGGACGTCCTGTGCGGACTTTTGCTCGGCGTACTGTGCGGTATTGCGGCTCTGCTGATCGCAAAAGCCACGAAGCTCGAAAACAGGCTTTCACGAGATCACAAATAAGATGAGGTAATTTTTTAGTTTAGCTGTCATTCGTAATGATAGTATTACGGATGCATCCCACAGCCGATATACTTTGGGTTTTTTGATTCACTTCTGAACAGATTAACCTTGCGCCTGACCCTTATACGCATTATAATTGGAACAGGAGAAAACTATGATAGATCAAGAAATCATAAACGGATTGTATCGTGAATTGCTTTTTGTAGCATTAATCCTGCTCGGAATCCTTTTTATTAACAATATTGTATTATACAAGCAAAAGCTCAAAGACCGCATATCGATCATGCTGCTTACCGCAGTGGGCTTGAGCTGTTTTGAGATACTCTGGACGTTCTGCGACGGACATCCGCAGCTGAAAGCGCTTACCTATGTCGGCGCTTGCGGTTATATGATACTGTTTGTTGTATTTACGGTATTATTGAACCGTTACATACTGAACAGGTTTGACCGTCTGCCGAAAAGCCGGTGGGCGACCATCATCTTTTATATCATTCCTCCGGGGTTGTTTTCCTTGTTGTGTATCACCACGCCGTGGACCCATTGGTTTGTAGGGGTCGACGATAAGGGCGTACTGTACGAGGAAATGCTTTTCGACGCGCTGTTTACTCCTCTGATGATCATCTACGTTCTGATAGCGGTGCTCAGCGCCGTGAGTTACGCGATCAAAGGCCGTCGCGACGATCGTACTTCAATGCGCATCGCCTATAACATGATCGTGTTCGGCGTCTTGATCCCCGCGGTTTATGTAATGGAAATAATCCTTTTAGACGTTGACAGCAAATATCTTGCCCTCAGCTTGGCTGTTTCGATAGCAATGGTATATCTGACTACCAACGTCAGCACGCATACCCTTCTGGAGACCCGCGCAAAAATGGAGGCTACCGAGGCTGATCTGCGTGTCGGCACACAGATACAGACGAGCATGCTGCCTTCGATCTTCCCCGCCTTTCCCGACCGGCCGGAATTTGATATACATGCTTCCATGGATCCGGCTAAGGAGGTCGGCGGAGATTTCTATGACTTCTTCATGATCGACGAAGATCATCTTGCGCTGGTGATCGCGGATGTATCGGGCAAGGGCATTCCGGCGGCGCTGTTTATGATGTCCTCGAAGATCCTTATCAACGACCATGCCCTCATGGGCGGTTCTCCGGCAGAGATACTCGAAAGAGTAAACAAGGTGATCTGCGCGAACAACGACGCGAATATGTTCGTGACCGTCTGGCTGGGTATCCTCGAGATCAGCACGGGCAAGCTCACTACCGCGAGCGCAGGTCATGAGTATCCGATGATCAACACGAGCGGCAAATACGAGATGCTGAAAGACAAGCACGGACTCGCGATCGGCGCGATGGAATTTGCCAAGTATAAAAACACCGAAATACAGCTTAGAAATGGCGACAGCATCTTTGTCTACACCGACGGCGTCGCCGAAGCGACAGACGCGAACAACGAGCTCTTCGGCACAGAACGCACCTTAGACGCCCTCAACGCGGTTAACAAAAACGCTTCACAGAAAGAAGTACTGGCGGGCATCCGCACTGCAGTCGATGCCTTTGTCAAAGACGCTCCTCAGTTTGACGATCTGACGATGGTCGGATTAAAATATTACGGTCCTCAAGATAATACCGAGAAAGAGGAAATAACGGAATAAAACCCGTACAAGAGATCGTATAAAACGGTCTCAGATACCCCGCGAATCAAAAACGGAAGGAAGAACAATCTGATTATGGAAAAGACCATACAAGACAAGTTTGAGCTGACCGCGGAAGAAATCGACCGTTACGTTGAACAGATAGGAGAACTTCTGGGAGAAGTAAAGATCGATTCGAAGGACGCGCTGCGCCTGCGTTTTATGTTGGAAGAAACCATACTCAAATACCGTGACGCTCTCTCAGAGAAAGCGGTGGCGTCATTGCGCTTTTCCCGCTTTTTCGGTACTTTCCGCATATCGCTTCGAGTCAAAGGCGAGAGCTTCGATCCTTTCAGCGAGGAGAACTCCTCCGAGACGTCTGTTATGGGTTCGCTGCTGGCAAATTCCGAGTCGCTGAATCAGGCGTGGCGGTACCGCGGCGGCGCAAATCTCGTCACCTTCACGGTAGCAAGAAAACGACGTGTAAGCCAACTTGTCACTATTCTCCTCGGTATCATCATCGGCGCGGCAGTCGGATCGCTGCTTACGCTGCTTATACCCGAAACAGCTCCTGTGATCGCCGAGCGGATCATAACGCCGCTGACAAACGCCTTTACGGGACTTCTCTGCGTAATGGCAACGATCATGTGCTTCGGCGCCATTGTACTGGGTATCGTGCGGCTTGGGGATATCTCCACGTTCAGCAATATCGGAAGGCGGATGATCCGCAGTTTCCTGCTGGTCGCATTCATACTCACCTTGGTCAACACGGCATGGATGATACCGGGTATGACCTTCGGCATGTCATCGCAGATGTCGATCGACTTCTTCGATTTCTTTGATATTCTGATCGATTTTGTGCCGAACAACATTCTCTCACCGATTCTGGAATTCAATTCCGTACATATCATTATCATCGGCGTGATGTTCGGTATTGTCATGCTGAAAATGGGAAAGAAGGCAGATCCGCTGACCGAGATCTTTGACGAGGTCAACACCGTCGCCATTCTCTCCAATTCCTCTCTTAACCACTTTATTTCCGTCTATGTCGGACTGATGGTATGCGGGCTGATCATGTCCGGTCAGTTAGCCGTGATCGCAGGCTTCTGGAAGCTGTTTCTGATCGTCGTGGCGGGTGAATTATTTACCCTCATCGCATATACGCTGGTTGTCTGTATCCGGCTGAAGGTGAGCGTGCGTACCTATCTGCATAAGCTGCTGCCCCCGTTTATGATCTCTCTGTCCAGCGCCAATGTCGGCGCGGCATTCGTCACCACCATCGAAACGCTGATCGGGCCTCTCGGGGTGGACGCTGACTTCGCGCCGCTGTCATACAATCTCGGCACGATCCTGTTCAGACCGGGATACTGTATCGTATTCACGGCGTGCAGTCTGTTTACGGCGGATATGTACGGCGTCGAGGTGACATGGGCATGGCTGCTGGCGGCATTTTTGCTGTCGTTTATCCTTTCGGTGGCGACGCCGCCGGTGCTTGGCGGTACCACCGTCTGCTTCTCTATCCTGTTCTCGCAGCTCGGCATCAAAGCGGAAGCGCTGGCTATGATCATTTCCGTGAACGCTATCTTCGAATTCCTTACGGTAGCTGTCAACAATTACTGCCTCCAGAGCCAGATCGTCCTGCTGGGAAACAGCTTCGGCAAACTGGATCGCGACCGACTCAGAGCGTGAGCTGATAATATTCGGCTTTTCGAGCGCTGTAGTTAATCTATCACAAAAATTTCTGTTTCGGTCTGAGTTTCGTATCAGTCCGAAAGAGAATCGTCGGGAAGCTGTTTTTTGATTGATCGCTTGACACAGAATCAATACGGATGTTATAATACTCAAAACTATAAAAATATAAATGGAGATGTCAAAATGAATATCAAAAAAACACAAAACGCAGCCACTATGAACATCGCTTTAGAGGGACGTTTGGATACGACAACCGCCCCTGAGCTGGAAGCGGAGCTGAAGTCTTCTTTAGACGGTATGTCGGAGCTTGTTTTCGATATGGAAAAGCTTGATTATGTCTCTTCCGCCGGACTCAGAGTATTGCTCTCCGCGCAGAAGGTGATGATGAAGCAGGGTCAGATGAAGCTGATTAATGTGAACGAAACCGTTATGGAAATCTTCGAGGTCACCGGTTTTTCGGATATCCTGACCATTGAATGAACGGTCGTAAGGATATGAAAACCGTTTCAAAATACATCGATCTGCATTTGCATCTGGACGGCGCGATCACTGTAGAGATCGCAAAAGAACTGGCAAAGCTCCAAGGGATCGCACTTCCGACCGAAGACGACAAAGAACTGCTCAGATTACTGTCGGTTCCCGCGGATTGTACGAGCTTGAACGACTTCCTTTCTTGCTTTGCGCTTCCGGATTCCCTGATGCAGACCGAAGCGGGACTGCGTGAAGCGGTACGGCTGGTGATGGATAACGCTATGTCACAAGGCGTTATCTATGCCGAAGTGCGCTTTGCGCCGCAGCTGCATACAAACAACGGACTGACACAGGAAGAGGCTGTTGTGGCGGCGCTTGACGGATTGAAGCAGTCCCGGCTCAAGGGCAACCTGATTCTTTGCTGTATGCGCGGCGAGAACATAGCTGACGCGAACTTCGAGACAATAGAGCTTGCAAAAAAATATCTTGTGAAAGACGGCGGCGTGGTTGCGATCGACCTTGCCGGAGCCGAAGCGCTGTATCCTACAGAGGATTTCAGGGCTTTATTTGCGCGCGCGAAGGAGTACGGCGTGCCTTTTACGATCCACGCAGGAGAAGCGGACGGCGCCGACAGCATTCGCGCCGCGATCGAATTCGGCGCGAGCAGGATCGGTCACGGGGTTCGCTGTTATGAGGATGAGGCACTTCTCCTACTCGTCAGAGAAAATGGTATCCCGCTGGAAATGTGTCCGACCAGCAACCGCCAGACCCATGCGGTAGAAAGCATGGACGACTATCCGTTTATGGATTATCTTGAAAAGGGAATCAAAGTCACGCTGAATACCGACGATCCGGCGATCGAGGGCGTGACGCTTGCGGGAGAGTATCGTTATATGGAGGAGAGCTTCGGACTGACCGGGGAGCAGGAAGAGCTTCTGCTGAAAAACGCGATCGACGCCGCTTTCACATCTGAAAGCGTCAAGTCGGGGTTAAGAGAAAGTCTGCTTTGTGAAAGCGTTTGATAAACAACATTAAATATGTCTGAAAGTAAAGGAAAAAGGAGCAAAGGATAATGGCTACACCGCATAATGAAGCAAACAAAGGAGATTTCGCTGACGTTGTACTGATGCCCGGAGACCCGATGAGGGCAAAGCTGATCGCAGAAACGTATTTAGATGATCTGAAACTTGTGAATCAGGTAAGAGGGATTCTCGGTTATACCGGTACCTATAAAGGAAAACGCGTCTCGGTAATGGCGAGCGGAATGGGAATGCCGTCAATCGGCATCTATTCCTATGAGCTTTTCACGGTATATGACGTCAAAGCGATCATCCGTATCGGTTCGGCGGGCTCATACGTTCCCGAGCTGAAGCTGGGCGACGTCGTACTGACTCAATACGCATGGAGCGAATCTACCTTTGGACGGGTCCAAAACGGCAATACCGATCAGATAAAATATCCGAGCAGCCGTTTGAACACGGCGATCCAAGCTGCGGCAGAACAACTCGGTGAGAGCCTTGAAACTGCGCCGATACATTCAACCGACGTCTTTTATCAGGAAGGGCCCGCGGATTATTTCAAGGCGGTACACGAGGAGCACGGCTGCACCTGTGTAGAGATGGAGAGCTTCGGCTTATTCCACAACGCCTACGCGCTGAAAAAAGAAGCGGCATGTCTGCTGACGATCTCCGATTCTTTTGTATCCGAGGAAAAAATGAGCGCTTCAGATCGTCAGAACTCTTTCCATAAAATGATCCGCATCGCGCTTGAAGCGGCTGCGGGTTACGAAGGAGAGTAAGGATGACTGGCTTTTTACTGGAAACAAAGCTGAAGAGGGAGAACGAGGGTCTTCATCGCAGAACGAAGGACAGCGCGGCTGTACTGCAGAAGATGCTGGAATCCTTTCTCCCCCGTTTCCCCGATTTTACGGATCATACCATCCTGCACAGCATGGATGTTCTCGAATACAGCAATATGCTGCTCGGTGAAAAACAGATCGAAAGGCTCAGCGCGGCAGAGTGTTACGTGCTGATTATGTCATGTTATCTGCATGATATCGGCATGGGCATCAATCAGAAAAACTATGAAGAATTATCCGCGAAGATTGACTTCAAAGATTATTTTTTGACGCACAGCCGCGAAGATGCCGAGACGATCATTCGTGACTTTCACAACGAATACAGCGGTCTGTTCATCCGCAAATATGCAGAGTTGTTTGACATCCCCGGTGAGGAGATGACCTTTGCCATCGTGCAGGTGTCCAGAGGACACAGAAAGACCGATCTGTTGGACGAGTCGGAGTATCACGATCTGATGACGCCGTACGGCATTATCCGCACCGCGTTTCTTGCCGCGATCATCCGTTTGGCAGACGAGATCGATGTGGGCGCGGACAGAAACTCTGAACTGCTGTTTGATTTTTCAAAGGCGCGCGGACAAGACGGTACCGAAGCGTTCGGAACGCACGAGTCCATTCGCAGGGTGGAAGTTGAGCCGGATGCTATCGTGCTGTACACAAAGCCGATCGCCCCCCAGTATCGAGAGCTGATCCGGATTCTGGCGAATAAGATTCAGGAGACGCTTGACTATTGCAGAGAGACCGCTTCTGCGAGATCCGATTTTCGTATCACACAGACAAGCGTCAAAATCATAGAGATCGAAGAATGATCTGTTACGCATACGATTTTGTACAGAAGATGAAATTCATCATCTAAAGGATATCCCGGAACAAATTCCGGAATCTTTCCGATGGAAACAAGAAAAAGATAAAGAGCCGTCGCTGACGGCTCTTTTTGATATACCATGTATTTATCTGAACAGCTCCGGGTGCATACGGGAATAGTGGAAGATGTACTGCTGGGCGATGCCGGCGTTACCGCCAAACGCGCTCGGATCGAGATCGTCGAACAGCTCTTTCATCGCACGCTTCATCCATACGTCCATCGGGAAGGCGTCGAGACGGTGCAGTCCGTAGAGCAGGACGCAGTCGGCGACCTTGATCCCTACTCCCTTGATCTTCATCAGCTCTTTCTGCGCTTCTTCATAGGGTAACGCTCTCAGCGTTTCGAGGTCGATCTCTCCTGAGTCGATCTTCTTCGCTGCGTCAAGGATATACTTGTGACGGAATCCCGCGCGGATAGGCGCGAGGTCCTCCTCGGTCAGCGCGGCAAGCGTATGAGCGTCGGGAAAAGCGTAAACGCCATCCCCTATCTCTTCGCCGAAACGCTCACACAGCCTCTCGATGATCCCCGCGATCCGCTTGATATTGTTGTTCTGGGAGATGATAAAGGTGATCAGCGCCTCATACGGCTCCTGTGAGAGGATCCGTATCCCCGAGGCGTAATCCGCCGCCTCTTTCATCACGGGATGGAGTGAGGAGAGCTCTCTCCTGACTTCTCCGTAGTCACGGCGCAGGTCAAAATGGTCCTCCCACATCGCTCTGTCCGCTTCTTTGGCGCCGTGAAGGATAAGCGCGTTGCCGTTCTTCTCAACCGTAATAGCGCGTCCTCTGACAACACCAAAGAAGGATCCGTCTTCATTCTTAACGAAACGAAAGCACTGACCGCAGTGAAAGGTCTTTTTCAGATCAAGATCCGTGATATTTTCAAAAATAATTTTCGTTTCCATATCCGTTACCCTTTACAAAACGATGAAAATAGTATAGCATAGAATTAATGGAAAAGCCAGTTTATGTTACTATGAAATTCTATCCAAACGGAATTAACCGGAAGGGGATTGCCACGGCTCCTTAAGGAGCCTCGCAATGACAAGACGGGGGGATCATCATGAAAGAAAACATCTGTACCATACCGATCAACGATATTTTCAGAGAAACCGGCGGGTGTCCGATCTGCCGGATGCATCAGATGCTCGAGGAACACTACGTCGAATTCATCACCGGCTCGGCGATGATGGCGCCGGACGTCAGGGTGCAGACCAACAAGACCGGCTTCTGTCACCGCCATTACAGCCAGATGGTCAAGACCGGCCCCCGTCTCTCCAACGCTCTGCTGCTGCAAACGCATATTGAAGAAATGAGAGCAAAAGCGCTGCCCAAAAAGCTCACCGACGCTCCCGACAAGAAGATGTTTGAGACGATCCGCAATCTCGAGCACACCTGCTATGTCTGCGACCGTATCGACGCGGATATCCTGCATTTGTTAAAAACCGTTTACGTTCATTACGGCGATGACGAGGACTTTCGCAAGCTGTACGCCGCGCAGGAGTATATCTGTCTCGACCACTACGCGCTGGTGATGGCAGGCGCCTCCAAGAAAACGGTAGATAAAAAGTATTATGCGGACTTTGTGGAGGTGACCAACCGCCTGACGGCAGGCTATATGGACTCGCTGTATGAATCGGTGACGAAATTCACCACCATGTACGACTATCGCAGCCGCGGTCAGGACTTCTCCGACTGCAAAGACTCGATCGAAAAAGCCGTCAAATTCCTGACAAAAGAAGACGTTTAAAAAAGAGCCCCGAGGGGCTCTTTTTTAGTGAAGAGAGAAGAGAGAAAAGAGAATAGTAATGGTTACTCGCTTCGCTCGAACAATCCGTAACGGCACGATGTGGGCATCGTGCCCTACAATCGAAACCAATATTTCATAACGCCGTAGGGTTCGATGCCCACATCGAACCGTATTTGAATCGGGTGCGGGTTTTCCGCCCTTCACTCTTCTCTATTCTCTCTTCTCTTTTTCTCTATTGTGTTATTTAACAAAACCGATCTTCTTCATCGCTTTCTCGACGGTGCGGGAAGAATAGCGGATCGCGAACTCCGCGGATTTTCTGTAGCACTCTTCGAGATATTTCTTATCCTTGAGATACTCTTCGTAGCGTTTTCTGATCGGGGAGATCGCGGCAACGACCGCTTCGCCGACGGCGGTCTTGAAGTCGCCGTAGCCTTTGCCGTCAAAGTCGTGCTCGATCTGCTTGAAGCTCAGTCCCGTTACGGCGGAATAGATAGACATCAGGTTGTTGATGCCCTCTTTGCCCTCAGCGTAGCGAACCTTCGCCTCGCTGTCGGTGACCGCGCGCTTGAACTTCTTCATGATCACGTTATCGGGATCGGTCAGAAGGACATAGCCGTTGACGTTTTCGTCGGACTTGGACATTTTATTCAGCGGATTTTGCAGGCTCATCACGCGCGCGCCGTCCTTCGGGATAAAGCCCTCGGGGATCTTGAACACGTTGCCGTAGATCGCGTTGAAGCGGGTGGCGATATCGCGGGTCAGCTCGATGTGCTGTTTCTGATCCGCGCCGACCGGCACCTTGTCCGCCTGATAGAGCAGGATATCGCCTGCCATCAGAGAGGGATAGGTGAAAAGTCCCGCGTTGATGTTATCCGCGTGCTTTGCGCTCTTATCCTTGAACTGGGTCATACGGGAAAGCTCGCCGAACTGGGTATAGCAGTCTAAGATCCACGCCATCACCGCATGATTGGGGTTGTGGCTCTGGATAAAGAACGGCGCTTTCTCAACGTCCACACCGCAGGCGAGGATAGAAGCGTACATATCAATGATGTTCTTTCGAAACGCCGCGGGCTCCTGACGCACCGTGATGGTGTGGAGATCCGCCAGCGCGTAGATACAGTTATAGTCGCCGCTCTCCTGCATCTTCACCCAGTTGCGGATCGCGCCGAGGTAGTTGCCCAGCGTGATCGCGCCGGAGGGTTGGATCGCGGAGAAGACGGTTTCTTTTTTCTTTTCGGTCGGTTGTACGGTTTGGTTTTCCATGATAGTCACCTTTGTTTATCGGATGATTTCGGACGCCAGCTTTCCGATCGCTTTGATGCCTTCGGTCAGCTGTTCGTCGGTTGGGGTGGAGAAGTTGATGCGGAAGGAGTGGCAGGGGATCGAAGAATCGGTCAAGAACGCGTTGCCGGGTACGACGCAGACCTTTCTCTCGGTCAGCTTCTTGCAGAAGTCGAGCATATCGACCTCTTCGGGCAGATCGCACCAGATGAAAAGACCGCCCTCGATACGGTTGTACTTGATTCCCGCGGGCACTACATATTCGTCGAGCAGGCTCATGCAGAGGTTGGCTTTCTCTCTATAGAGATCACGCAGGAACTCCAGATGGGCTTCAAAGTCATATTTTGTCATCAGCTCGAAGCAGAGCATCTGGCTCCACATAGCGGTATGAACGTCCTGACCCTGTTTGCAGATGATCATCTTCACCATCGCCTGCTTGTTTGCTTCCATAAAGCCGACACGGATACCGGGAGAAATCACCTTGGAGAACGAGCCGGAATAGATCACGATACCCTCCGTATCAAAGCTCTTGATCGCGGGAACGTCCTCGCCGTAGTAGCGAAGGTCGCCGTAGGGGTTGTCCTCAATGATCATCACGTGATACTGCACCGCCAGCTCATAAAGTCTCTTTCTTTTGGCAAGGCTCATGGTCACGCCCGAAGGATTCTGGAAGTTCGGGATGGTATATATCATCTTCGCGTTGGGATAGGTCTTGAGCTTTTCTTCCAGCTCGTCCATATCCATGCCGTCAGGCTCAACGGTTACGCCGACGAGCTCGGTATTGTAACTGCGGAACGTGTTCAGCGCGCCGACGAAGGACGGAGCCTCACACAAGAGGACGTCTCCTTCGTTAAGAAAGGTCTTGGCGGCGATATCCATCACCTGCTGGGCGCCTGAGACGATGATCAGCTCATCGTCCTCGGTCCCGATGTTATGCTTGTTTTTCAGATATTCCTTGAGGGTGTCTCGGAGCGGCTGATAGCCCTCGGACACGCCGTACTGCAAAGCGCCGATAGGATTCTCTCTGAGGATTCGCTCGGAGATCTCGCGGATCGCCTCCACGGGGAAAGCGTCGGGAGCGGGGTTGCCCGCCGAGAGAGAGATCACATCCGGATCGGAAGCGCTTTTCAGGATCTCTCTGATCGCGTTGGGCTTTAACGCCAACACTTTATTGGAAAACGGATAATTCATCATATCAAGTCCTTTTTTTCGTTATCTTTTATATTTTAGCACAGTTTGATTTGATATGCAAGATGAAAAGAAAAGCGCTGTTTTTCTGAAATATCCGGCAGATTTGTCATTATTTCCCGCATTTTTTGTGATAATTCGGTTATTAATTTGTAAATAGCGGTTGATAAAAATCGGTTTTTGTAGTATAATTATTTAAATATTGGCTGAGTCAGGGGGTGAACGCTTTGGACAGAGAAGAGTTTCTCAGGCAGTTTGACGATGACTACCGTGACGATTATGAGGAAGAACAACAGAAAAAGAGAGAACAAGATCCCCGCCGCAAATACAGCAAAAAACAGATAGAAGAAATGCGCAAAAAAAAGAAAAAGCAGCTGCTCTTTCGAAGAGCAGGCATTATCTTGGCGCTGCTTCTGGTTGTTTTTCTGGTGATCGTGCTGATCGTCAAAGCGGTCCAGGCGATGATCAAGCCCTCCGAAGCGAATACTCCCACAGAGGAAGCTCCTACCGAGAAGGTGGATCCTTATCCGTATGCGGCAGTCTTTAATCGTCCCGAGATCGCAGACGATAAGAAGACCGAAGGACACTACTCCTCGGACAGTTCCGATTATTATATCTACAACAATATGGCGCTCGATACCTTTTCGGGCGATGAGGGTTCCGCTCAGTCATATGCCGATACCATATCGGGTTTCAAGAAGAGAGCTCCCGATCTTACAGTGTATAATATGGTGATCCCCTCCCATATTGAATATGCCTTACCCCAGCGGCTGCTGGATTCGGGCAGCGTAACGACAAACTCGCAGGCGGATTATATCAATACCGTTTATCACGCTTATTCCGACGACATCGTTCCGATCAACTGCTACAACAAGCTCAGCGAGCACGCTGCCGATTATCTCTTTTTTAACACGGACAACCAGATAACCGCACTGGGCGGCTACTACGCTTACACGGCGTTCACCGAACAAACCAATCAGCGCACGCTGGATCTCAAAGTTTGTACGGAGCATTTGATAGACAGCTATGAGGGCGGGCTGATGTACACCGACGAATCTGTTGCCTCTCATCCCGACTCGATCCACTACTGGACCTTCCCGTATGAAACATACGCAGAGCGTACAGCATCTATGGACTCTCAGCCCTATGAACTTCCGATCTTCTACGAAGAGGAAGAGTCCGGCGCATTAGCGTACGGCGTTTTCCTCTGGGGCGACGCGGCGCTGTTTGTGGAACACAACCAAGATATTGACGGTGATAAAAAGATCGCCGTCGTCAAAGAAAACTCATCCAATCCTTTTGTCTCCTATCTGACCGCAGACTATAAGGAAGTACATATTATCGACTACCGGTATTTTACCGGATCGATCAAATCATACTGTGAGAAAAACGGGATCACGGAGGTCCTCTTCGTCAACAGCACATTGTCGGCGAATAACGAAGACGCTCTATCGGATCTCAGAGCAATTTACTAAAAAGGAGGTGTAACGGCATGATTGCGAAAAAAGTCAGAGTAAATATCTACGGAAATCTGGCGGAAGGTCTGTACTCAGGCTATGCGGACTCGGAAGGCGTGATGGGTAAATCCGCCTATGTCCTGTCCAAAAAGCCCCTGAGAGATTCTATGTTCGGCGTAGTCATCGCCGTTGCCGTCTT
Source organism: uncultured Ruminococcus sp. (assembly GCA_964588105.1). Taxonomy (GTDB): domain Bacteria; phylum Bacillota; class Clostridia; order Oscillospirales; family Acutalibacteraceae; genus Ruminococcoides. Next base: position 428 of record CAZPOG010000016.1, on the reverse strand, counting down.
CAAAGGCTCGGGTGAAAAGCTGATCGTCGCTCCCGAGGGCGAGGTTCACTATGAGCCCGAGATACGAGATCGCCTCTCCAAGCTGAGAAACGCCGATCTGATCTCCATCAGCTGTCTGTATGAGAAGAGCTGCGGCGCTATCATCATTTATAAAGCGTCCGAGAAAAGCTATCTCACCCTCCTCGTCAGAAACCACAACGGCAGGAACTACTCCTTCCCCAAGGGTCATGTCGAAAAAGGCGAGACCGAGGAAGAGACTGCCGTCAGAGAGATCAAGGAAGAAACCGGTCTCGACGTACAGATCATCGAGTCTTTCAGGGAGGTCGCAGACTACTGTCCCTTCGGCAAGATCAAAAAGCGCGTCGTGTTCTTCATGGCGCAGACCTTCTCCAACAAGGTCGCGATCCAGGAAGAAGAGATCGACTCCT
>CAZPOG010000015.1:21695-24914 GCA_964588105.1 uncultured Ruminococcus sp. | reverse complement strand
TGTGACGGCAGAAAAACACAACGTCGTCACGCCGTCACAGTCATTCAGAGGGATATCATATGTCATTCAAAGCGAAGCGAAGAATCCCCTTGTTATTAATATCGGTTGCAAGAGGAAAGAGATTGCCGCGTCGTGACCGCAAGGGTCACTCCTCGCAATGACTGCATTTTTTGTCATTCTGAGCGGTTGCCGAAAGGCGAATTTGCGACAGCAAATAGTCGAAGAATCCCCTTTTTCTAACGACCGTCTGTATAGAGTTGTAGGGCAAGGCGCCCACGACTTGCCGAAACGTTGATATTAACTCCATATCGGTTATAGGAGATGTAGGTTATACTCTGCTCCTGTATGAAACGTTTAATATTGATAAAACGCTACTGCGACCGGCAAGTCGAGGGAGGTGCCACGAAGCGACAGAGGAAATTCCCCTGTTAGGGGAAATGTTCGCAGCGCGGACAAAAGGGTTGCCGTTCTCGCACAGAGAATGCCGTCTCCGGCTGAGGAACAGTTGTCCTCGCTCAGAGGAGGCATCGTGACCTACACCCCTATGAAACCGGTAGTAATGACAGGGGGATTCTTCGGTCGCTTTGCTCCCTCTGAATGACAGCATGACGACGTTCATATTTTTTGCCGTCACAAAAATACCGCATAAACAAGCCGTTTTACGCGCCTGTGACGGCGATGACGGCGTTTTGAACAATCAGAAATGATATTCCGAGACTATACAAATGGGGTCCCCGACGAGATATCATCTCGGTGGGGAAAGGTGGAACGGCGATGACGGCTAACGCACACACGGGGCGTGGGAAAGAGTCTTGGCTCCCTCGTCAGAGGGAGGCAAGGCTCGGAACGATGAAATTCCCCTGATAGGGGAAATGTCGGTATAGCCGACAAAAGGGTCAGCCGTCCTCGCTCAGAGGAGACATCGTTCCCTACGACTCTATGCAGCCGGTAGTAATGACAAGGGGATTCTTCGCTTCGCTCTGAATGACAATTATCAATCGGGTGAGGGCAAAGCCCTCCCGACACATTTCATATTTCATTTTTCATATTTCATTAATTGTGCACTGTGCGCTATAATTATGAATTAATACCTCCTTTTTTCCGAAAAAGACTTTATTTTGGTTTTCGTTTGTGCTATACTACTACAGAATAGGGATAAAATGCCAAGTAAGGCGGATCCCGCACGAGTATTCCATTTGAGAGGTATGATGAAATGAAAGAGAATATTTACCGCACACTTACCTGCGGAGATATCAGAGAAGAGAATATCGGTCAACAGCTCAAGCTGTGCGGCTGGGTGGAGAATATCCGCGACCACGGCGGCGTTATGTTCCTTGATCTGCGTGACCAGTACGGCATCACCCAGGTGGTCGTTCACGACGACAGCATGCTCAAGGGCGTCAACCGCGAGTGTACCGTTACCGTATCCGGCAAGGTCGTCCTCCGTGACGAAGACACGATCAACAAGAAGATCGCGACCGGTACCGTTGAGCTTCACGCCGATACGCTCACCATCCTCGGCAAGTGCAAGAACAACCTGCCCTTCGAGGTCGTGACCTCCAAGGAGACCAACGAGGATACCCGTCTGAAATATCGTTTCTTAGACCTTCGCAACCCGAAGGTGCATAATAATATCGTCCTGCGTTCGCAGGTGATCGCTTTTCTTCGAGAAAAGATGGTCGAAGAAGGCTTCTTAGAGATCAATACCCCGATCCTCTCCGTATCCTCTCCCGAGGGCGCGAGAGACTATCTGATCCCCTCGCGTAAGCACAAGGGCAAGTTCTACGCGCTTCCGCAGGCGCCGCAGATCTTCAAGCAGCTTCTGATGGTATCCGGCTTTGACAGATACTTCCAGATCGCGCCGTGCTTTAGAGATGAAGACGCAAGAGCCGACCGTTCTCCCGGCGAGTTCTACCAGCTCGACTATGAGATGGCGTTCGCGACCCAGGAAGACGTCTTTGACGTAGCCGAGAAGGTCCTCTATGAGACGTTTGCCAAGTTCACCGATAAGGAAGTCAGTAAGCCTCCCTTCAAGCGCATCACCTTCAAAGAAGCGATGCTCAAATACGGTACCGACAAGCCCGATCTTCGCAATCCGCTCGAGATCGTAGAGATCTCCGATATGTTCGAAGAAACCGACTTCAAGCCCTTCCTCAAAAAATGCGTCCGTTCGCTCAACGTGCCCGGCGCCGCTTCCTGCTCCAAGAGCTGGTTCAAGAAGATGGAAGAGTTCGCGCTCTCTATCGGCATGAAGGGCCTGGGCTATGTCAAGGTCACCGACGAGATGCTGTTTGACGGACCGATCGATAAGTTCCTGAAAGAAGGCGACCGCGAAGAGCTGATCAAGCGGAATAACTCCAAAGCGGGCGATGTGATCTACTTCATCGCCGATACTCCCGCCGAAGCGCCTAAGCTTGCGGGTCAGATCCGTACCGAAGTCGCGACAAGACTCGATCTGATCGATAAGAGTAAGTATGAATTCTGCTTCATCGTCGATTTTCCGATGTTCGAGCAGGACGAGGAGACCGGTCAGATCATCTTTACCCACAACCCGTTCTCCATGCCGCAGGGCGGTATGCAGGCGCTTTTGGAGAAGAATCCCTGCGACGTCCTCGCTTATCAGTATGACATTGTCTGCAACGGCGTAGAGCTGTCTTCCGGCGCGGTCAGAAACCACGACCTCGATATTATGATCAAGGCGTTCTCGATCGCGGGATACTCCGAGGAGGATCTGAAAGAGAAGTTCAAATCCCTCTACACCGCGTTCCAGTACGGCGCTCCGCCTCACGCGGGTATGGCTCCCGGCGTAGACCGTATGCTGATGCTCCTGACAGAAGAAGAGAATATCCGCGAGGTCATCGCTTTCCCGATGAACTCAAACGCGCAGGATGTCCTGCTGGGCTCTCCGAACGAGGTAAGCGAGCAGCAATTAAGAGAAGTGCATATCAAAATCAGATAATTAATCGTCATTCAGAGGGAGCAAAGCGACCGAAGAATCCCCTTGTCAATAATACCGGTTGCAAGAAGAAGGGGATTGCCACGCCCTAAAGGGCTCGCAATGACTGCATTATTTGTCATTCAGAGCGAAGCGAAGAATCCCCTTGTCAATAATACCGGTTGCAAGAAGAAGGGGATTGCCACGCCCTAAAGGGCTCGCAATGACCGCATTATTTGTCATTCAGAGCGACCGAAGAATCCCCTTGTCAATAATACCGGTTG
>CAZPOG010000015.1:0-21595 GCA_964588105.1 uncultured Ruminococcus sp. | reverse complement strand
GATTGCCACGCCCTAAAGGGCTCGCAATGACTGCATTATTTGTCATTCAGAGCGACCGAAGAATCCCCTTGTCAATAATACCGGTTGCAAGAAGAAGGGGATTGCCACGCCCTAAAGGGCTCGCAATGACCGCATTATTTGTCATTCAGAGCGAAGCGAAGAATCCCCTTGTCAATAATACCGTTTTCTTAGTGAAAAGGTGATCATATGTACGTGTACATTCTCTCCAACGAACGGAATACGACACTGTATACAGGAGTCACCGATGATATCGTTCGACGTGTTTACGAACACAAGAATCATATAGATCCTCATAGTTTTACAGCGAAGTATCATGTTACAAAGTTAGTATATTATGAGGTGTTTAAAGAGCCTCGATATGCGATTTCCAGAGAAAAGCAAATAAAAGGCTGGTCAAGAAAGAAAAAGGATAGTGTAATTTCGGAGCATAATCCTCAATGGCTTGACTTGTATCCGAAGCTTTTGTGATTCTATGAAAACGATATTTGAACGAAGGGGATTGCCACGTCGTGACCGCAAGGGTCACTCCTCGCAATGACCGCATTATTTGTCATTCAGAGCGAAGCGAAGAATCCCCTTGTCAATAATACCGGTTGCAAGAAGAAGGGGATTGCCACGCCCTAAAGGGCTCGCAATGACTTTTTATACGAAAGGAAATAACTATGGTAACCAGAGAAGATATCGAAAACATCGCTCTGCTTTCAAAGCTGTTTGTCGATGAGAAAGATCTCGACAAGCTCACCGAAGAGATGCAGAAGATCGTCGAGTTCGCCGACACCATCAACAAGGTCGACGTCAAGACAGGCGAGTTTGACAACATCAACAACCTGTCGAATGTTTTCAGAAAAGACGAAGTCAAAGAATCCCTCCCCGTGGAGGAGATCCTTAAGAACGCTCCCGAACAGGCGGAAGACCACTTCTTAGTGAGAAAGAGAGCGTGACCTATGACATCTCAGATCAGAAAAATCCACGATATGCTCCAAAGCGGAGAGATCTCCTGTGTGGAGCTGACCAAGAAGTACTTGGCGGAGATAGAAAATTCTAATAAAGAATTAAATGCATATATCACCGTGACGCCCGAGGTCGCTTTATCTCAGGCGAAAGCCGTTGATGAGAAGATCCATAGGGGAGAGGAGATCGGGCTCTTGGAAGGTATCCCGATGACCCTCAAGGACAACATCTCCACCAAGGGGATAGAGACTACCTGCGGCTCCAAGATCCTTTCGGGCTACAAGCCGATCTATGACGCGACTGTTTATGAACTTCTCAAAGAGCAGGGCGTCGTCATGCTCGGCAAAACCAATATGGATGAGTTCGCGATGGGCTCCTCCTGTGAGACCTCCTACTACGGCGGCGCGAAGAACCCGCACAGCCTTGATCATGTCTCCGGCGGTTCCTCCGGCGGCGGCGCGACGGCTGTCGGCGCGTCTTTGGCTGTCTATGCGTTAGGCTCCGACACCGGCGGTTCTATCCGCCAGCCCGCGGCATTCTGCGGTATCGTCGGCTTAAAGCCCACCTACGGCGCGGTATCGCGTTACGGACTGATCGCTTACGCGAGCTCCTTTGACCAGATCGGACCGATCACGAAGTCTGTCGAAGACGCCGCGATCGTCTTTGACGCAATCGCGAAGTATGATGAAAAAGACTCTACCTCTCAGGGCAGCGAAGAGACCCTTTCCTCCCTGACTAACGATATCAAGGGCAAGAAGATCGGTATCGCCAACCAGTACTTAAACGGCGTTCGTGAGGACGTCAAAGAGGCTGTTCTCTCTGCCGCGAAGCAGTATGAAGAGATGGGCGCTCAGATCATCTATTTCGATCTGCCCGAGCTTGATTTTGCCCTGCCGAGCTACTACATCTTAGCGATGGCGGAGGCTTCGTCCAACCTCGGACGCTACGACGGCATCCGTTACGGCTACAAGGCGGAGCACTATAACGGCACCCACGATATGATCTGCCGTACCAGAAGCGAAGGCTTCGGCAAAGAGGTCCAGCGCCGTATCCTGATGGGCACATATGTGCTTTCCGCGGGCTACTATGACGCGTATTATAAGAAGGCTGTCAACCTCAGAGGCGCGATCGTAGAGGCGTTTGACAGAGCGTTTGAGAAAGTGGATGTAATTTTAGCTCCCACCGCGCCGGGTACCGCATTCGAGAACGGCTATCTGCTCTCCGACGAGACCGACCAGATCGCCCAGTACCTTGCCGATATCTGCACCGTACCGGTCAACACCGCGGGACTTCCCGCCGTGAGTATTCCCTGCGGCGTAGATGAAAAAGGACTTCCGATCGGTATGCAGCTCATCGGCAAAAAGTTTGATGAAAAAACCATCCTCAACTTAGCTTATCAATACGAGCAGGCTGTTGACAATTTCAAAGAAACGAAGTGGGGGGTAAAGCTGTGAAGTATGAACTGGTAGCGGGCTTTGAGACCCACGTAGAATTACAGACAAAAACCAAGATTTTCTGTTCCTGCACCACCGCGTTCGGCGGCGATCCGAATACCCACTGCTGTCCTGTCTGTATCGGACTGCCGGGAACCCTGCCGAAGCTTAACGAGAAGGTCGTAGAGTACGCGATCATGGCGGGCCTTGCCACCGACTGCGAGATCGCCGATATCGCCAAGATGGACAGAAAGAACTACTGCTATCCCGATCTGCCCAAGGCGTATCAGATTTCCCAGTATGACAAGCCTCTGTGTCAGCACGGCCATATCACGCTTTCTAACGGCAGACAGATCCGTATCCTCCGCATCCATATCGAAGAGGACGCGGGCAAGCTGATCCACAACCACGGCGATACCTTTGTCGACTATAACCGCGGCGGCGTTCCGCTGATCGAGATCGTCACCGAGCCCGACTTCCGCAGTGTGGACGAAGCGAAGGAGTATGTCGAGAGACTCCAGCAGATCATGCGCTATATCGGCGTGTCCGACTGCCGCATGCAGGAGGGCTCGATGCGCTGTGACGTCAACATCTCCGTGCGTCCCGAGGGCTCCGATAAGCTCGGCACCCGTACCGAGATCAAGAACATGAACTCCATCACCAATATCGCTAAGGCGATGGAATATGAATACGAGCGACAGGTCGATCTGATCGAGTCCGGCGGCGCTGTCGTGCAGGAGACCCTCAGGTATGACGACGCGACCAACACCACTTCCTCGATGAGATCAAAGGAAGACGCCCACGACTACCGTTATTTCCGCGAACCCGATCTGGTCACGATCGCCGTGCCGAGAGAGAGGGTAGATCAGATCCGACAGAGTCTTCCCGAGCTGCCCGCGCAGAAATTTAAGAGATATACCGAGGAATACGGTATCCCCGAGAAGGACGCCGAGAAGCTGACCAAGTACCGCGCGATCGCCGAGTATTTTGACAAGGCGATAGATGGGCTCAAAGCGCCCAAGACCGCCGCGAACTTCATCCTCGGTCAGATCTTCCGCCGTCTCGAGACCGAAGCGGACAAGGAAGCCTTTGACGTCAAGACCTCCGCAGGTCAGCTGAATGAGCTGTGCAAGCTCTTGGAATCCGGCAAGCTCAAGAACAACCTCGCCAAGACCGCGCTCGAGAAGATGCTCGACTCCGGCGACGCTGTCACCCAATTTGTCAGCGAGTCGGATATGGCGGGTCTCGACGACAGCACCCTGACAGAGTATTGCAATAACGCGATCAGCGCGATGCCCAACGCTGTCGCAGACTATAAAGGCGGCAAGGAAAAGGCGCTGATGGCGCTCTTAGGCAACGTTATGAAGCAGAGTAGAGGCAGAGCCGACGCCGGCGCTGTCAAGGAAAAACTCAAAGAACTCATCGGATAACATCAGCAATATCGCTCCCTCAAAGCGGGGGAGCATTGCTTTTAACTGTGTTCGTTAAAAAATTAACAATATATTATGGAAAATAAAGTTCATGTTTATGTCAAATGAATATTGCATTGTCATAACGCTTTATGTTACACTAATAGGGTAAAGGAGGACTGTGCTATGAACAATGAAATTTTACTCGTTGACAGCGTTGAAGCTTTGGAAAAGAAGATCGCCGCTGTCAGACAGGCGCAGCAGAAATTCGCGGCCTATTCACAACAGCAGGTTGACGCGATTTTCAAGGCTGCCGCGATAGCCGCCAACAAGGCGAGACTCCCTCTTGCCAAGATGGCGGTAGAAGAAACCGGCATGGGCGTTGTGGAGGACAAGGTCATCAAGAACAACTACGCCGCCGAGTACATTTATAACGCATACAAGAACACCAAGACCTGCGGTGTGCTCGAAGAGGATGAAGCTGCCGGAATTGTGAAGGTCGCCGAGCCGATCGGCGTTGTCGCGGCGGTTATCCCGACCACCAACCCGACCTCCACCGCGATCTTTAAGTGCCTGATCTCTCTGAAGACCAGAAACGGTATCATCATCTCACCGCATCCGAGAGCGAAGAACTCCACTATCGCCGCGGCGAAGATCGTCCTCGACGCCGCGATCAAGGCAGGCGCCCCCGAAGAGATCATCGCGTGGATCGACATCCCCTCGCTCGATATGACGAACACCCTGATGAAAGAGGCTGACATCATCCTCGCTACCGGCGGTCCCGGCATGGTAAAGGCGGCGTATTCCTCCGGCAAACCCGCTTTGGGCGTCGGCGCGGGCAACACTCCCGCGATCATCGACGACTCCGCGGATATCATCAAGGCGGTCAACTCGATCATCCACTCTAAGACCTTTGACAACGGTATGATCTGCGCGTCTGAGCAGAGTGTGATCGTGCTGGATTCTATCTATGAACAGGTCAAGAAAGAATTCTTATACAGAGGCTGTTACTTCCTCGAGGGAGAAGAGCTCGATAAGGTACGCAAGACGATCATCATCAACGGCTCCTTAAACGCGAAGATCGTCGGTCAGAAAGCGTGTAAGATCGCGCAGCTTAGCGGTGTAGAAGTTCCCGAATCCGCCAAGATCCTGATCGGTGAAGTCGAGAGCGTGGACATCTCCGAAGAGTTCGCGCATGAGAAGTTATCTCCCGTGCTCGCGATGTACAGAGCCTCTGACATAGGGGACGCATTCTCGAAAGCCGAGAGGCTGATCGCCGACGGCGGCTACGGCCATACTTCCTCCATCTATCTCAACGAGAACACCGAGAAGGAGAAGCTCTCTGAGTTCTGTGCGAGAATGAAGACCTGCCGTATCTTGGTCAACACCCCGTCCTCACACGGCGGTATCGGCGATATCTATAACTTCAGCCTCGCGCCCTCGCTGACCTTAGGCTGCGGCTCATGGGGCGGCAACTCCGTGTATGAGAACGTCGGCGTGAAGCACCTGATCAACATCAAGACCGTTGCGAAAAGGAGAGAGAATATGCTGTGGTTCAGAGCTCCCGAAAAAGTATATATCAAGGCAGGCTGCCTTTCTGTCGCGCTCTCTGAGCTGGGCGACGTGCTCAACAAGAAGAAGGCGTTCATCGTCACCGATACCTTCCTCTATCAGAACGGTTACACGAGAAACATCGAGAAGAAGCTCGACGAAATGGGTATCATCCACACCACCTTCAGCGACGTCGCTCCCGATCCGACCTTAGCCTGCGCCAAAGCCGGCGCCGCACTGATGAAGGGCTTCGGCCCCGATGTGATCATCGCGGTCGGCGGCGGTTCCGCAATGGACGCGGCGAAAATTATGTGGGTATTATATGAGCATCCCGAGGTAGACTTTGAAGATATGGCGATGCGCTTCATGGATATCAGAAAGCGCGTCTACACCTTCCCGAAGATGGGAGAGAAGGCGTATTTCATCGCGATTCCGACTTCCGCCGGTACCGGAAGTGAAGTCACTCCCTTTGCGGTCATCACCGACGAAGTCAGCGGTATCAAGTATCCGCTCGCGGACTATGAGCTGCTGCCCGATATGGCGATCGTTGACGCCGATATGATGATGAACGCTCCCGGCGGACTGACCTCTGCTTCGGGTATCGACGCGGTATCTCACGCTTTAGAGGCGTACGCTTCCATCATGGCGACCGAATATACCGACGGACTCGCTTTAGAAGCCCTCAAGGTGATCTTTGAGTATCTCCCGAGAGCCTATCAGTCCGCGATCACCGGAAATCCCGACAAGGTCGCGAGAGAGAAGATGGCGAATGCCGCCACCATCGCCGGTATGGCGTTTGCGAACGCTTTCCTCGGCGTGATGCATTCTATGGCGCACAAGCTCGGCGCCTTCCATCATATTCCTCACGGCGTCGCGAACGCGCTGATGATGAACGAGGTACTGCAATTCAACTCTAAAGAAGCGCCCACCAAGATGGGCACCTTCTCCCAGTATGATCATCCGCATACCCTGCGCCGTTACGCCGAGATCGCTGAGGTCTTGGGCGTAGAGGGCAAGGACGATAACGAGAAGCTGCAGGGCTTGCTGACGAAGATCGACGATCTCAAAGCCGCAATCGGCATCAAGCCTTCGATCAAGGACTATGTCCCCGATGAGGAGAAGTTCCTTTCAACATTGGACGAGATGGCAGAGCAGGCGTTTGATGACCAGTGCACCGGCGCAAACCCGCGTTATCCGCTGATTTCGGAGATCAAACAGATGTATCTCAACGCCTACTACGGCGAACATAAAGACGTGTAAGGAGGCAGGAAGATGAATACAGATAACATGATTGTATTGGCACAGCGCTCCCATAAAGCGATCTATAAAGACGGCGACACCGTACTCAAAATCTTTGACGAATCTTTCTCCAAGGCGGAGATCCTCAACGAAGCCTTGAATCAGGCGCGTATCGAGGAAACCGGACTTCCCGTTCCGAAGCTGTTGGAAGTTTCTAAGATCGACGGCGAGTGGGCAATCCGCCTCGAGTATATCGAGGGAAAGACCCTTACCCGGCTGATGGAGGATCATCCCGAAAAGACAGAGGAATACCTCGAGCTGTTTGTCGATATCCAGAAAGAGATTTTTGCGAAAGAAGCGCCACTTCTCAACAAGATCAAGGACAAGTTCAACCGCAAGATCTCCGCGTCCAAGTATGACGCGACCACCCGCTATGAACTGCATACCCGTCTGGACTCGATGAAGGATCACAAGAAGATCTGCCACGGCGACTTCTCACCGTCCAACATCATCATCACACCCGACGGCGGCCACTATATTCTCGACTGGTCTCATGTCACGCAGGGCAACGCCGCCGCGGACGCCGCGAGAGCGTATATGCTCTTCTGCCTCAAGGGCAAGGAGAAGATCGGAGAGATGTACCTCAACATCTTCTGCAAGAAGACCGACACCGCCAAGCAGTACGTCCAGCGCTGGATGCCCATCGTAGCGGCTACCCAGTCCGTTAAGGGCAAGGAAAACGAACAGGACTTCTTAGACCGCTGGGTCAACGTCGTCGACTACGAATAAAATTTAAGTATTGTAGGGCACGATGCCCACATCGTGCCGAAAAAGCCTCTCCAACTCGGAGGGGCTTTCGTTGTAGGGGAGGGTCTTGACCCTCCCGCAAATGTCATCTTGCTTTATTATAGATGTTCGGGAAAGTCAAGACTTTCCCCTACAACCTGTGACAAATTACCATCGAAAAAGCCTCTCCAACTCGGAGGGGCTTTTATTGTAGACTCCTTCGATCATTGACGATTTCCTGCCGAGATCTTCCGTATGGGATCGTTCATAGTTGCTTTTATTCTAAATTAGAATTATCCTTGATATTAATAACATTTTTATTACAATATTTACAAAAATTCCTTGATTTTGTTTATGTTATGTAGTAGAATATAATAGATGTAAATATGTGCTGTTGATTCAGCCCCTACATTCAAAATAATTCTTAGGAGGAATATTATGTCAGTAAAAGTTGCTATTAACGGCTTCGGTCGTATCGGTCGTCTTGCGTTCCGTCAGATGTTCGGCGCTGAGGGTTATGAGGTTGTCGCTATCAACGATCTTACCAACCCCGACATGCTCGCGAACCTCTTGAAGTATGACACCGCTCAGAAGGGTTACTGCGGCACCATCGGTGAGAATCTTCACACCGTAGAGGCAGGCGCAAACTCCATCATCGTAGACGGCAAAGAGATCACCATCTATGCAGAAGCAGACGCTTCTAAGCTCCCCTGGGGCGAGATCGGCGTAGACGTAGTGCTCGAGTGCACAGGCTTCTACTGCTCCAAGGACAAGTCCATGGCTCACATCAACGCAGGCGCCAAGAAGGTCGTTATCTCCGCTCCCGCGGGTAAAGATCTCAAGACCATCGTATTCTCCGTTAACGAGGATACCCTGACCGCTGACGATCAGATCATCTCCGCTGCTTCCTGCACCACCAACTGCCTGGCTCCCATGGCTGACACACTCAACAAGTACGCTCCCATCCAGACCGGTATCATGTGCACCGTACACGCTTATACCGGCGACCAGATGATCCTTGACGGTCCTCACAGAAAGGGCGACAAGAGAAGAGCAAGAGCAGGCGCTTGCAACATCGTTCCCAACTCCACCGGCGCTGCGAAGGCGATCGGCCTGGTTATCCCCGAGCTTAACGGCAAGCTCATCGGCGCTGCTCAGCGTGTTCCCGTATGCACCGGTTCCACCACTATCCTCACCGCTGTTGTCAAGGGTGACGACGTTACCGTAGACGGCATCAACGCTGCTATGAAGGCTGCGGCTTGTGACAGCTTCGGCTACAATGAGGATCCGATCGTATCCTCCGACGTTATCGGTATGAGATACGGTTCTCTCTTCGACGCTACCCAGACCATGGTATCTCCCATCGGCGACGGCCTCTATGAGGTTCAGGTAGTTTCGTGGTATGACAACGAGAACTCCTACACTTCTCAGATGGTCAGAACCATCAAGTATTTCGCGGAGCTGTAATCCAGAAACGAAATAGCATTTTCCAAGCGGGACAGTCACACGGCTGTCCCGTTTTTTGTTTCTCTTATGATTGACAATAAAGGTGTCATTGCGAGGGCGCATCGCGACCGCGGCAATCCTCTTCTTTCACAAGACGGCAGTCGTGATGAGGGGATTGCTGTTTCATGACTGCAAGAATCCACCTTATCATGACTTTATTTCAAAAAAAACTGTGTTTTTTTCAAAAAACACTGTTATTGTGATTCTTGGTATGGTATAATAAATTGATAAATTTTAATGACTACCTCTGCGCATGGTTCAGAGTACAAAAGGAGTATCGCGAATGACTGATCAATCAAGACAAAACACGATCAAAATCCCTCTGAGCGGTCGTATCGATTCCAACAACGCTGCTAAGACAGAGCAGAATCTTCTTACGGCGATTGCGAACAGGCAGGGATGTCCGATCGTTCTGGACGCGTCGGCTCTCTCTTATATTTCCAGCGCGGGACTGAGAGTCCTGCTGAGGATCAAAAAGAACCATCCCGATCTCACCCTCACGGACGTCAGCTCCGACGTCTATGAGATATTGGAGATGACCGGATTTACCGAGATCCTGAATATCGAAAAAGCCTACCGTACGGTTTCGATCGAAGGCTGTGAGGTGATCGGAGAGGGCGCGAACGGCAAGGTCTATCGCCTCGACAGAGATACCGTCGTCAAGACCTACAAGAACACCAACGCTCTGCCGGAGATCCAGCATGAGCGCGAGGTCGCCCGTACCGCTCTGGTGCTGGGGATCCCCACTGCCATCTCCTATGATGTGGTGAAGGTCGGCGACAGCTACGGCTCGGTGTTTGAGCTGCTCGACGCGACTTCCTTCGCGAAGATCCTCGCCCGTCAGCCCGAGAGGATCGACTGGTGTGTGGGAGAATATGTAAAGCTGCTCAAGCTGATCCACAGGACCGTCGTTCCCGAGGGGAAGCTTCCGTCAATCATGACAGAAGTGAACAGCTGGATCGCGGGGACAAAGCTGCTTCTTCCCGAAGAATACGGCAAAAAGATCGACGAGCTGATCGGCGCTCTTCCCGAGCGTGATACGATGATCCACGGCGACTGTCATACGAAGAATATCGAGCTGACAGGCGATGAAGTCCTGCTGATCGATATGGATACCTTATCCGTCGGTCATCCGATTTTTGAGTTTGCGCAGATGTATAACGCCTATGTCGGATTCGGCGAGAGTGATCCTTCGATCACCTCGCGTTTTCAGGGCTATCCCGCCGATCTCGCGAAGGAATTCTGGCGCCGCACGCTCAAAGAGTATTTTGAAACCGACGACGAAACAAAGCTCAACCAGATCGAAGAGAAGATCCGCGTTGTCTCCTACATCAGACTGGTAGACTGGGGAAGACGTCACTTCGATCCCTTGACCGAAGAGAAAGAAGCGACTTTATCGCTGTGGAAGAGCGAGCTGATCGAGCTGCTCGACAAAGTAAGCGATCTTGACTTCCCCGCCAAGGAAGATCCGCCTTATGATGAGCTGGATGTCGACGCGACCGTAACAAACCTCGGTAAGGTACAGGAGTTTGTAGAAGAGCATCTCAGCCGCGCTGCGTGTTCTGTCAAAACGCTGATCCAGATCGGCGTCGCGGTGGAAGAAATCTTCGTCAACATCGCGCACTACGCTTACGCGCCCAAAACCGGTAACGCCAAGATCCGCGTCGAAGTGACCGAGGATCCGGCGTCTGTCGCGATCACCTTTATCGATCGCGGCACGCCGTATGATCCGCTCAAGAAGGAAGATCCCGATATCACGCTTTCCGCAGAAGAACGCGGGATCGGCGGCTTGGGAATCTTTCTGACCAAAAAGACGATGGACAGCGTGACTTATGAATACAAAGACGGTCAGAACATTCTGACCATAAAGAAGAACTTATAAACACCGAAAATACAGACAGGAGAAATTATTATGAAAATCGCTAAAACACTCAACGGAAAAGAATTGACGGTAGCTCTGGAGGGTCGTCTGGATTCGAGCACCGCGCCCGAGCTCGAGCATTCGCTCAAGGAATCCCTTGACGGGATCGAGTCGCTGGTCTTTGACTTCAAAGAACTCAACTATATTTCGTCCGCAGGACTGCGTGTGCTCCTTTCCGCGCAGAAGACCATGAACCATCACGGCTCTATGAAGATCAGAAACGTCAGCGAGCCGATTATGGAGATATTTGAGGTAACCGGATTTTTGGATATTCTGACGATCGAAGAATCATAAAGGTGAGATTTTAGCATGGATTTTCCTCAAAGATTTGATTTGCATATGCACACCTGTGTCTCCGACGGTACCGATACGCCCGAAGAGATCATCGACTGTGTGAGAGCTGCCGGCATTACATGCTTTTCTGTCACCGATCATGACGCGATCAAAGGCTGTGAGATCATCCGCGGCATACTCAAAGACGACGATCTGCATTTTGTCTGCGGTACCGAACTCTCCTGCAGAGATGAAGAAGGACAGTATCATATCCTCGGCTATCGCTATGATCCCTTGTCGGAGCCTATCAACGCCCTGATCGAAAAAGGACACAGCCTTCGGATGAAGAAGGTCACCGCTCGTCTGGATTTTATCAGAACGGAGTTCGGCTTTGAATTCCCCAAAGAGGAGATCGATCATCTTTTGTCTCTGGATAACCCCGGCAAGCCGCATATCGGCAACCTGATGGTAAAGTACGGCTATGCGGATACCAAGGAGATCGCGATATGCGAGTATATCAACAAGCTGCGTATGAAGAAAGAATACATCCGCCCCGAAGAGGCGATCACGGCGATTCTTCAAAGCGATGGAATCCCGATACTCGCGCATCCCTGCTACGGCAGCGGAGATCAGCTGATCCTCGGCGAAGAGATGGAGAACCGGCTGATCAAGCTGATGGGATTCGGTCTTAAGGGTATCGAGGCGTTTTATTCCGGCTTCTCCGAAAAACTGCGTAATCAAATGCTTGCCCTTGCCGAAAAGTACGATTTGTATGTCACGGCAGGCAGCGACTACCACGGCAAGAACAAACTGGTCCGACTGGGCGATACCGGTCTGGACCCGGCGGCAGAGATCCCCGAGGGTCTGCGCCGCTTCGCACAAGACGCTTTTGAGAAATGAGCAGAAAAGAACAAGCGAATCTGCTGTTTTACAGAAAAGATGTGCTGTTATGAAAAAGGTTAAAAAAGTGAAAAAACCCGGCTTTGCCGGAAGATTTATCATTATTATCTCGGTGCTGCTGCTTGCGGCGAATACGGTTCTCGGCGTTGTGCTGGCGACCCATTCCAGAACCGCGCTAAAGACTCTGATCGATAACCGTATGTTGGATATCTCCAACTCTGCGGCGGATATGATCGACGGCGACGTGCTGGAATCGCTGACTAAGGATGACGTCGGAACAGAGCCGTATCAGGAGATCAACGATACCTTGGCGGTATTCCAGGAGAACATCGACCTGAGATATATTTACTGTATCATTGATCTGGGCAACGGAGAATTTGCGTTTTCCGTCGATCCGACGATCGATGATCCCGGTGAGTTCGGTGAGCCTATCGTCTATACAGACGCTCTGTATACCGCGAGTCTCGGTGAGCCTGCGGTAGATAAAGAACCCTATACCGACAGGTGGGGACGCTTCTACAGCGCTTACAGTCCGGTATTCGATTCAAAAGGCGAGGTCGCCGGTATTGTCGCGGTGGACTTCTCCGCGGATTGGTATGACGCGCAGATCGCCGATATGACCCGTGTGATCGTGATCAGCAGTATCGCGTCGGTTCTGATCGGTGTGATTCTGATTTTTGTCGCGACCGCCGGTATGCGCCGTGAGATCAAGCTGATCAATAAGGATATATCGGAAGTCGCGAAGGATATCAACGAACTCAACAAAGAGATCAATCCCGACGCGGCGGACGAGTCGACACAGATCGAATCGGCGAACGATATCCACGGGATACGGGAGAGTATCCATAAGGCGAAGGAAGGTCTGCAGCTGTATTCACAGAACCTGCATTCGCAGGCGAACAGCATGATCTCCGCACTTTCCGTCAACTATCGCGGCGTGTACTACGTCGATCTGGACAGGGACGAAGGCGTATGTTATCGGCTTCATGTCGTCGAGGATAACAGTCTGCAGCAGGGCGAACGCTTCCCGTATTCCGAAATAATCCGCAGATATGCCAATGCTTATGTGATCGAAGAATACAGAGAAGAGTTCCTGCGTTTCTTTGATATCAAAACCATCCGAAAAGGATTGAAGAATGAACAGGGCGACGCTTTCCGTTATATGATCCGTATCAATGGGAAGGAATCCTATGAGATGGCGCGTATCGCGAAGATCAATCTCTCAGACGAACAAGACGACGGCAAGGTTCATGCGATCAGCGTTGGTTTTGCCGATGTTGACGCGGAAACCCGCAGGGCGCTGACCCAGAGACAGGAGCTCAGCGACGCGCTCTCCGTTGCGGAAGTCGCGAACAAGGCGAAGACGGTCTTCCTCTCCAACATGAGCCACGAGATCCGTACCCCGATGAACGCGATCATCGGACTGGATAAGATCGCGTTAAGCGATCCCGATATCTCCGACGGTACACGTGAGTATCTGGAGAAGATCGGCGCGTCCGCGGATCATCTTTTGAAGATCATCAACGATATTTTAGATATGTCCCGTATCGAAGCGGGCCGCATGGTGATCCGTCAAGAAGTATTCTCCCTGCATTCTCTGCTCGAGCAGGTCAACATCATGATCGGCGACCAGTGCAGAGAGAAAGGCGTCAACTGGCATTGGGAGGTCATCGGAGAGACTGACGACTTCTATATCGGCGACGATATGAAGCTCAAGCAGGTGCTGATCAATATTCTCAGCAATTCTGTCAAGTTTACATCAACCGGCGACGACGTGACCTTTACTGTAGAGCGGATCTCCCGCTATGAGAACAACTCGGTCTTCCGATTCGTGATGAAGGATACCGGTATCGGCATGAGCAAAGATTTCCTGCCAAGACTCTTTGAGCCGTTCAGCCAGGAGGATGTTTCGGCGAAGAGCAAATACGGCAGCACCGGTCTGGGAATGTCCATCACCAAGAATATTGTTGAGTTGATGAACGGCGAGATCCAAGTTGAAAGTGAGAAGGACATCGGCACGACCTTTACCGTAACGGTCACCTTCGGCGATTCCAAACAGAAGATCGACGAAGGGGGAGAGATCTCTCCGCAGGAGCTGAACGTTCTGATCGTTGACGATGATTCCGTCGACTGCGAGTATGCCGCGATGGAATTAGAGAAAGCCGGTATCACCTCCGACATCGTTCGCTCCGGCGACGAAGCGGTAGAGATGGTCAAGCTCAAAAACGCCAGAAGAGAGCTGTATAACCTGATCTTGATGGATTGGAAGCTCCCCGGCGCCGACGGCTTGGAGATTACCCGTCAGATCCGTTCGATCGCAGGCAACGATTCCGTTATCGTGATGCTGACGTCGTTTAGCTGGGAAGATGTTATTGACGATGCGATGAAAGCGGGCGTAGACTTCTTTATCGCAAAGCCTTTGCAGGCAACTACCGTTTTCCAGCAGTTCAGACAGGCGTACGCGCTCAAGTCCAAAACCGCGAAGGTGAAGGCGTCGCTTAACGGCCGCCGCATCCTTCTTGCGGAGGATATGGAGGTCAACGCAGAGATCATGAGCATGATCCTGCAAATGCGGCAGATGGAGGTCGACCGCGCCGAAAACGGCAAGATCGCGGTGGATATGTTCGCTTCTCATCCCGACGGCTATTATGACGCGATCCTGATGGATGTGAGAATGCCCGTGATGGACGGTCTGGAGGCGACGCGCGCGATTCGCGCGATGGATCGTATCGACGCCAAGACCATCCCCGTTATTGCGCTGACCGCAAACGCGTTTGATGAGGATGTCCAGCGCTCTCTGCAGGCGGGTCTGAACGCGCACCTCTCCAAGCCCGTAGAACCGGACAACCTCTTTGAAACGCTTGAAAGTCTGATCAAGCCCTGATGGGTTATCAGGTTTAAAACAATAAAAATACCGGCTCAAAGCTTTACGGCAATGAGTCGGTTTTTTGTTTCATCTATTACTTATTTTACATTTTCCACGATATGGACGTCAAGCTGATTGAACGGGATCTCGATATCCGCTTTGTCCAGATTGGCTTTGAATTTTTCTGTTAAGGAAAAATAAACAGTCCAGTAGTCTTCAAAATCACAGTAGCATCTGGTAGTGAAGTTTAAAGCGGAGTCTCCGTAGTTTTCGAGCTTAACGGAGGGAGTATGCTTCTCGTCTTTGAGGATCTTTTCCTCTTGATCCATTGTGTCGAGCAGCACCTTCTTGACCACTTCGATATCAGCGGAATAGGGGATAGGCACTTGGATCAGCACGCGGATCTGTGAGTGGGAGGTGTAGTTGCTGAGCTTTTCGGAGGTGATTTTGGAGTTCGGGATGATGACATTGGTTTCGTCATAGGTGAGCAGGTTGGTGTGGAGCATATCGATCTTCTGCACAAAGCCCTTGGTGTCGCCGAACTCAATGAAGTCGCCCGTGACAAACGGCTTGGTAAACAGGATGATGATACCGCTGGCGATATCCGAGAGGCTGTCTTTGAGAGCCAGAGCGACAGCCGCCAACGCCGCGGAGAACGACGCGATCAGTCCCGTAGTCGATACGCCGAGCTTTGATAGCGCCGCGATCAGCACGATGACAACGCCTGCTATCTTGATGACCCTGACGAAGAAGCCTACCAGCGACAGATCCAAATTCGCTTTTGTCATTGCCGCTTTTGCGACCCGCGCGATAATAAAAGTGACCAGAAGTCCTACTGCCAGTATCAGCAGCGCAAATCCGATATCGGGCAGGATCTCCAGAAACTTTTCCCACAGCTTAGTAAAATCAAACATAATAACACTTCCTTCGGTTCATGATAATACCAGTATAATAGGAAAATGCTGTTTTGTAAAGTAGAACTGTAGGGAACGATGCCCACATCGTTCCGAAACGTTAATAATCATACAACATATAATTGATTGACATCCCGTTTCCTTTTGACTATAATAAAACCATCACATTTCGGAGGCAGTATATGAAAGCTCTTATCACCGGCGCGTCGTCGGGTATCGGCAGAGATATGGCGCGGTATCTCGCGTCAATGGGCTGGGATCTGATCCTTGTCGCAAGACGCATTGATCGCTTGGAAGAATTGAAGAAGGAACTCTTAGAGGTTGATGTCAGGTGTATCCGCGCGGACGTCTCGACCTACGAAGAATGTCTGCGGCTGTATGAAGAGACCAGGGACGATCCTATCAATATGCTGGTCAATAACGCGGGCTTCGGTCTCGCGGGAGAATTTGTCGAGACCGATCTCGAGCGCGAGCTTCAGATGGTTGACGTCAACGTCAAGGCGCTTCATACGCTGACCAAGCTCTATCTCAAAGACTTCGTCGCGCGCGACAGCGGGATCATCCTCAACGTCGCGTCATCCGCCGGCTTTATGGCGGGTCCTTTGATGGCGACCTATTACGCGACAAAGAACTATGTCCTGCGGCTGTGTGAGGCGATATCCGAGGAGCTGCGCCGCAAGAACAGCAAGGTCAGGATCTGCGCGCTGTGTCCCGGGCCGGTGAAGACAGAGTTTGACAAGGTCGCATCCGTCAAGTTCTCGATGGACGGGATCTCCTCCGAATACTGTGCGCGCTATGCGATCGATCAGGCGCTCAAAGGCAAGCGGATCATCATCCCTTCCTCCTCCATCAAGGCGGGTATCTTCTTCAAACGGTTTTTATCCGAGAGCTTCCTGCTCAAGATCGCTTACAACTTCCAGAGAAGAAAAAACTATCGGTAAGAAGTGTAGGGAACGATGCCCACATCGTTCCGCAAAACCGGATTCTATTTTCTGTCAATCTAAAAAGGTTTATTGTGTGCAAGGCAATATACGCCTTGCCACTTTTTTTAACAAAACGTGTATGATCCGGTTGGTTGAAAATCTGCGAAAGCAGTGATATAATGCGAATTATAAGAAAATGATCGGAGTGAATAATTCATACCGATATGAAAGGAGCTGACAAGATGATCGCGAAAAACATCCGTTATCTGCGGCATCAGGAAGGCATCAGCCAGGAGGAGTTTGCCGAGCGCTTCGGCGTATCCCGCCAGAGTGTGGCGAAGTGGGAGAGCGGCGAGAGCGCACCCGATATCTACAAGTGCCGCGATATCGCCGACTACTATGATATCTCCATCGACGTTCTGACCGGACTGCCGCTCGAAGATCAGGAGGTCAGAGAGGAAAGCAATGGCGGCAAATATATCTTCGGTATGGTGAAGGTCGGCGACAGAGGACAGATCGTGATCCCCAAGTACGCACGCGAGGTGTTTGACGTCAAAGCCGGCGACCGCCTGATGGTGATGGGCGACACTGAGAAGGGCGGCATCGCGCTGGCGAAGGTTTCGCTCGGCAATTTTTTCGGTAAAAAGGGAGACAAATAATGGAAGCAATCAAGACCACCGATCTGACAAAAAAGTATAAAGATAAGACAGCGGTCAAAGAGCTGAACCTGACCGTGCATACGGGAGAACTTTACGCGCTCTTGGGCGTTAACGGCGCCGGAAAGTCCACCACGATCAAGATGCTTTCCTGCCTGACCCGGCCCACATCCGGCGACGCCGAGCTGATGGGTCACAGTGTTATTTGTGACAGCGCGGCTGTCAAGGCGCTGATGAACGTCTCTCCGCAGGAGACGGCAGTAGCCGCGAAGCTCTCCGTAAGGGAGAACCTCGAATTCATCGCACGCGTCTACGGCTGTAATAAAAAAGAAGCCCGCGACAAGGCGGACGAGATGATCGAGAAGTTCTCGATGAGCGAGATCGAAAAGAGCAAAGCGGGCACCCTCTCGGGCGGCTGGCAGCGCCGGTTGAGTATTGCGATGGCGCTGATCAGCGATCCTCAGATCCTGTTTTTAGATGAGCCGACCCTCGGGCTTGATGTGCTCGCTCGCAGAGAGCTGTGGCATCTGATCGAGAAGCTCAAAGGCAAGATGACGATCATCCTGACCACCCACTATCTGGAAGAGGCGGAGAGCCTTTCCGACCGTGTCGGCATCATGGCGCACGGTGTGCTGTGCGCCGAAGGTACCGCCGAAGAATTAAAGAAGCAGGCGGGCACCGATAACTTTGAAGAAACATTTATCAAATTAGCAGGGGAGGGAACGGTATGAGAGCGTTAATATTTGCGTCGCGCAACACCAAAGAGATCACAAGAGATATCATGACTTCGATCTTCGGTATCGCTTTTCCGATCGTTCTGCTGCTGTTGCTCTCTTTGATCAACAAGAGTATCCCGCAGGGTCAGGGCCCCGATCTCTTTGAGATCCAAAAGTTAGCGCCGGGTATCACCGTGTTCGGACTGAGCTTCCTCTCGCTGTTTTCCTCGATGCTGATCGCGAAGGATCGCACCACGAGCTTTGTGTTAAGACTGTTCACATCACCCTTGACTCCCGCAGATTTTATTCTCGGCTACACTCTGCCGATGCTCCCGATGGCGCTGCTCCAGAGCGCGGTATGCTATCTGAGCGCCTTGTTCTTCGGCTTGGAGATGAGCGTAAATCTTCTTGTCGCTATCGTAGTGAATATCCCTATCGCAGTGGTATTTATCGCGCTCGGTCTTCTGTTCGGTTCCGTGCTGAGCGAGAAGGCTGTCGGAGGCGTATGCGGCGCTCTCTTGACCAACCTTTCCGCATGGTTCTCCAATATCTGGTTTGATACCGCTATGGTAGGCGGCGTGTTTGTGACGATCGCCGATCTGCTTCCGTTCTCTCACGCGGTCAACGCGGCGCGCTATGCCGTAGCGGGAGAATTCGGATCGATCTTCCCCGATCTGTGGTGGGTCATCGGCTACGCAGCAGTTCTCCTGACCGCAGCAATTATTGTTTTTTCAGTGAAACTAAAAAAGAATTAATAATGAAGTGTCATTCTGAGGAGGGCAGAGCCCGACGTGAGAATCCCCTTTTTATTACGACTGTCTGCTAAAGGAAGGGGATTGCCGCGGCTCCTTTGGGAGCCTCGCAATGACTGAGTATTGTTATCTCTTCACTAAAAAAAGCCCCACACGGGGCTTTTTTCAATATACCGTCATCAGCGGATTGAGAGAGGACTGCGTCATCTGCGCTTCCTCTATGTATTTGGTAGCGACGAAGCAGCCTTTTACCACACTGTTATCGGGATCGCGGGGGATATGCACCTTGATGCCGGTTTCCTTTTCCAGCAGTTCTTTCATGCCGTAGATATTGGCGAGGCCTCCCGTGATGGTGATGCCGTCCTCGTGGATATCTCCGATCAGCTCCGGAGGCGTGTCTTCTAATACATCGACGATGCTCGAGATGATGCGTACGCCGATGTCGGCGATCGCTCTCATGATATCGGATGAGGTGACGTCGACATATTTCGGCAGACCTCTGAGGGCGTCTCTGCCCTTCAGACGGAAGGTCTGTTCCTCTTTAGGCTTGATCACGCAGGCGATTTCGTCCTTGCACGCCTTCGCCATGGTCTTGCCGATAATAAGGTTGTGTGTCCTTCGTGCGTATTTGATGATCTCCTGATCCATCGCGTTGCCGCCGAGCTTGAGCGTCTTGGAGATCGAAACGCCGCCTAAGGTCATCACCGCGATATCGGTGGTGCCCGCGCCGAGATCGGCGACCATCACGCCGTGAGGGCTCATGATGTCCAGTCCCGCGCCGAACGCCGCAGCTTTGGAGGATTCGATCAGCAGAACGCGTCTGACGCCGAAGCTCGAGATCGCGCCGACGATCGCGCGCTTTTCCACCTCGGTGATCTCACCGGGGATACAGGCGACGACTCTGGGCATAATGGTGCGGCTTTTGCATACCTCTCCCATATAGATGTTGACCAGCTCTTCGACCAGTCCCGACTCGGCGATCACGCCGCCCTCCAAGGGGAATACCACCTTGATCTTGGAGGAGGTTCTGCCGTACATCTGATAGGCTTCTTCTCCGTAGGCAAGGATCTCATTTGTCTCTGCGTTATACGCGATGACGGAGGGCTCGTTGATGGCGTTCTCCTCGTCTTTTGTTCTCAGTCTGGTATAGGCGGTGCCTAAATCTAACGCAATATCCATTATATCACTCGCTTATTGTAGATTTCATAGTCATTATATAACAGCGTTGCTTATTATGCAAGTAACAGCTATGTTACAAAGGCAGACAAATCATTCCTCTTTTTGAGGTTGTTTTCTCTCTGTTCGCTCATGCTCCGCGGCGCAGGCGACCACAGCGCAGTATACCTGAAGCGGTTTTGCGGAGTATAGCTTCTTGACGCACAGGGCGAGCGTATTGCCCGAGGTCATAACGTCGTCGATCAGCAGGACGGTCTTTCCTTTGATCTGCTCCTTGTCTACAAGAGAGAAGGCTCCCGATAGATTCTTTTTTCTCTCAGAGAAATTTAGTTTATGCTGTTTCTTGGTGTATTTGGTTTTGATGAGCGTTTCCTCACAGGGGATCGAGAAGATGTCGGACAGCTCATTTGCTAAGAGCTGCGACTGGTTATACTCGCGCTTGATCAGATCCTTCTTGTGCAGCGGCACATAGGTGATCAGGTCGATCTCGTCGACGGGGTATTCCTCTTTGACGGTTTTCGCCAGAACCGCCGCAAGAGGTCTCGCGTACTGCGGCATGTCATAGAACTTGAAGTTGACGATCGCCTTTCTGACCCTTCCTTCATAGGAGAAAGGCGCGACGCATCGCGAGCCGATCACGCCGCGTCGGATCGTGACCGCTTGTCCGAGAACGCTTCTGTTGCACTTTGGACAGGAGATGTCATCCGGCTCGATCAGCGCCGCACAGTAGGGACAGCGTTCGGGAAAGAAGAACGCGGAAACAGTTCTTAATATTTCTTTGATAGAATTATTTTTCATAAACAATGACTTCTATTCTCTGATCAGAAATTCCTTTAGCGCGGAGTAGCGCAGCTGACGGCGGTTATTTTCCACCATCATTCTCAGCGCGTTGGGATCGCCTACCATAATAAGCATTTTCTTCGCTCTGGTGACGGCGGTATAAAGCAGGTTGCGGTACATCAGCTGAGGCGCGCCTCGGTACATCGGCAGCACGACACAGTCGAACTCGTTTCCCTGGCTTTTGTGTACCGTACAGGCGTAGGCGAGCTCGAGATCCGCGACGGTCTCTGAATCGTACTCCGCCTCTTTGTCATCAAAACGCACTTTGTAGAGCTTAGCCGCAGTGTTGATCTCACTGACAACGCCGATCTCTCCGTTGAAGACGCCTTCGCCCGCTTCACCGGTATCCTTCTTCCACAGGATGTCATAGTTGTTTTTGCTCTGCATCACCTTGTCGCCGACATAGAGGGTATAGTAACCGACCTTGACGAAATTCCCCTTCTTCGGGTTGATCACGTTTTGCAGACGGTTGTTGGTCTCAAAGGTGCCGAGCAGGTTCTTTTTCGAAGGGGAGAGCACCTGAATATTGTCGAGCAGATTATAGCCGTAGGCGTTTTTCAGCCTGACAGCGCAGAGGTCTGTCACGAGATTTGCCGTTTCCTCATAGCTTCTTGTCGGGATGAAGAAGAAGTCGTTATCCCGTATGCTCAGATCGGGCATCTCTCCTTTGATAATACGGTGGGCGGATCTGACGATCAGACTTTGCATCGACTGGCGGAAGATCTCTGTCAGCTCGACCGTGGGGATCTCACCGGATGCGAT
>CAZPOG010000014.1:0-25341 GCA_964588105.1 uncultured Ruminococcus sp. | reverse complement strand
GCCGATATCGTCCAGGGTTTTGATGGCGCTGACGCCTTCCTCATCCATTTTGGAATATGATGGTAGTCTCTTTAGCTGCCTGCTCTCTCACACCCCAGACCAGCTATAAGAGCGAAGACACAGAGCTCCCCATCGGAGTGTATATCTACAATCTTTACTCTGCTTACAACCAGGCGCAGGGTTTTGCCCAGAAGTCTGATCTTTACGACAGCGAAGCGGGCACCTACGACGGCAACAAGTCTTTCTTGAAGATGGAGATCACCGATGACGATGACGTCACCGCGACAGCCGATGAGTGGATCAAGGACAAGGCCGACGAACAAACCAGACAAATCCTTGCAATCTATCACGAGTTCAACGAGCTCGGCTGTACGATCGACGAAGCTACCGAGGAAGGCTACCGGAATCAGGCGAAAGAATACTGGGACTACGGTCCGTATTATCAGTACTACGGCGAGCAGTACCTCAACCCCTACTCCGAGATCTTTGAGCCGATCGGCGTAAGCTATGACTCTTTCTATATCGCGTCTTTCTACACCTCCGCTATGCAGTCGGAAGTTTTCAAGGCGCTGTATGAGGCCTCCGGTACCGAAGCGGTGTCCGATGAAGATCTGGCAACATTCTTTAATGACAATTATTACTCTTTCAAATACTTCTCCGTTAAGCTTTACAAAACCGAGGAACAGCCCACAACCGACGAAGAAGGCAACGAAACCACCGAAAGCGTTGACACTGCGCTCTCCGAAGAAGAGGTTCAGGCGTATAACGACGAGTTAGCCGGTTATCAGCAGACGATCGCCGCAGGCGGTTCTTATGACGATGTAATCGCCGCATATATGGCAGCTCACGACGATGTCGAATCCGATCCCACCTTGTCGGAGATCGCGACTTTAGAAGGCACCTCCGTCGGAGATGAACTCAAAGACGCACTCTCCAAATTAGGCGACAACGAAGCCACCTATCTCACGGTCGGTGAAGACGACAACACCAAGGTAATGTACTTCCTGTACAAAGAGCCTATCACCAACCAGACCGAGAGCTATCTTGCCGATGAGACCCAGCGTGATACCGTTCTCCACGAGATGAAGGACGAAGAACTGCAGGATCTCTTAGATCAGGTCGCCGAAGATCTTGACATAACGGTCAGCCCGGCATGCAACGGCTATCAGCCGAAGATGTTCGAAGAAACCAAGAAAAAGTCATAAAACATTAGTCTGAAACTATATTTGACTATATTGTCAAAGGGTAAGTGATTCTATGAAACTATCAACAAGAATAATATCTATCCTACTTGCGCTTTTGATGATTATCGGAATGTCATGTATCGCGGTATATGCTGCGGAAGACGCCGGAAACTACGGTGATTACGGCGGTGGCAACGATAACAACGCCGGCGAAGGCCAGGGCGACGCAGGAAACGCAGGAAACGCGGGAAACGCAGGCGACGGTCAGGGCGACGCAGGCGCGAGCGGCGAAGCTCAAGGCGACGCGGGCAACTCCGGCTATAACGACTCCGGATCCGGCTATGACTACGGCAGCGGGGATAGCGGCTATGACCCTTACGCCAACCCCGGCTATGTCGACAACGGCTCTCAGGACGATCAGGGTTCTTATAACACCGGCAGCGGCAACAGCGGCCAAGACACCGCCGGTTCGGTCACCGATAGGACCACGCTCTATGATACCGATGACGTCGATAACAAAGATCTTGAAGCGAATCAGTGGAGCGATATCGAAATCGATGACAGCAAGGCAGCTGCTTCCGGAACCACGGACTTCACCCAGATGCAGACGGATGAAAAAACCGAAGATGACAGCCAGTGGATGCTGTATGTAGGCATCGCGCTGGTAGGCCTCTCCTTCCTCGGCATTCTCTACTTCATCTTAGCCAGCGTGCAGGCAAAGAAGAGAAACAACCGACGCCTTGCCGCGGAACGCCAGAGAACGGAAAATCCGCACAGAAGCGCTCCTTCCCGTCCTGCTCAGTCAGCGCCGAAAGCGGCCAAAGGTCACTACGCCGACGACAATTACGCGCCCAGGCGCAAGAGCTCTCCCCGCTCCGACACGGACGAGATCTATTTACCGAAAAGAGTAAAATAATGCACATAAAATCACAGGCTGCCTGATGGCAGCCTGCTTTTTTATGCTGTATGTAACGGTATGAAAGATAAAACCTTCCTGTCTTTACTTAAAGATCACCGCTACGTACTGTTCCTCGTTTTCGTTGAGGTTGACAGCCGCGCCTGCTGTAGCAGACGTCTGGGAGACTGTGATACCGGTCGAGGTGATCGCCAGTCCCTGAGATCCGCCGGATCCGTAAGCGGCGACGGCAGAATTGATGATGATATTCCCCGAGCTGTAGGATACAGGAGGGGAATTCTTCTTATATACCAGCGCGAATTTCGGCTGAAAATCCACGGTGATCGCGCGGCTTGCTTCACCCGTGCCGGCGTACGCTCTGATCACAAAACTCTCATTAAGCTTCGCCTTCTCCGCCGCGGTAAGGTGGAGTGTCGTGTTTGCAATATGTCCGCCGAGCGCGGTATCAATGATGTTGTTGTCCGAGACAAAGTCAGCGCGTTTGGGCTTGTCCGAAGCCGACCACTGACACAGTCCCAGATTCGTGGTATGGTTGGTTGAAGCCATATGATCTTCCTTTCTAAATATCTGACGCTCTGAGCTTGTCGAGCGTTTTCCAGGTGCGGTTCTCGCTATCAAAGGTAGCGTAGGTCAGATCCCTTCCGTCTATCTCTTCCCAACTCAGGCTGTTGAAGTCAAGCTGAAACTCCAGGTGCAGCGGCACAAACTTCTGCGCCTCACTCTCGATCCACTTCTCTTCGTTCTCGGGATAATCCCCCTGCGCGAGCACGACCAGCTTATTCAAAGAAGGATACTCGCATATCGTATAGGACAGATGAAAGCTGTCAAGCGCCGTCCTCAGCCCCTCCAAGGTAAAGTCGGACAGTCCGAGACATAAACGCTTTTGGAGCATCTCACGACGCGTCTGTACGGACAGCTGTGTGTGCGGACGGGAAAACATCCGCTCCATCATGGAGAGCCCTTCTTCCATAGCTGTGCTCAAAAACATTTCTCTGAGCAGTCTGTCCGACTCCTCTCTGATGCGGTCAAGCTCCAGCGCATAAACATAAAGCTCGTCCTCGATGTGACTGTGATCCAGCCGGTACAGTCCCAGAGGACTGAGCTTCTTTTTCATTGATGTCAAAGCGTTCATCATGTCACCTCAACGATCGTGATCCTGTCCGTCAGCGCGTACTGAGAATCGGATATAACATAGTCAAAGCGATACAGCTGGTGAAAGTCATAATTCTCTACGCCTTCGGTGTGATAGAGAATATCCGCTATCTCTGACATCAGAACGTCTTTGCCGATACCTCGGGAGTTGATATAAGAGGTCAGCGCCGTTGTGCAAGCTGTGCTGACTTCGCTGAAGCTGTAGCCCGATACAGGCTTTAGCATGATGTAAAGAGAAACATCGATCGGATCCGCCTGACAGGCGAGCACATCTACGTTCATCTCTCTTTGTTCATCCAGCAGCTCCTGCACCTGTGAGAGAACCGTGTTGCTGACGGGATTTCCCTGTGCGCAGACATACACGTTGACGGTGCCTGTCCCTCTGACTCTGCCGACCGCGCCCGCGGAATAGACGCCGTCAACCGACATCGCCAACGCCTTATAATACGCGGCGTTGGTACCGTTTGAAACATTTTGGTAGCTGTCGATGATCCTCTCACGGAGCATCTCGTCGCTCTCCTCGTCGCGTCCGTTGACGAATACCATACCGTTATAGACGTTATGTATTCCGGCGATCGGCGTGACAAGGATCGTAATGTTGCCGCCTCTCGAGTTGGACGCGGCGCCCGCTTCCACAGCTGTGATGGGTACAAGAGCGTACTCCTCTCCCGCGCTGATCACTTCTTCACGGTCGGTAGCAAAACGCTTGAGAGTTCTCTCGTCCGCTACGACAGTCCCCTGCGGGATGATAATATCCGCAGCGTAATCGGGCTCTGCGTAGAAGCGGATATTGCCCGAGGCTTTCAAGGCGGGCTTACGCGTGATCCCGCGGCTGTAGGCGTGCTTGTCAAGATACTCACCGGTCGCGGTAAGCGGGAACATCTGTCTGAGGATAAAATCCTCGTTTTGCTGCTGCTTGAAGATCTCGCCCGCCAGCACCCTGAGCCTGATAGCGATATCGGACTCATCGCTGATGCTAAATCCCGCGCGCTCCTCGTAATTCTCTTTCATACGTTCAAAAATCGCGTTATAACTCTCCATCCGTAATCACCTCTATTTCTCTTGTTTCTCCGTTTCTTTCTACTTCTATGAAAGCCACGGAGGATCGTTTGATATTTCTGACCGACTTTACACTGATCCGTGTATCGGGTACGGCGAAGATCGCCTCACGAAGCGCCATCTGTAACGCCCTCTGATAATCGGGGCTTGTCCTGTCAAGCGATAAGGTATCCGCTCCTAAGTTCCTGTCGTAGAGAAAGCTGTTCTTTTTTACCGTGCAGGCGATATATGCCCGCTGCGCCGCCTCGTCGATCCCCTTGACATAGGAAAACACGCCGGACTCAAGAAACAGGTCATGATCTTTGAGTCTGAGATCCATCATTCCACCGCCCTTCCGTTGATCAGCACCCTGCCGTCGTTCTTGAGTACGATGCTCGCTCCTCCCAAGGAGCGCAGCTCGATCTCACCCTGTGACAAAGAAGGATTGCGTTCCATCACGCTGAGCAGATAGTCACCGCGGTCGGTGTGAATAACGATAGAATCGCATCCTTTAGGAGGAACACTGGATACGCCGTAGGGCGACAGCGCTCTGATCCCGAAATACTCGTTGGACGCGCGCACGGCGCTCTCGCCGGAGCAAGAGGACGCTACCTCTCCCACCGCCGCTTTGGGATCCGAAAAAGAATTAGCCGCTAAATACTGTGATACCCACATCAGGCGTTCCTCCTCTTAAGAATCATATAGGTGCTCTCATCGTTCGGAGAGAGCCGATAGTACAGCGCGCTGACAAAGAGATCACGGATCTCTCCTATCACAGTGTCGCGAATCTCTGCCGACGCTCCCAAGAGATCGAGCTGTCTGCCGGAGCATCTTAGCTTGATACGATAGCCTTTCTGTCTGCCGTTTTTGATCAGCGTATCGGCGCGGTTCATCGGCGTTTCGGTGAGTACGGCGTTGAGATAACGCTCTCTGACGATCCCCCGCTCCAGCGCGTCGGCGTTCTCCACCTTGGCGTGATAGCCGGAGGCGTTGCTCACCTTGATGTTCACACAAGAGATCTCCTCACAGCGGCGGACTCTTTCTTCGATCGATTGGTAGAGAATGTCTCCGTCGGTATCCGAGAAGATCACTTCCTTCTCGTTCTCCTCGCCTTCAAAGAACAATTCTCCTCTTCCCGAGATACGCGGCACGCTTGACATACAGTTCTGACAAAACCGCGAGAGCGCCTGCCAGTTGCTCTCCCCTTTGGTGATCACCAGATCGGAGTAATAGGTGCGGTCGGGATTGCCGCTTGTCACGATGGAAAACGGCTTGACGTGCTTCTCATAGATGATTCCCGCGCTCGGGTGATGATAGGTGACGGGTACGCTCTCGTTATCGAGCAGCAGCGCCGCGAGCGAGCGTCCGGATATCTTCAGAAACGCGCCCGATGAGGAAACGATCCTCTCCTGCTCATCCACAACGCCCTTGAACACCAACATCCCGTCGCAGAAGATATGAAACGAGCAAAGCTCCGCACAGTCTCTGTGATCGAACAATGCGCTCACGCAGTCCGCGGGAACGTCTCTCTCCTGTGTGATATTCACACACAGCGGACGATCCATAATTACGCTGTTGCCTCTTACGTCTTCAAACACAAATCTCAGCATACTCTCACCCTCTCTCCCTCTCTGAGCTCATCGAAGAAGCGGATTTGCGGATTAAGCCCTATCAGCTCCTCCACCGTCATATTGCGGTGAAACGCGATATCCCACAAGGTTTCATCCGCGTTTGCGGTCACATACTCTTCTTCGGTGATCTCTGTTTTTTCAAAACGCTTTTGCCGAAACGCAAAGGAATAAGACAGGAGATTGTCTTTTGGCTCGCTGAGCATGGAGAGGCTGACAAAAGCCACATAAAAGCTTCCCGCGCCCTCGATGGAGAGCACGCCTTCCTCCTGCTGTGAAAAAAGCGTCTTGAGCCGGATATACTGCTCGATACAATCCTCACCGAAAAGCTCTCCCTCGCCCTTGATCACACAGGGCTTCTGTGAAAAGGTCCTGATATCGGACGAAGAAAAAGGAGGCAGCAGCTCGATGATATTCTTCTCGCTGTGAAACGATAGCTTATAGGGATTATGCCGCCAGGTATACCCCGCAAAGCGCATTTGACACTGTCTCATATCCTGCCCGCCTCTCTGTCGTCACAGAAGCTCTTATCATATCTTCTCGCGTCCTCTTCGAGCAGACGGGACAGACGATCCGCGTCGGCGATTGACGTCATTTCACGAATCATCTCTTCATAGTCGTTATACTCCACAGGGGCGTCCTCCTTTTCTTCGTTTTGTTGATTCAATAACATAGGTGAACTTGGTATATTCATCGGGAGTGATCTCCTCTTTCTTTTCTGTCAGCATACAGTTCTCATAACGCTCTTGATCTTCCCCTCGTGATAACATCAGAACAAACGGCTCGTCACCGATACCGTAAAGCGGCAGCAGTGCGGATATCGTGATCCGATAGGTTACGCTTTTGACAGGGGTCAGATAAGGCGTTTCACATAAGTATTCTTTGAGCTGACGGCGCTCGGTATTCTTTTTTATGTGCAAAGAAAGAACGCCGCGCGCCTTTTTTCGGTTGATATAGAGCAGAAACTCTCTGCCTCTTTTCGGATTCTCACTCACAGGATCACCTCTTTCGGATAGGATATACGGGTCTTGATCTCGCGATACATACAACGCGCCTTGGTATCATAAGACACGCCTGATATGCTGACCGTATCGACGACCCCGCAACCTTTAGCGCAGATTGCCTGAGAAAGGTTTTCGCACAGCTGACACAGTTTTGCTTCATGCGTATCACGCGGCGCGTAGACACGATAGGTCAGCGACGCGCGGATGATACCGCCCGGATCCGCGACATAGTTTTCCTCACCGATCTCATTGAGCGACACGCTGACAAGAAACTTGTTCGGCGGAAACTGGATCTTCTCTGCGGAAAAGGCGTGGATGAATACCACGCTCTGATCCGTTAGATGTTCTTTGACCGCCTTGGTCAGGCTGTCGCATCTTGTATCAAGAGTCCTCATATTCATCCATCCTTTCCTTGACGGGCTTTAGGATCGCCCAGATATAGATCACTTCGCCGCAGGAGTCGTATCTCTCGCTGATCACCACCGCGTATCGTTTCTTTCGAAAGACGACCTCGTCTCCCTCACTAAGCGGCGCGTCAGGCTCGCCGATATAGTGACGATAGGAGCCGTCAAATACGCCGGGGTCAGTTCTGCTCTCGTCGAGATAGAGGCGGTGCTTGCGCCGCAGCGACGTAATCATCGCCCATGCAGTCCGGCTGCCCTCTGTTGTGGTCAGCTGTACCTCTTCGCCGTAGTGCCGCAGGGCGTCGCGGATGATCTGTCTGATCTTCATACTCTCACTCCCATAAAGGAGAAGCTGTCGTCGGAGAATCGGATCAGATCTCCTATGGAGGCGCGTTCCTTCTCCCAGAGCAGAGAAGCGCGTTCTCTCAGACTCTCCACAGAGAAGGAAACGTCGCCCGCCTTAAAGGAAGTCAGCGCGTCCGCGTTATTATACAGCGAAACCTTATAGAAGGCATACACGGCACAGGCGTGAGTGAGCCTTCTTCGCTCTGCGTCAGTAAGAGAACGATCTTGCGTCTTCTCCTCAAACAGCGTCTTCGCGTCTATCAGCACGGGAAGATACAGAGAAACATCTTTTTTCTGTAATCCCGATACCAGCAAAAATCGTTTGATCAGTTCATTCAGACTCACTCTATCCCTCCTTTAGTAGGTCATCTTGTAAGAAGCGCCGGTGAAGATCTTGGCAAAGCCCGCGATACAGGTGATCGCCGCGCGCTCAAGCTGGCGGTCGATCAGCTTGTCGTACTCGGTCATGACCTCGCCCGCCTTGACCATCTCTAAGGCACAGGTCTTGTCCAGACCGATGACTAAGTCAGAGGTGATAGCGGCGGTGTGGATCAGATTTGCTCCCAGAGGAGTGATCATCTTGCCGGTAGAGTGGAAGTTGAGTCCCGCGGTCGCGTCTTTCATCTCAGAAAGAGCCAAGATCTTGGTCATCGCGGAAGTAGGCGCTAAGATCACGTTGAGCTCATAGGGCGCGAGCTTGCTCCACAGCTTGATCATATCGGCATAAGTGATCGCGCCGCTTGTCGCTGTGGCGAAATAAGGACAGGCGTTGGAGTTGCCGTCGCCGTTGATCAGGACGTCAACCGCGTCATTGAGCTGCGCTCTTGCAATATATGCGCCGATCTGCTTTAAGGTGACGGTAAAGAGGTCGATCCTCTGAAAACGAAGCGCTTCATAGGAAGAGACCAGCATTCTGCCGCGCTTGATGAGCTTGACCAGATGATCGCCGGTCTTGACGGTAGTAGTGGGGATAAACGCGCCCTCTCCTACCTTCTTGAGGCTCTTGTCGTCATCGGACGGAGTGGAGTAGATCGAACGGTAGTCCATACCGTCGATATTTGTCACGGTCGCGACGATATCACAGAGGACGTCCGCCTCTTCGATACCCTGCTTGACCGCGCGGCTGACATATTCGGGAAACAGCGCCGCGGAGTTGGAAGTCTGAAAGAACTTCTCCACGGTATCCGAGCCTGCGCCCGATACCCTGATGTCAAAACGCTTGAGCTGACGGGAGAACGCGTCTAAGCCCTCCAGCTCGGTGCCTTTGTAGTTGATAGAAGGGTCAATGCTCTCTAAAGCGGCGGTCATGCCGCCTCTGTGCTGATACATACCCTTCTCGAGTGTGATGTTTTCATAATTAGCCATATCGGTTCTCCTTTCTTAGAGCAAAAAGCCCACAACGCCCGTACCGACATAGATCACGCGGTAGGACTTGCCCTCTTCTGCGGCTTTTACACCGGAAGACGCAGCGACAAGAATCGCGTCGCCGACGCTGACCTCTCCGGTGAGATCGGTTTCTGCATAGCCTTCCACCTGTACCGCGGCAAAGCCGTTGCGAACGTTCAGACATACGCCGATGAAACCGCCGTCGGCAGACGCCTTGGTGACGGCGCCGGACTCGTCCATCGTAACCAGACAACCCTCAGTGACAGTGTTGTCCGCCATAAAGGTGAGTACCTTTTCGTTAAATCCGTTAAAGTTGATATCCATTTTATCCTCCTTGGTTAAATCGTGAATTGTGTCATTCGAGCAGACTCTCCTGCGTCATAAGATCGAGAAAGCATCGGCTTCGGCGCACTCTTCTGCGTTACCGAAAAACCGTCGCACAGCTCTCTCATCTGAGACGCGGAGAGCAGATCGGTGATCTCTTTGGCGGTCTTCGCGCTCAGAGCGGCAAAATACGGAGAGAACTTTTTGATCAGTTCTTTCTTCAACTGCTCTCTGTACGCTTCGGCGTCGGCAGCGCTCTTCTCTAATGAAGAGAGATACGCTTTGAGCGCCTCGCACTCATCATAAGAGAAGGTAACGCTCTCTCCCGACTGCACGTTTTTCAGTTTTTCCTGCATATTCATTTCCTTTCTGTTAAGGGGCGATTTGATAACGCCCGCGTTCCTCTGGGCGGGGACGGCGACAAAGCTGAACTCATAAGCGTCCACAGGATCCGTCAGGATACCGCAGCACAGCTTGCCGCTGTATTCCTCTCCTTTGCGGTGAGCGCAAAGCGGAGAATGGATGGACTCGCCGCATACGGAACAAACCGTACTTTTGACGCTGCAGCCGACAGATACCTCTTTGATGATCCCCGCGTCGATCTGATCGATCAGCGGACGATTCTCCTCGCTTCTTAAGATGTACGCCCTGCACACCAGACGACAATAATCCTCGCCGAAGCGATTCTTCTTACCTTCCACCGGCTCAACAGAGCAGGAGATGATGCGCGCCTTCTGGTTCTTCGCGCTGGGGTTGTGATCGATGATACCGGTCTTGCCGACAAACAGCTCAGAAAGCTTCTCAAGCGACTCGACAGAGAACATCTCGAAGTCCCTGTCGATCTCGTTATCACATAAGGCGACCGAGAAGAGATAGACTTCATCTAAACTTAATTCTTTTCGAGAATAAAGATTGACGAGTTCCATCTCCCACTTTTCGTCAACATGGTTGATGCTTTTGATGATCTGTCCCTGTTTCATACTTCACCTCCGTCTGTTTCACTTACTTGTCCTATTTCGTGTAAGATCTGATCCGCCTGCGCGTTTTGCAGTTTCGCAGCGGCAAGTTCTGTCTCATCCTGCAGGTTGATAATGCTCCATACTACCTCACAGTCCTCGAGATATCCCTCGAGCCTGAGGAAGGTCTCGCAGATCCCTGTGATCACCGGTTCGAGCAGCGTGCGGTAATACTGCAGCTCGCTCATCAGAATCTCCGCCTGCTGGGTGCTCATACGCTCGGTCGTTGACCATGACAGCCCCAGCATAAAGGGCGGTACCGACAGCTTGGAGACGATCTGCTCGGTGATGTGCCGGATCGGAACGTCAAAGTCGAGAATCTGGTTATCCGCGCCGATCACCTTGATGTCTACGTCGCCGACAGAAACGAAGTCGCATACCCTGTCGCTCTCGCGCATCGCTTTGGACCATTCCTTCGCGATCTCCTGCGCCCTCTGTTTGCCTAAGGAGGCGGAGGTCGAGGACGAGGGCTTGTAGGTCACGGCAAATCGGATGTTGCCGACGCGCTCGAAGTTCTGCCCGATCGACTGGAAGATCTTGAGCAGGATCGAGCTGACAAAGGGCAGCGAACGCAGTACCGACGAGCCGTAAGGCTCTCCTGCCTTGGGGTTGAGAAAGCTCAGCGAGATCAAGCCCTGATTCTCACAGACGTCTTTCTCAAACCGTGCTCCCTTGCGGCATACCAGAAGCTCCAAAGGGCTGTCGCCCTGTACGATCTCAACATCCTTGAGACTTGCGTTATACAGCGCCGCGACAGAACTTCCGCCTTTGGTCAGTACCGTCTCGCCCACGGCGGTACCGTAGGTCAGAAGCTGTTCAAAGTAAGTATAGATGTACTGATAGATCCCTCTTGACGCGCCGTCGACATGAACGTTTTTCAAGAAGTCATTTAGCAGACGCTGCGCTGAAGCGCTCTCGCATTTTACATCGAAGGTACCAATGAGTCTGACCAGCTTGCTGATCGCGGCGTCGATGATCGGTACCGCTTCGCGCAGGCTCTCATAGAGCTCGATCTCGCATCCCGACAGCGGCTGATAGGAGGATATCGCCGAGAACGGATGCGACCGGTAGGCGGCAGGGAGCGTCTGGACCGCTGCCGGTTCTTTTTTATTTCTTTTTGAGAATAATCCCATCTTTCCCTCCTCTTACCTGAAAGCGACAGCCGCCGAGAATTCGTCGGCGCCGCTCTCGATATAGGATACAAAATAGCGGATATCGTCCATCGCGTGATCGTTCTCCTTTATCACAGCGTCGCTGTTTTTGTTCTCGTCCCACCTGTACAACGAAAATTCCCTGATAGCGTCCTTACAGTGGTCGCAAATCACAACCCGTCCTTCCTTTAAGGCGGAGAAAGTCTTGCGGATCCCGTCTATCACCGAGTTCTCAGCAGGAATGACCTCATATTTCTTGTGTCTTCTGATAACCTCAGCAAAGCTCCTGGCGCTCGGATCAATGATGACCGCTTTAACCTTTCTCTCCCCCGCGAGCTCCTCCAGACCCTTGTAGTGCTCTTCGTCGGTTCTGGCAGAATGCTCCGCTTTGGAGTCGTAGTAGTATTCGTCGATCCTGTACCATATACCACTTTTAAGTCCCCACAAGCCCATCGACGTCGGATTTACCGTGCCGTAATCGCAGGAGACACAGTATTCGTCCATAGGCTCACAAGGTCTTTGGCGGTACATATGAGGACTGTCCATAAAAGGATAGACAGCGCCCGACACACTCACCCACTCTCCGTCGATAAACCGCCGCTGAAACGCGCCCGCGTAGAGCGACCTGTAGCGTTGTTTCATCTGATCGGATAGGGATGGGTTGTCATCCATGGTAAAGTGAAGATACACGGCGTTTTTCTTATCACGCTTTTGTATCCATTCTCTGTAGAACCAGTGAGAGGGATATTCGGGATTGCAGTTGAAGAAGAATTTCGAGCCCTGCACGGAGCATCTGGCAAGCGCCTGCTCCACAAAGGATCGGGGCATCAAAGCCACCTCATCGAACATCACGCCCGACAGGGTGATCCCCTGGATCAGAGAGGCGGAGCCCTCGTCCTTTCCCGAGAAAAGATAGAAGCGATTCTCCCTGCCCATCATAGACAGGGTCAGCAGATTCTTTGACACCGTATCCGTGATCCGGATCGGCAGTTCACAAAGCGCTGTCAAAAGCGGTGTGATCACGTTGCGTCTCAAAGCGCCTAAGGTTTTGCCGCACATTGCAAAGGAGGAATCTTCAAACGTCAGCATCGCCCATAAGACGAAGGATAAAGACAGACACAGGGTCTTTCCCGATCGCACGGCACCGTCGCAGATCAGTGCGTCTTTGCCGCTGTAGGGAGACCCGTCGCGCCACCATAAAAGCGCTTTGAGCTGTTTTTCGGAAAAAGGCTTATAATTCACCCTGATCATCTCCGATCCCGGATAGCGCCTTCGCGCCCAGCGCCAGCGCGCTCAGAAGACCCGACTCTGATGAATCACGCTCAAGCTCAATCAAATCACATAGCTTTTCAAACGCCTTGACCTTGTCAAAGAACCGTACCTCGGATCCCTTATCCGTACACTTGTACTCCGAGACGCCACGAAGCTCCGCGTCGTCGCGAAAGGCGATCTCGCCACGCGCCAGACGGAGCGCGTCCGCCGCGGGCGACATGATGATACGCATCATCGCATTCTCACAGAGCAAGAGCATCATCTCTCTGCGCTTTTTCAGGATCCTTACGATCTCATCGATCACCTCATCCTGATAAAGCATCATTCCCGCGCGGCTTTGATCACGCACACCCGCCTCTCTCGCGGCGAGCTGCGCGTCGCATGATTCGGCATACAGCCGGCAAAAGTTCTTTTCGATACCGGAAAGCTTCTTCATTTTCTCCCTCTCACTGTTCTAATCTCAGACGGGTCGATCGACATCAGCCCGTCACCTATAGCGATAAAACAAAAAAAGTTGCATACTTTTATGCAACTTCTGAAAAATTTATAAAAATTATTTTTTGGGAGATGATAGTTTTATTATAACTGTAGGGAACGGTCTTGACCGTTCCGAACGTTATTTCCATTGTGACTCCTTTTATTTCGGGTTCTTCACCGATACTATCAAAATAAAACAAGCACGGTTGTTACGCCGTGCTTGCTGTTCTTCTGCCCGAATAGTGCCGCACTAACAGAAATCATTAGCATAAAGAAAGGAGGTTGCTAATAAAATGCGGCAGTTCCGAGCAAGGGGATATTGATAATTTGTCTTGCTTT
The DNA here is from genome assembly GCA_964588105.1 of uncultured Ruminococcus sp. GTDB lineage: Bacteria > Bacillota > Clostridia > Oscillospirales > Acutalibacteraceae > Ruminococcoides. The sequence continues at coordinate 11,705 of CAZPOG010000014.1, read as the reverse complement.
GCTGTAATGATAGAGTTAAACAAGAGTTGTTTTCGGAATTGTTTTGCGGGGATCCCGTGATGCGGTATTTGCATCAAGGGATCCATTTGTTTAGTCATCAAACATAGGACAACTCGAAACACAATAGGGATAAGGACCACCGCATGCGGCACAGCCTTCCGGGATATAATAGCTAAACACTTCGTTAGAGCTGATCTCGTTTTTTTCTGTTTCCGGTCTATCGGTCACGGAGACCATACCCATTAACAAATCGCTATTGGTACGCACGCACATAATAGCACCTCCTTTCAAAATATTAATTAGTCTTTAATTCTTCAACATCTTCAGATTCGATTTCTTCAACAAGATCTGTCGTTTCTTTTAGATCCCTTTTCTTTTGAATCCAACAAGATATCTTCTTATAACTCCACCTAAAGAATTTAGGGGTATTAGGAATTACGATGTATCCTAAAAAGATTGCGAGGCCAATCACAGGAGCCATCTCCAAATGACCTTTCGATCGCCCACTTTCATAAGTGGCTTCATAATACTCTTTCGGTCCACCTGCTTCCTTTGCTGCTCGGGACATATTAGCATAATCCCAGTCTTTCATAATATTTCTCCTTTCTTATTCTTAATACATAGCTTTTTGTATGCTCGGACTTTATAACAAGGGTTTTATGCGATGAGATAATCATATCATAATCCTTTTCGGAAAAGTTATGCTGTCAGCATAACTTTTCCGTTTCTGGATTTTTCTATATCTGATGGCAAAGGGAATAACTGATTATAATAATTTACGCAGCCATTTTGGCAAAGCGGAATCGTTCTTATTCCAAGATTCAACCCACTTTTCGTCTGTTTCCCAATTATTCACCTTACCGTCAAAGATTTTCTGGCGACGGCTTTTATGTTTTGTTACCATATCACCATCAATGCGATATTCGTTATGGTAATAATTCTGCTTACCATAACCTTTATATTCGTTGGTTGTATAAAGGGTTTTCATTTCATATTCATCTCCTTCATATAGTGAATAATTATTTAAAAACAATAAACAATTTTTTGCTAATTAATTTTTTCTTCAGAGCCTATGAAACGACATTGTAACGGATCATAGGCTCCGAACATCTATTTTTTCAGTCTCTAACTCAAGCACGAGGAATTATTAATTTCCGTTCAACAATTGCGCCCATAATAGCGATAATAATATCATCAATAGGACCGGGACAGAGATCCCAAGGGGAAACTATATAAGCTATAATTAGAATAAGTAATCCCCATTTTAAAACAACAAATTTATTCATGGGTTAACCTCCTTTCTTTTAAAACATCAGTTTTTATTATTGTATTGTATTTTATTACTTTTTCTTTTTGGAATAATCCCTACGCAAAGAACTGATTTTCTTGTCACTTCGCGCGTCTCTGCCGTTAGGATTTCGGATTGATCCAGCGGGAATACCTCTGGTTTTTTCAAAGGTACCAACCCTGCAGTCACTTCTGACTTTACGGATTGCCATCTTTTCACCTCCTTTCTTTTTGAATTTCATTGACATAATTATACTTAAAGATACTTCATCAATATATAACCGGTTCGGTCAAATAAAGATCACTTTTTACCGATTTCAGCAAACAAGCTATTTATGCCGATAGTCTGATCCGCATATTCGCGTCCTTATCAATGTTCAGCGTCAGCTTCTTAATCAGCTTGTTATAGATGCTTTGTTTCTCAATCTCAGATGCGTCTATCCAGAGTTGATGATAGATCTGATCCATGATCGCTTTAGCGTTTGCCTCTAACAGCTTATCCATCTCATCTTCAAACGCGATACTGATGACGTCTTCTTTAAAAGATGTAATATTGGCTGAACAAAAATCATCTATGAAGCAGTAAAATATCTTATTCTCTTCGAGCTTTTTTTGTAAATCCGGACCGCACTTGCTTCTTTCAGCCATCACGAGGAATCCGGCGTCAGGCATTGAGGAAATCACACCCCAGAAATCGGAATCGCTAGAAAGCAAGATAAAGGATGAGATATTATCACGATAATACGCTTGTGAGATTCCCATTGTCAGTTTGACATCCACCAACGATTTTTCTGCTTTGACACGCTCGGTAGCAACATATTCAACGGGAATATCCGTGATCAGTTCAAGATATCTCCACGCGCTTGATGTATAGACGCCGTCATAAAGAACGATCTTGTCAATCTTTTGCGTTTCGGTACTGTCCAACTGCTTCAACACCGACGCCAATTTAAAAACATCACTGTTTTCGCAGTCTACAAACAACTGAACGGAATCGCTTTCGTTGATAAAATCGTAGATGTTCTTAACATCGGATTCTTTCGCGTCCAACACCTTAGAATAATCGTCAAAATAGTCATCGTTGATATCATAAAGAATTTTTGCGAATTTGCTGTCACTGATCAAAATGTTTCCGACGTCATACGGATCCCAGTTAATATATTTTTTATAGGGATATAATGATCTGTTACAGCTGAATTTTAACGACTCTTTATGTATGCTCTTAATATTCTGCCCTTTGGGCATCAAGAAGAGCGACTTGACATATTCCCAGTTCAACCATTCCGGAAAGAGATTGCGAATCGTATTGATCCTTTCGGCAATCAGCCTGTTCACATCCGCGATATATGCGTGAACATCGCAACTGGATTTTTCAATATAAATATCTTCTTTGGCAAGGATTCTAACATCTTCTTTACACCACTCCAAATCACCCAGTCCCTTCAGATCGTATTTAATCGAGTGCCTGATCTTCTTAAAACTAAGCATCAGACTGGAGCGAAGACTGCACAAAGCACGCATTACCCTTGCGTCGGTATTCAAATCTAATTTCTGAAACAAGTGTTCATTTCCTTCATAGTAATGTTTACACAAGTCCCACGGAACACCGAGGAGATATACCATTTTCGTACAGAGTTCTGTTTGGGATTTCTGATATTCTTTCTCCGGTTCAAGTAATACACTAAGTTCTGATAATAACATAGAATGACCTCCTTTAATTAATCGTTTGAATTTAGTGTGTTCTGATAGTGGATTTGCTTTTTTGATTCTGCCTCCTTTCTTGTTTATGGTTTTCAGTCATAGCGACCCCAACGCCGAGACGTCTTGCAAAATCAGGATTGCGATTCTGCTTTTCAAGGTATTTCAGCGCGAGAATTCTCTCTCTTGCTGTCATTGCTATCACCTCCAATCTGTTAATCTCCTAAGAGATTATGGATATATTATATTCAGAAATGAGATTCTTCGAAATAACAATAACAGCAAGATAAACCTATCAGTTTTACTCAAAACGGCAAAATAAAAAGCGCTTCGCCATACGCGAAACGCATTTTAATAAAATACCCTTATTCTTTTGCTGTAATCTTCATTTTTTCACACCAAAGCTGCAATGCTTCAATGGTCATCGATATATGCTCAAGCTCTTTTGATATGGCATTGAACTCCTCAATCTCATCCAGTGTTACCTTTTCATCCTGCAAAATCTCCATCAGCCTGATCTTGTTATGGTTAACGATTCTGAGAGAAACTGCCATATTAACCAGAATTTCGTGAACGTCTGTTTTAAAGGTAACTTTCGGAGCATCCATAATTCCGATCTCGCAGTCATAACAACAATAATGATTGCGCAGTTCGGGACAGTTATATCTTTTTGCCATGGCAACTACATCGCCCGGCTGGATAGTGGTGGTTCCGGATTCCATTTTCACCAGCATATTTTCCGTGATACCCGACATTCCCGGAAACACAGGATTATCAGGAATATACTCTGTCGCTTCTGCCCGACTGAGTCCCAGTTCCTCTCTGACGATCTGATAGATAGTTTTATCCTTTTTGATAGATTTCTTTCCCATAACACATACTCCCCGTTGGATTTATAGATATTGTATCATATTTCAATCCGCCATTCAACAACTCTCAGCATAAAATCGGGTTATTTTCAAGGAAATGAAATCATAAATGCATTCATTTTGGGGATGATAGAGGTATGTTTATTTCAAAACGTTCAAGACCGTTCCCACCCGTAGATCAGTTACATACCACTTGACAACGGAGTGATACGATGCTGACTTTTGAAGAAAAACGAAAGGCGCTGTCCGATGCGCTGAACGCTTCGAAATGCTTTGACCTGATCGAGCGGCGGATCGTCCTCGGAGGCAGGGACGCGGTGTTGTTTTATGTCAACGGACTGGTGCGCGACGAGCTGACCGAGAAGGTGCTCGCGTTCTTCTATTCCAACGCAAAAGGCGAAAAACTTGATACGCCCGAGAGCTTTCTCAGGCTTTGCGTTCCGCTGGTGGAAGTCAGCGTATGCGATGAAATCAGCCTCGCGGTGAGGAACGTCCTCTCGGGACTGCCGACAATGCTGGTCGACTGGAATACTCCTTCTCAGACACTCGGCGGAATCTCGATGGATATGCGCGGCTATCCGCAGAGGACTTCGGGAGAAGCCGAGGACGACAAGGTCCTCCGAGGTCCCAAAGACGGATTTGTCGAGAGCGTGATCTTCAATACCGCGCTGCTCAGACGGAGGATCCGCGATCCGCACTTTCTGACCAAGGCGATCTGTGTCGGCGACTCATCCAAAACCGACGTTGTCGTATGCTGGCTGGACACCAAAGCGGATCACAAACTCCTAATAAAAATCATCGAACGCATCTCCGCTATCAAAACAGACGCCCTGCGGATGAATCAGCAGTCGCTGATCGAAGCGCTGGTCAAACAGCGCTGGCTCAATCCCTTTCCCAAGGTGAAATATACCGAACGTCCCGACGTCGCATCAGCGGTATGCCTGAAAGGAAACATCGTGATATTAGTGGATAACTCTCCTTCGGCGCTGTTGATCCCCACTTCGATCTTTGACGTCCTCGACGAAGCGGATGACTACTACTTCCCGCCCGTAACGGGAACCTATATCCGTATTTCACGGTATCTGATCTCCATCGCCTCGGTGCTGATCACCCCGCTGTGGCTGTTGTGTCTGCAAAATCCCGACTATGTACCGCAGATGTTTCAATTTGTCCTGCAAACGGAGCCTGTCAACATCCCCGTGTTCTGGCAGCTGATCATTATCGAGATCGGTATTGACGGACTCAGGCTTGCTTCTCTGCACACCCCGTCGTCGCTGACCTCCGCGCTCGGCATCATCGGCGCGATCGCGTTCTCGCAGTTCGCCATCGACGCGGGATGGTTCACAACAGGAGCGACGCTGTATATGTCATTCGCGACCATTGCAAACTACTCCCTGCCCAACTTTGAATTAGGATACTCGCTGAAGTTTCTCAGGATCGGACTTCTGACGTTCACTTATCTGTTCAATATCATCGGATTTATCGCGGGGCTTGTCCTGATCTTCGCTTTACTGTTGACAAACCGCACGATCTCGGGCAAGAGCTTCCTCTATCCGCTGATCCCTCTTAATCCCAAGGCGTTGATGAAAAGCATGGCGAGATTCCGCTAACTCATTAGTAAACTCACCGTCACCACACACATCACCATTGCCGTCACATCCGCCGCGAGCGCCGCTGTAAGCGTATGGCGGATGTTTCTGATATTCACCGCGCCGTAGTACATGGTCACGGCGTAGAAGGTGGTCTCGGTGGAGCCTGCCAGCACCGAAGCGCACCTACCGACGAAGCTGTCCGCGCCGAAGTTCTCGTAAATATCGGTGAGCAGCGCCGTTGCGCCCGATCCTGACACGGGTCTGAGCAATGCCATCGGCACAAGTTCAGTCGGATATCCGAGCTTCTCAAAAAGCGGTCTGAGCTTTTCTGTGACGAAGTCAAGTGCTCCGCTCTCTCTGACCATTCCGACCGCAAGCAGCAGCCCGATCATCACCGGTGCGACCATATAGACGGTATGAAGCCCCTCCCGCGCGCCGCCGATGAAGCTCTCAAAGATATTCACCTTTTTGATGATCCCGTACAGAACCACCGCCCCGATCAGCGCGGGGATGATATAGTCGATTTATGACACCTCCGTAAATCGAATTAGGAATTGTCATTCTGAGCGGTGCCCGTAGGGCAAAACGCGAAGCGTTTAGTCGAAGAATCCCCTTCCTATTACGACCGTTCGCATTGAGAGTCATTTATCAGACAGTACTAATAACAAGGGGATTCTTCGGTCGCGTTGCTCCCTCTGAATGACAATTACCAATCAGGTGCGGGTATCCCGCCTATAATTCCTAATTCCTAACTCCTAATTCCTAATTGAAAACCTGTTCCCCACCTTCACGACACACAGTCCAACCATAAGCGCCAGCGCGGAGGAGATCCATACGCAGAAAATCACATCGAAGGGCGAAGAGGATCCGTAACTTCTTCTGAGCACCGCTACGGTGGTGGGAATCATCTGGATCGACGCGGTATTCATCACCACAAAAGTCACCATGCTGTCCGTCGCTCTGTCATCAATGGAGTTCTTTCTGAGTTCTTTCATCGCCGAGAGTCCGAGCGGCGTGGCGGCGTTGCCGAGCCCTAAGAGATTTGCGCTGATATTCATTGAGATATAAGAGAACGCGTCGGAGCCTTCGTCGATGTCAGGAAAGAGCTTTCTCAGCAGCGGAGCGAATATCTTAGACATCTTCTCGGTCAGCCCGGCGTCCTTCGCGATCGCCATCACGCCTGACCACATACATAAGCCGCCACACATCTTCAGTATCAGCGTGATCGCTTCGCTCGCCGAATCCAGCGCCGAGGAGGAGAGCTCCGCCATATTCCCCGTCACAGCGGCAAAAATCAGCGAAATGAGGATCATCCCCGCAAATATATAAGAGAGCATACGTCACCTCGTATTCGGTCGAATAATAAATCTTATTGACAAATTTAGCAATTTTTGGTAAAATACGAACAGATCAACAGAAAGGACATGACTGCCATGAAACGAGCGGGACATCTTTGCAGAATCGACAAGTTAGGACGTATCGTCATTCCCAAACAGCTCAGAGACAGCTTTGACATCCGTTGTGACGACGCGATAGAGATCTTCACCGACGACAACGCGATCATCCTTCGAAAATATACCGAGAGCTGTACCTTCTGCGGCAGTGAGGACAACCTCAGATCCTTCAAGGGAAAGACGGTGTGCGAAAGCTGTATCAATGAGCTTGAAGCGTCCGAGTAATTATATGCTGACAACTATCCTATTATTATCCAAGGGGAATCCGTTTTTCGGATTCTCTTTTTCTGTAAAACTTTTGCAAAACCGCTTTTCTTCTGTTACTCAGTGTGATACAATGAAAAAAACAAATGAGAAGAGGGAAAACATGAAAAAGATCATCTGTTTATTACTGACAATCGTGTTTGTCTTCAGCTTTGCCGCATGTTCTTCGACAAAGAACACAGACAGCGCGGACAGCGCAAATAAGCACACCCTGTATATCAAAGACGACGGCAAGCACGAGAGCATCGAGGTCACCTTCCTCTCGACCGACACCGGCGACAGCGAGACTGTAGAAGCAAAGAAGCTCGAAAGCGATGACGACGCCGCTATATTCTCCTGTGAGGGAGATACCGCAAAATTCGACCGCGTGATCATCACCTACAGCGAAAAAGGAGTCACACCCGAACTTGCGTTCAACGACTATGTCAACGGATGGGAGCTCGGTCCTCACGAGTTCATGCCCTTCACCTACGAAGGCGTCAACGACGCGCCCACATACAAGTGGGAGCGATTCGACTATGAGAATAACAGGAAGAAAGAGATCGATATCTGGGTTCCCGAGGACTATGACGAAAACAGCGAAGAGAAATACTCCGTCATCTATATGACCGACGCCGGAAACCTCTTTGATCCTTCGGCGACTGCCACCGGCAGTTGGGGCGTAGCGGAAGCGGTCAGAGGCATGATGAAAGAATCCGCTAACAAATGTATCATCGTCGGTATTGAGAACCCTCCCGTCTTCCGCGATGAAGAGCTCACGCCCAACCTCGGCAAGAGCACCCAGGACAGCTATGACAACGGCAAAGGCATCGAATTCTGCGAATTCGTCTATGACGTCGTCGTGCCCTATATTGAGGAAAACTACAACGTCTATACCGATCCCGCGCACAACGCGATCTGCGGCTCCTCCTCGGGCGGTATCGAGTGCTTCTATATCGGCATGGAGCATCCCGAGAAGTTCGGCACCATCGGCGCTCTCTCCCCCGCGTTCGGACTCTTCGACAACGCGACATGGGATAAGTATCTCGCTGAGAAAGACTTCTCCGCGGGTTATCCCTTCATTTATATCTACTGCGGCAACTCAAGCGCCGATCAGCTGGAGCAATTCCTGCTCAAAGGCGCTCAGGATATGCCCTCTAATCTGAAGAAGATCGGCTATCCAGAAGACAAGATCGTGGTCAAAGTCTATGACAAGGGTCTGCATAAAGAAATGTACTGGCGCGCGGTATTCCCCGAATTCCTCAAGTACATGTTCCCAAAGAATCAAACCGCAGAAGAATAATATTCTGTCATTGCGAGCCCTTTAGGGCGTGGCAATCCCCTTCCTCCAGAAACCGATAGTAAAAGGAAGGGGATTCTTCGGGGCTAAAGCCCCTCTGAATGACATAATATGAAAAAGGAGATCTCTATGTATACAGCCGCTGTTATCATCATATCCGACCGCGCCTTTGAGGGCGTATATGAAGACAAGGCAGGTCCCGCTGTCGAAAACCTGCTCAAAGAAAACGGATATCAGCTTTCCGATGTGGTTATAATTCCTGATGAGAAAAATAAGATCATGGAAACGCTGGTATCATTGTGCAAAAAGAACATCTCTCTGATCATCACCGCCGGCGGCACCGGATTCTCACAAAGGGATATCACCCCCGAAGCGACGAAGGAGGTCATCGAGAAAGAGGCTCCCGGGATTGCCGAATACATGCGGATCAAGTCGATGGAGATCACCCCCCGCGCGATGCTCTCCAGAGGCGTCTGCGGGATCAGAGGAAAGTCGCTGATCATAAACCTCCCCGGCTCTCCCAAAGCGGCGACGGAGAATCTCTCTTTTGTCCTGCCGCATCTGACTCACGGGCTGGATATCTTAAACGGAATGACGGAATAATCATATAAAAACGCAAGGGCGGAGCAATCTTTGCTCCGCCCTCTTTCTATGGAATCAGGGGTTGGTAATATTCACGCGTCGACCGGGATCGGATAATCTTTAATAAGATTCATAAAATCAAGAGAGACAGGCTCCGACATAGCCCCGTTCGCGTCCTTCACTCTGACGATCAGCCTAAAGTTGTCGCCGTAGGTCAGACTTTTTACCGGAATCGTGGTGATATTGCTGTCGACCCAACCGGTCGTGAAATTCATCGCGCCGGGCATCATATCGGTATTGTCTAAGCTGTACTCACCGAAATCTTCACCGTAGGATGAATATGCGTGAAAGCCGCCCTTGATCTTATAACAATACTGATAGGGGCCATATCCACCTGACGCAGTAACGATCGCGTGCGGAAAGCCGTACACGTTTTCGGCACTGCCCTCAAACACTGCTGACACCTTCAACAGATCAGCGCTGTCGATATCACATATTCCCGCGAGATGTTTCTGGATCCTTGTCGCATCGAGGACGGAAACAACGCCGTCCGCGTCGGCGTCTGCCGCCTGTTCGCTGATCGAATCGGTCATGGCAAGGCTTGCCATGACCTTTTGGACCGCGGTCGCGTCAAGAACGGAGATCCCGCCGTCCATATCCGCGTCGCCTCGTTTGAGCTCGAAGAGGTTGATCCCCTCTGACTGTGACAGCTTTCGGAGCATTTCGTCGTCAAGCAGCTTTTCGTCATATGCCTGAGAGAAGCTGCACATCCTGTCACCGACCGTACAGAAAAGCATTGCCTCGGGAAGACCGTCGTCGGTACGCAGGATATAGTTGCCGACCTTGGATGTGATCACCGCTTTGTCTGTCGAATAGTCTCCCGCTGTGAAACGAACCGCATACTCCGTATCACTGAGCCTTTCAAGGTAAAACAGGTCGATATCCGTTGAGTCTGTATAGAATCTTTTGATCTGACTGATAAAGTAGCTCTTGTCGAGCGGGACATACGGTTCGGGTTCAAGCTCCTCAAAGGGTCCTTCGCTGTCATCGTAGCTGATCAGCCACACCTCGTCGAATGATTCCGCCGTCCGGATCTGATCTTTGCTGAGATCGGCGTTCAGCGCATAGCCGAGATAGTGAATATCCTCATCGGCGAGAGCGAGCTTTTCGGCAATTGTTCGGCTTTTTTTCGACTCTAACTCTGACATGAAAGTCTGGTACACAGAATTGTAAAGAGAAATATCTTCTGCTGTCTCAGCACACATGATCTCTGTCGCTCTTTCGATCCCGTACTCTTCGATCAGCAGGTCTCTCGTCATATTGGATGCAGTCTCTGCCTTATCGGAATAGCTGCCGTACTCAGAAAAAATCCAAACTTCGATCTTTTCTTCATCGTGAGTTTCGTTCATTTTTGTCCGCAGCGCGGATGATATCTTATCGATTCCTGCGGCAAAACTCGTCACCGTCAAGCATGACAGGATCAGCGCCGCGCAGATCATAAGTGCGAATAACCGTTTCATTTTAATTCCTCCTTTTCATACTGTCGTTTTGCGGTCAGTACAATTCCCGCAACGACTTTTATAATTCCTTTTCAGAATAATAAATCATTCATATACTTCTATTTGACCGTTGGAAAAATCCTCTCCGTCCGGGGTATAAAAGATATAGGTGTATACGCCTTGTGGGAAATCCACTTCCAGCTTTGAGGCGAAATAGCTGACAAGAGTATAGTTCTTGTTGATATCTGCGCGGCGGGCATAAGAATACAAATCTCCGCCGCCCATCAGACTGCCGCTTTCGTCATAGATCCTGCAGTAAACGCAGTTATATTTGTTGCGGATCTCGCCTGTGATCCTTACATTGATCACAATATCGGCATGAACGCCCGGATCGGGATCGTCCGTCTCGCTCGGCCATTCGGGCACCGTACATTCCGGGGACGTAGGACTCACAGGCTCCGAAGGCATTTCCGTGTTTTTCTCTGTCGTCGGTTCTTTGGCGCCCTCAGTTGGCTTTGAAGCGCTCTGCGTAGGGCTGCTGTTCTCAGAAGGCTCCGCGGGTCCGCTGCCGTCGTCCGACGTTATGGTATCGATGATCGTGATGATGACCGTATGTCCCTCGCTGTCAGTGGTGACCTGTGTAGGATACTGATTAGGATCCTCAAATCCTGTAGATTGCTTACTTTCCGGCTGAGGGTCAGACGCGGCTGCAGAGGCTGATGTTCCTGTCGGCGAAAGGGTTGCGCCGGTGGTGGAGCTTTGGGCGATGGGAACGCTTTTATTTCCAAAAAGGAAAAATACGCTCACACTCAGCGCGCAGGCAAAAACAACAGAAGCCGCAATCAGCGCGCGCCGTGACAATCTCAGCGAAGACTTTTCGAAAAAAGTCACAGGGGGCTGTTCAGACACGGTGTCTATCTGACTTTTTGCGTTTTGCAGCGCTTGTTCCACAGCGGTTGCGGGAGCGTGAAGGTCTTTGATCATCTTGGTATAATCGTTGTTTTTCATATATCTTCACCCTCCTCTGTCAGGATTTTTTTGAGCCGTTTGCGGGCTCGCTGCAACGAGGACTTCACCGTGTTCTCGTTCTTCTCTAAAATTTCGGCTATTTCGGGAATGGTATATTCCTCAAAATAATACAGATAGATGATGTTGCGGTAGTTTTCGGGAAGCGAATACAG
>CAZPOG010000013.1:0-25609 GCA_964588105.1 uncultured Ruminococcus sp. | reverse complement strand
TATCGCCGGCGTCAACGTCGCGAGACTGGGGATCGTCTCCTATCTCGAGATCGAACAGAAATGGTACTGGTATGTGTTATCGGTCGTTATATTCACGCTGTTCGGACTGATGTTTTTCAGGATGAGTCAGAAGCACACGAAACGAATCATGGGTTATGAGGAGGAACGTCAGCCGTTCTGGCGGTTCTTCGATCTGAAAGCCTACATCATCATGGTGATCATGATGGGCGGTGGGATCGGCCTGCGCGCCGCGGGAGTATTTCCAAATTGGTTCGTCGCGTTCTTCTATACGGGACTCGGCTGCGCGCTCGCGCTGGCAGGCGTATTATTTATCCGAAATTATATAGCGTCACAAAGGAAAAAGCGAAAGGACTCTATATGATGAAAAACAAAGCTTTGAAAAAACGTCTCAACTCCAATCAACTCAAGCTGATCGCGATCATCGCAATGACGATCGACCATCTGACATGGGCGTTCTTCCCCGGCTACCAAAAAGTCTGGTGGGTGTTCTCTCTGCATATCATCGGCAGACTGACAGCGCCTGTCATGTGGTTCTTTATCGCCGAAGGATGTTTTTATACGCGCAATAAAGGTAAATATCTGACAAGGCTGTTCGGCTTTGCGATCATCTCACACTTTGCTTATGACTTTGCGTTCGGTATTCCTTTCTTTGATCTGTCCGCCGGCATACTAAACCGCACAAGCGTTATGTGGTCGCTGTTTCTTGCCGCGGTCGTGATCTTCACAACGCAGATGGAGAAGATCCCCACGGTGTGGAAGTATGTGATCATCTTCGGCGCGTGTATCATCGCGCTGCCGTCCGACTGGTCATCCATCGCCGTGATGGCGCCGTTCTTTATCTATCAGCACAGAGGCAACTTCAAGCGTCAGGCGATCGACATCGTATTCTGGACAGCGATCTACGCCGCGGTCTACTTCTTCGCGATAGACAAGGCCTACGGTATTCTCCAGATGTTCACCTTCGTTTCGATCCCGTTTTTGTTCCAATATAACGGCGAACGGGGTAAGTGGAAGGGTATGAAGTGGCTGTTCTACCTCTATTATCCCGCACACTTGGTGATCATCGGCATCATCCGCATTTTGCTGCATGGGGATATCGCGCTCATTGCATAATGAATTCAGAAAAAACGAACCAAAAGGAGATCATATAATGAACCAAAAAACTCAGTTCAAAAGGGTATCGGATTCTGCAACGGAGAACGCGAAGATCGTGCAGTCGAAAGACATCAACGGTCAGAGCAGGCTGTTCGGCGGCAGACTGATGGAATGGATCGATGAGACAGCAGCGCTCGCGGCGATGCGTCACTGCGGCGGTCTGGTGACGACCTGTGCGGTCGATCAGCTGGTATTCGAGCACGGCGCGACGCTGAATCAGGTCGTCGTGCTCAAGAGCAGGGTTACCTACGTCGGCAACACGTCGATCGAAGTGAGGGTCGATACCTTCGTCGAAGACCTTGCGACCGGCGATCACTTCTCGATCAATCACGCCTATCTGGTGTTTGTTCATGTCGACGACAACGGCAAGCCGATCCCGATCCGCTACGGGCTTAAGATCGAGTCCGACACCGAGCAGGCGGAATGGGACAACGCGCTGATCCGATCCGCACTCAGAAAAGAACGCAAAGCATACAATATCTGAAGAAAACCGTTTTCTGTTATCATAAAATCAGATGAAAACGCGGAGGGAACGCTTGTGCATTATGTGAAAGCAAAGGGAATCTTATCCTCTCAAAACGGAATGAATCTGTACCGCGGCTGTTCGCACGGATGTATATACTGCGATTCGAGAAGCAGCTGTTATCGGATGGATCACGCGTTTGAGGATATAGAGGTCAAAGAAAACGCGCCCGAACTGCTCGAAGATGCGCTTCGCCGAAAGAGGAAACGCTGTATGATAGGGACAGGCGCCATGAGCGATCCGTATATTCCGCTTGAGACGGAATTAGAACTGACGCGAAAGGCGTTGTTGATCATCGAGAAATACGGCTGCGGCGTCGCGCTTCAGACCAAGTCCGACCGTGTGCTCAGAGATCTGGATATCCTCAAACAGATCAACGAAAAAGCTAAAGCGGTCGTTCAGGTGACGCTGACAACGGCGGATGAAAACCTGTGCAAAATCATCGAGCCGAATGTCAGCACGACAAAAGAGCGATTCGAGGCGCTGAAAATCCTGCGCGACAACGATATCCCCACCGTCGTGTGGCTGTGTCCGATCTTGCCCTATATCAACGATACCCGCGAAAACATCGAGGCGGTTTTGGGCATGTGCGTTGAGGCTCAGGTGCGCGGCGTGATCTGCTTCGGGATGGGACTGACGCTTCGCGACGGCAACCGCGAGTATTTCTATCATCAGCTTGATAGATGTTTCCCCGGATTAAAGGAACGCTACATCCGTGAATACGGAGACCGCTACGAGATCCCGAGTCCGCGCAGCGACGAGCTGATGAGACTGTTTCATCAAATCTGCGAACAAAACGGGATCATGCACAACAACGACGAGATCTTTGCCTATCTGCGCTCTTTTGAGGAAAAGGCGGAATTTGAACAGCTCAGTTTATGGTAAAAGAGAGGCGCAATAGATGAACATAAAACGAATCAGCGTGAAGATGTCATGGCTGCTCCGTCACTGTCAGACGCCGCGGTATATTGAACTCGACGGCGGCTGGGCGGACGTCAAATCCATTCTGGCTGCTCTGAAAGACAGATTCTCCGAGGTAACGCCTGAGACCATCCGACAAATCGTAGAGACAGACGAGAAAGGGCGCTATTCCTTTGACAAAACGGGTACCAAGATCCGCGCAAATCAAGGTCACTCCATCCCCGGAGTCGTGATCAAAATGGAATCTCCCGAACCGCCGGAGTATTTGTACCATGGCACAGCGTATCGATTCCTCGACGCGATTCTGCGCGATGGTTTGAAGCCCATGTCACGACAGTTTGTACATATCTCTCCCGATTACACGACCGCCGTAAAAGTCGGCAGCAGACACGGCAAGCCCGTCGTCCTGAAGATCCGCGCCCGGGACTTTGTCGCCGATGGTAACGATCTCTACCGCTCATCCAACGGCGTGTGGCAGGCGAAAACCGTCCCGCCGAAGTATCTTTCCGTTTGTGATCCGGAATGAAGACCTATATAATAAAGCTTTTACGGATCATATGTTTTTTATAATAATGACCGCATCCCTTCATCATTTTGAGAAGAGATGCGGTCTGTTTTTTACTATTATTTGGTTGTGTTTTTGTTTAGTCAGAAATCATTTGGTTTTCTTCGCGATCAGGACCGCTGTGGTTCTGGCGCCAAGAACGACTCCGTCATCCTTTATGGGGCGTTCCTCACCGGGATCGGTGGAGAATCCGTCAGTCCTAAACGCCGCATGCCAGACATAGCCCTTGGGAACAACAGGAAGTCCGAAGCGGTGTTCCTCCCAGTGAGCGTTCACCGTAACATAGATAAAACAGTCTTCCTCTGTCCCATAGCGAACATGATCCTCCGCCCACAGGCTCGCAAAGCACAGCCCGGGACCCTGTGTATCCAGATCCCAAGGCACGGTACCGTGGAAAGAAAGCTCCGGATAACCTGTGCCGTTGACGCCCTCGTCATAACTGCGAGACATGAGCACCGGATGCGCCTTGCGGAAAGCGATCAGCCGACGGACATAGTCAAACAGCTCGCGGTTCTTCTCGAGCAGCGACCAGTCAAGCCACGATATCTCGTTATCCTGACAGTAGGCGTTATTGTTGCCGAACTGGGTATTCCCGAACTCGTCACCGGACAGGATCATAGGGATGCCGCGGCTGGTCAGCAGAACGGTCAGCATGTTCTTTGCCTGACGCATACGCAGATCAAGGATCCCGGGATCATCTGTCTCCCCCTCCGCGCCGCAGTTCCATGAATGGTTGTCGTTACAGCCGTCGCGGTTGTCTTCACCGTTTTGCTCGTTATGCTTTTCGTTATAGGACACCAGATCCCGCAGGGTGAATCCGTCATGACAGGTGATGAAGTTGACGGAAGCGGCGGCAGTCCTTCCGCCGTACATATCCACCGATCCGGCTACCCGCCGATACATCTCCGGCGCGCAATCGGCGTCGCCCTTCATAAACCGCCGCACACAGTCTCTGTATTTGCCGTTCCACTCCGCCCAGCGTCCGTACGCGGGGAACGATCCCACCTGGTAGAGACCGCCGGCGTCCCACGCCTCGGCGATCAGCACACAGCTGCCCAGCACCGCGTCATGAGCGATACTCTCCAGCAAAGGCGGATGCATCATCGGAACGCCGTTCTCGTCCCGCGTCAGGATCGAAGCTAAATCGAATCGAAATCCGTCAACATGATAGGCGGACACCCAATAGCGCAGGCAATCCAGCACGACATTCCTCACTACGGAGTTGTTGCAGTTCATGGTGTTGCCGCAGCCGCTGAAATTATAGTAATAGCCGTCCGGCGTCAAAAGATAATATGTCCGGTTGTCGATACCGCGGAAGGAGATCGTAGGACCTTGTTCGTTTCCCTCCGCCGTGTGATTGAAAACCACATCTAAAATCACCTGGATCCCGCTGCGGTGCAGCCGGTAGATCATATTCTTCAGTTCATCCGCCTGCATACCGAAGGGAGCGGAGGCGGCGTATCCCGCTTTGGGAGAAAAGAAGTTGACCGTGGAGTAGCCCCAGTAGTTGACCAGATCGCCGCGACTGTTCTCGAACTCATCGAACTCGAAAATCGGCATCAGTTCTACACAGTTGACGCCGAGCTCTTTCAGATAAGGGATCTTCTCGACGAGACCCGCGTAGGTTCCCTTGTGCTTTGCGTCACAGGACGGATGCGCGGTAAATGAACGGATGTGCATCTCATAGATGATCAGATCGTTCTCCGGCAGCTCAAGCGGTTTATCTCCGTCCCAGTCATAATCCTCCGGAATGATCTGACCGCGAAGAGGAAAGGGAATATCCTTCGGCTTTTCACGCCAGACAGCGCGGCCGGACACGGAATGCGCGTACGGATCCAGCACTACCTGATTCCGATCAAAGCGCAGACCGTTTTGAGGATCCCACGAACCGTCAAAGCGAAAGCCGTATTCGATCGCCTCATAATCCAGATCAAAAACGATCATGGAATAGACGTTGCCGATTCGAAATTCATCCTCAAACGGGATCTCGATAAAAGGTTCCTTCTCACCCTGATGATACAGCACCAGCGTACAGCTCGTCGCGTCACGCGAGAACGCGCTGAAGTGAACGCCGTTCTCAAACACACGCGCGCCGAACGGAAATACATGTCCCGCTCTGTAGCGGATTCCATTCAGCTCATGGGTAGGGTTCATATCAATCCTTTTCATCGTGTTATCCCCCTTTTTGTACTAAATTCTATTCTAAACGATCATCCCTCTTTTTGCAATCTGTTCTCACGATTTTCTAACTGGGATACTCGCAAAACTTCTTCTGGTAAAACCCTGAAAGATATGCTATCATAAAACGGAAGATACCAAGGCGCAGCAGATTTATTAAGGCGGGACGGAACATGAAACGAAACTCAACCGTATCACAATACGATAACATGACGAGCACGCCGATACCGAAGCTGATCTTATCTTTGTCGATCCCGTCGATCATCTCGATGCTGATCACCAACATCTACAACCTTGTCGATACCGCCTTTGTCGGTCAGCTGGGCACCAGCGCGAGCGGCGCGGTCGGGATCGTGTTTGGGTTTATGGCGATCATTCAGGCGTTCGGCTACATGTTCGGTCAGGGCGCGGGAAGCATCCTGTCGCGCGCGCTCGGAGAAAAGGAGAACGAAAAAGCGTCTGTCTACGCTTCTGTCGGATTCTTCTCTTCGTTTATTCTCGGCGCAGTGATCACAGCGGTCGGTTTTCTGTTTTTAGACGATATCGTCATGCTCCTCGGCAGCACCGAGACGATCGCGCCGTACGCCAAAACCTACATCACCTATATCCTGATCTCCGCGCCGTTTATGTGCTCAAACCTGTCGCTCGACAACCTTTTGCGCTATGAGGGCAAGGCGATGCTGGGCATGGTCGGTCTGATGGCGGGCGCCGTGCTGAACATGGCGGGCGATCCGATCCTGATGTTCGGATTCCACATGGATATCGCAGGCGCGGGTCTTTCGACCGCGATCAGCCAGATCATCAGCTGGGGGATCCTGATCGGAATGTTCATAGCGGGTAAAACCGAAGCGAAGATCACCTTCCGGTATTTTACAAAGATATCTCCCAAAACCCTGTGGAATATTGTAACGACCGGCTTCCCCAGCCTGATCAGACAGATGCTCAACAGCCTTTCTACCGTCATGCTCAACACCCAGTGTTCCGGTTACGGTGACGCGGCTGTCGCCGCGATGAGCATCGTTTCCCGTATCGTGTACTTCTCCTTCTCGGTCGTGCTGGGAATCGGTCAGGGATTTCAGCCGGTCGCGGCGTACAATTACGGCGTGAAAAAGTTCAAACGCATGAGAAAGAGCTTTTTCTTCACGGCTGCCGTGACGGAGGGCGTTATCATTGTCGTGTGCACTCTCATGCTGATCTTCGCGCCGCTGCTGATCTCCCTGTTCCGCAACGACGATACCGTTATTGAGATCGGCGCAAAAGCGCTGCGCTATCAGGCTGCCGCCACGATCGCGCTGCCGCCGATCATCTGTACGGAAATGATGATGCAGGCGACGGGAAAACGGCTGGCTGTGACGATATTGGCTTCTCTTCGCAACGGTCTGATCTTTATCCCCGTGCTGATGATATTAGAGAACATCAGAGGGTTGACAGGTATTCAGGAGGCGCAGCCTCTCTCCATGCTGCTGACGCTGCCGTTCGCGATCGTCTTTGCGATTATGTTCTTTCGAAAGATCCCGAAAACGGACGATCCGGAATGATCCTCTCCCCCAAAAACGCTTTTAATCTATATAATCTGTCAACATTTTCAAACCAATCGCCGTGTCCGCTTGCTCGTTTTGAACAGGCGGACTTTTTCCAACAAAAAAACGGTAACAATCGGATGAATCATCTTGCTTTTTGTTGATAAAAGCAGTATAATGATAACGCTTTTTTCGTTTGCTCTGACCGTTTGAACGGCTGAGCGGACAACGTGTATTTTTCAAGAATATTAAGCTCCGGAGGACCATCCATGAGTGTTTTTACAGATTATGACCGATATCTTTTCCATCAGGGAAAAAACTACGATATCTATAAAAAAATGGGAGCGCATATCTGCTTTGAAAACGGTATCAACGGAACCCGCTTTGCCGTATGGGCGCCGAACGCGCGCCGTGTGAGCGTTGTATGTCATCCTTCCGGCAAGAAAAAGGAACATCCGATGCAGAAAAGCGACGACGGGATCTGGGAATGTTTTGTCCCGGGTGTAACGACCGGCGCCTCGTACCGCTATGCGATCATAGGACCTGACGGTGAAAAACATCTCAAAAGCGATCCGTATTCCTTCTCTTATGAACTGCGTCCCGATAACGCCTCTGTCATCAGTCCTCAGCGTGAATACAAGTGGAACGACGGCGAGTATCAGAGCCGCCGCGACAACAAGACCGTTATCGATAGCCCGATGGCGATCTACGAAGTTCACCTCGGCTCGTGGAAAAAGCGTTATCTTAACGAGGATGACCCCGACGGCTTTCTCAACTACCGCGATCTCGGAGATCAGCTCGCAAAATATGTTTCCGAGATGGGCTATACGCATGTGGAGCTGATGGGTATCTGCGAGTATCCTTTTGATCCCTCGTGGGGATATCAGGTAACGGGCTTCTTTGCTCCCACCTCCCGCTACGGTACGCCGGACGACTTCCGCTATCTTGTCGACCGTCTGCACCGCAGCAATATCGGCGTGATCCTTGACTGGGTACCGGCGCATTTTCCGAAAGATGAATTCGCGATGGGCCGCTTTGACGGCACGCCGCTGTATGAATCCGCCGATCCGCTGAGACAGGAGTTCCCGATCTGGGGCACCTACGCCTTTGATCACGGCAAGCCCGAAGTGCGATCTTTTCTGATGTCCAGCGCGTTCTACTGGATCAACGAATTTCATATCGACGCTCTGCGCGTTGACGCTGTCGCGGCGATGCAGTACGCGGATTTCAGCCGCACCGAATGGCGACCGAATATCCACGGCGGGCATATCAATCTTGAAAGCACAAACTTCTTAAAACAGCTCAACTGTGATCTGACGCAGAGGACAAACGGCTATCTGATGGCAGAGGACTCCTCGATCGAGCAGGGCATCACCAATGACGTCAACATCGGCGGTCTCGGCTTTGCCCTCAAGTGGAACATGGGCTGGATGTATGATACGCTGAAGTATCTCTCCTATGGCTTTGAAGAACGCCGTTATCACCACGGCGAGCTGACGCATATCGCCGACTACGCCTTTTCCGAGAACTTTATCAACGTACTGTCCCACGACGAAGTCCACCCCCATAAAGCCTCGATCTTCCATCGGATGATCGGAAGCTCAGATGATCGCTTCGGCGGCGTAAAGGCGCTGTATACCTTCCAGTTTACTTTTCCCGGCAAAAAACTGCTGTTCATGGGTCAGGACTTCGCGCAGGAAGACGAATGGGACGTCATGAAGGGTCTCGACTGGCATCAGATGGAAGACTCCCGCCACAAGGATGTTTCGCTGACGGTGCGCCGTCTTCTGTCGATCTACAAAAAATTCCCGACGCTGCACAACGACTCGAAAGATCCCGCAATCTTTGAATGGGTGAACCGCAACTTTGCAGACGCTAACATCATCAGCTATATCCGTAAAAACCCGTGGAACTATGACGGCGCGATCCTTGTGATCTGCAACTTCTCCCCATGGTACCACAACGGCTATGCCTGCGGCGTACCGAAATCAGGCGAATATACGAGGCTGTTCAGCACCTATGATAACATTCCCGGTCAGGGCGGTCCCTCGGAGCTCGGCGGCTGTCCGAAGATGCACGCAGAAAACAACGGCTGTGACGGCAGACCGTACCGCTTGAACTACGGCTTAAGACCGTTTGAAGCGGTCATCATCCAACTGCCGTAAGCTCCTTTGCGCTTTGTCATACAAAAGACTATCAAAAAATCAAACGGGAATATCATAACATGACAACAGGATTATATATTCTATAGTTCGGTCTGGTTGTTATATGGTTTGCCGCGCTCTCGGGCGCAGTATCCGATCCGAAAACACTGATGTATTCCTGTCCGTATCGTTATTCTCATCGCAAAGCTGCTGCTCGGTACCTTGACTGCCTTTGTGATCATGGTCCTCGATATCGCCTTTGCCTATCATGCGGGCTTTGTGCTGGCGGCTTTGTACGCGGTGTTATTGCCGGACGCTGTCGCAGATATCCTGACCCTGCCGTTTGTGATCAAAAGCAGAAAAGAAAAGCGAAATCATAATCGGATGCAGATGATTGTGAGCGGTGTGTGTGTTGCGATCTTTCTGGTTTTCGGTACGTTTAATATGCAGACGGTCACCGCAAACCGATTTACCTATACATCGGAGAAGCTTTCGAATGAATATAAGGTCGTGTTCATCTCTGATCTTCATGTCGGCTCCTCACAGAGCATACATACAACAGAATCGACGATCCGTAAGATAGACGAAGAAAACGCCGACTGTGTCCTGCTCGGCGGTGATATCGTCGATGAATACACCACAAAAGAAGAAATGGAAGAGACTTTCTCTCTTTTGGGAGAGATAAACGCTCCGGTATATTTTATCTACGGCAACCACGACCGTCAGCCGACCGGCGATATGATCGGCGGACGCACCTTCACAGACGAGGAACTGGAGGACGCTATTCTTTCCAGCGGCATTACGATACTAAAGGACGAATGGGTCTCCTTTTCTGATGATCTGGTGATCTTCGGGAGAGAATCATACAACTGTGACGATCGAGAGGATATCAGCACCATCTCGCCGCGTCCGGATAACGCCTTTGTCCTGATGGCGGATCATTCGCCGTTTGAGACCGACGATACCGCCGCAAGCAGCGCCGATCTCCAGCTATCCGGTCACACGCACGCGGGACAGCTCTTCCCCATGCGGTGGTTTATCGCAATGACGGGAGACGTCTACGGCTTTTATCGCTGCAGCAGCACCGACGTCTATGTCAGCTCGGGAGCCTGCGGATGGCGTTTTCCGATCAGGACAGAAACGGGTTGTCACTATGAGGTCGTGACCCTGCAGCCCGCAGAATAGTTTTTAAAAACAATTTAACATATCATGGATATAAAAAGGCCCTGCTCTCAGAGAATTTTCTGAGAACAGGGCTTGTCTTTTTTATTCATTACGCTATTGCAGGGTGATCCCGATATACACGTTCTCACGAGGCTGCTCGCCGCACAGCGGAAGGATCATGCCGGACGGTTTTGTGATCTCACCCTCAAACAGCGGATTGTCCGCAGAAGCTGACAAACGAAAGCTCTTGACCCCTTCAAGTCTGAACAAAGCCTTGAGCTCTTCGATATCTCTAAAAATCGCGTAATACACCTCGGCAAAGTCGCCCTCGGGCTGAAAGAAAGCAAATACGTTTGTACTTTGAACCGTTTTTGCGCCATAGAAGCCGTAGTAGTCGGCGGCAAAGCGGATAAAAGACGAATCCCACATAAGGGTTTCGTTATCGGAATATGCTTCTTGCAGTTCTTGTAAATCGGGTAAACCTTCACAGACCTTTCTGTTTGTATCGGTATGAAACACCGCGCTTTTGATCGCGCAGGAGGGCTGATAGCCGAATCTTGCGTAATACCCGTACAGCGATTCGCTTGCCGGATACAGCAAAGAGAATCGGTCGCCGCGTTCTTTCGCGTCTTTTAATGCGTATGCGATCAGCTCGCCCATGAACCCGCGGTCGCGGTAGGCGGGCAAGGTCGCCGCGCCGCAAAGGTAGTGGGCTTTGACGCCGCCGAGTGTTCCGTCAATCAAATACAGCGCACAAACAAGCCTGCCGTCTTCTTCGCAGGCGTAGGCGTGACAGGTTGATCGGTTTTGTTGAAAGAACAGATCCGCCGCTTCTTCAAGCTCGTCAAAGCAGGAGAGCCAGATGGCTTTCAGCGCAGGAAGATCGCGGTCTATACAAGCTCGAAATACGCTCATTTCAGTTTCGCCTCAAATCTGTCGTAAATGATGACGGGGTTGTAGGAGAGTTTTGACTTGCGGAGTCCTTCGATCCCGAGGTCCTCTTCCCTGTTGATATATTTGTAGGCAGTCAGCGTCTTGGCAAATTCGTTGTTGATCACCGCGTAGCTGCCGTTATAACCGCGCAGAGCCTTCTCAAAGTTGATATCAAAGCACACGCTTGAGATCTCGCTGCCCAGCGTCATCGCGACAGGCTTGTTATCGGCATACAGCACCGCGCCGCGCATGCCGAGCTGTTTGTAGTTGTTCAGCGCCTCACACAGCACCGTGTACTCGCCGTAGTCATCGGGGTCCATATCGTTTTCCGCGCACCACAGCTTCATCACGCGCAGAGCGTCGGACAGATTGCCGTCATCCAGCGGAGCGAATACAGCGTCCGGGTTCTCGCGGTAAAAATGTGAGATGTGATTGCGCTTTGCGTGAAAGCGTTTGCCTTCCAACAGCGCCAGATCTTGGGTGAGATAGATATAATCCTGCATATCAGAAGCTCTCTCATAGACAAACCGGTCGGGGAACAATTCTTCCAATTTGTCTCGTTCGGCTTTTGACAGATAGCCGAACATCGGCTCCTGCCCCCTGTCGCGCGCGTCCAAAAGCGCCGCTTCAACCGCACCTTTGACGTTTTTGCCGGAGGGCAGACAGTAACCCCATATTCTTTTGTCGTCGCGGAAGTACGCCTTGATCAGCGTATCGTCATAAACCGCCGCGCGCAGTTTATACTCTGAACTCCACAGGTAGCCGCTGACAAAGTTATATTCGCAGCCGATAGCGTCCGTATAGTCATAATACTGTTTATAAATCGGGATTTGTTCGATTTTCAACGGTTGAAAATTCAGCATAAAGATGATTCCTTCATATTGTCGTTTGCGTTCTCTTCTAACATTCGATTAAGCGCGTCGGTGAAGTCGCGGTAATGCTTCGGGAAGTTGTTGGAGCCGTCCGCATAGATCCTGCGGCCGTCGTTGACCATCGCCGTAAAAGTAAACATCGTGCCATCACGAACATGAGGAGGATTCTTGCCGGAAAAGCCGTCCCACTTCAAAACGCCGCACCGGTTCATAAGATCGATCATATCATCGGCGGGTACGGTCGCGCGCTGTCTGAGATGATAGTTGTCCTTATGGTTTTCGTAACTGAGCCAATACAGCGAAATCTCCGCCTCGTCGCCGAGGCATAAGATCTCGTAAACTTCCGTTATCCGCATCCCGCTGAGTCTGAGTTTGATCTCGGAAAACGAGGTGATGTTTTCATGCTTGAACACGCTGTTCACTCCTTTGTACCGGCTGTTCTGATAAGTACAGTATAGTGTATCACGAAAGCAAAATCAAGTTGAAGATTTTATAGTTTAAGAGAACCGAACACAATTGGTTTCTATGGGCAAATTATCTTTTAAACTATAGACAAGATACCGCGTTTCTGTTATCATAAACCCAAGTTATCAGAACACTTTCGGGAGGATCAAGATGAAACAATTGGAAGTCATGCGCGCCGAAGAAGAATGGCAGCGCGCGGGAGCGTATTCGGTGCGGATCCAGGGGATGAACCGTCAGCACCATATCTCCCTGCGGGATGAGTTTGACGAACATGATACAAACGGCACAAAGTATATCATCCTGCTCGACGAGGGTTATCCTGTTGCCACCTGTCGTTTCTATGAGATCGACAGCGAACGGGTGACGCTCGGCAGAGCGGTCGTCCTGCCGGAATACCGCGGACAGAAACTCGGTTTTTTGGTGATCCGTGAGGCGGAACAGTGGATCAGAGAATGCGGATATCGTGAGATCTGTATCGACAGCCGCATTGTCGCCGTAGGGTTTTATGAGAAGCTCGGATATACGCGCACGGCTGACGCTGTTACACAGAGCGGAAGCTTTGAATGTATCAAAATGCACAAGCTGTTATCTTGAACGATTCGAAAACAAAAAGAGATTGATACGCCCTGAGCGTTTTGATAAGCACAGAAATTTAACTCACATGGGGCGAATGTTACGGAGGTATAGGATGTATTTTGACAATTTGAAACTCGGCATGTCGCTGGAGCTTGAACCGGCGGTGATCGATAAAGAAAAGATGGTGGCGTTTGCCCTTGAATATGACAACACGCCGCTGCATACCGATGAGGAATTTGCCAAGACCACGATCTTCGGCAAGTTGATCGCTCCGGGCGTGATGTCCTTTCTGGCGGTCTGGGCAAAGTATCTTGAAGTCGACTTTTTCGGCGAGGAACTTCTTGCGGGAAAGTCCACCAAAATCGAATGGATCAAGCCGGTTTTCGCCGGTGACGTACTGACGGGTAAAGCGACCGTCACGAACCTTGTCACAAGAAATGAGAAAAACGGTCTTGCGGAAATTTCCTTTGACGTGCTTAACCAAAACGGCGATCTGGTGCTCACCAGCGTCACAGAAGCCATCGTAAAACGCAGGCTGACATAACAATCAAAGATAAGACCCATAAACATATCATACAATTAAAAACAAGGAGGAATACTATGAAACACATCAATGTTCTGAACGGTCCTCAGAACGCTTCCCAAATTATCCTCGGCTGTATGCGCATGCCCTCCCTGTCGACGGATGAAGCCGCAAACATCATCCGAACTGCTTATGATCATGGAATCAACTTCTATGACAACGCCACTTGCTACGGTGAAAACGGAGAAGCGGAAACCCGCTTCGGCGACGCGTTCCCGAAAACCGGTATCAAACGGGAAGACGTCTACATCCAGAGTAAGTGTGGTCTGCTCTTTCAAAAGGGCGAGTTCAACTGGACAAAAGCGAATATCCTCAGCAGCGTTGACGATTCTCTGCGCCGGATGAAGCTCGATTACCTCGACGCTTTGCTGCTCCATCGTCCCGATCTGCTGTATGATCCCGAGCAGATCGCCGAGGCGTTTGACGAACTGGAGAAAAGCGGAAAAGTGCGCTTCTTCGGCGTGAGCAACGTGCCGACGATGATGTTCGAGGTGCTTCGCAAATATATCCGCCAGCCGTTGGTATTTGACCAGCTGCAGTTCTCGCTCGAACAGTCACAGCTTCTTGATCAGGCGCTTTATGTCAACAATCTCACCACAGACCGCTCGATCAGCCGCGATAACGGCACGCTCGACTACTGTCGCCTGCACGACGTTACCGTTCAGGCGTGGTCTCCGCTGCAGAAAGGCTTTTTCGGCGGCTGCTTTGTCGACGATCCGGATCTTCCGGAGCTTAACCGCGTTCTCGGAGAGCTGGGCGAGCAGTACGGCGTTTCCAAAACAGCGATCGCGATCGCGTGGATCCTCCGTCATCCCGCCAAAATACAGGCGATCGCGGGTACCATGAACCCCGACCATCTGATAGATATCTGTGATGCGGCAAAGATCGACCTGACTCACAACGAATGGTATCGTCTGTTCCTTGCCTCCGGCAAGCATCTGCCGTAATCATCCAAGTGCTATCCGAAAGGACCTTTCATTATGAACAATTTTACCTTTCACGCGCCCACCGAGATCGTGTTCGGCAGAGGCGTTGAATCGCAAACAGGAGAGCTTGCCGCGAAGTACGGCACAAAGGCGCTGTTGGTCTACGGCAAAGGCAGTGTAATCAAAAGCGGCCTGCTCGATATCGTGAAAGCATCCCTGTGTGAAGCGGGGATCGCGTATGAGGAGTTCGGCGGCGCGCAGGCGAATCCGACTCTCAACCATGCCGAACAGGGCGTCAAAAAAGCGCTGGCGTTCGGCGCGGATATCATCATCGGGATCGGAGGCGGCAGCGCGATCGACACCGCCAAGGCGATCGCCCACGGCGCGGCGAATCCCGACACGCCGCTGTGGGATATCTGGACAAGAAAAGTTCCTCTGACACAGTCGCTCCCCGTCGGCGCGGTGCTGACCATTCCCGCGGCAGGCAGCGAGATGAGCGATTCCGCCGTGCTGACCAATACCGCTATCGGCAAGAAGGCAGGACTCGGCACACAGTTCAACCGCTGTCGCTTCGCGGTGATCAATCCCGAACGGGGCGCGACCCTGCCGCCTTATCAGCTTGCCGCCGGCGTGACGGATATCATGATGCATACGATGGAACGCTACTTTATCCCGGACAGCCGATGTGATCTGACAGACGAGATCGCCGAAGGGCTCCTGCGTACCGTCATCAAAAACGGCGCGGTCATCGTCAAAGATCCGACTGACTATGACGCGATGGCGGAGGTGTTCTGGGCGTCGAGCCTGTTGCACAACAATCTGACCGAGTGCGGCAGGAGCAAAGACTTCTCCGTTCATAAACTCGGTCACGCGCTCTCTGCAAAATACGGCGCCACCCACGGAGCGTCTTTAGCCGCCGTCTGGGGCGCGTGGGCAGAAGAGCTGTACCGCGACTGTCCGCCACGCTTCGCGCAGTTCGCAAGACGTGTCTGGGGCGTGCAGGAAGCGGATGATATCGCCGCCGCAAAAGAAGGGATCAGACGCACCGTCGACTTCTTCCGTTTGATCGGTATGCCGACGTCCTTGACAGAACTCAACGTCAATATCACCGAAGCGGATCTGCCGCAGCTGGCGCTTGACGCGACCGCGAACGATACCCTGCGCCTGTCGCGGATCCGACCGCTGGACGCGAAAGCCGTCGAAGCGATCTTCCGTCGGGCGATGGGATAACGCCGTACGGCAGAGAAACAAGAATATAATCACAAAAATGAAGAGAGCCTTCGCTTGATAGCGGAGGCTTTTTAACAAAAAGTAACTCCACCGCCGAAGCGATGGAGTTTTTCTTATGCAATCGGTTTGCCGATACCCTCGGGCACATCCATACTCGCTAAGTATTTCTGGATGTATGTCGCGTCGAGGATCGTTACCTTCTTGTCGGCGTCGACATCGGCGGCTTTCTCGCTGAAAGAAGTGACTTCTATGCTGGCGAGCTTCTTCTGGATCGCGGTTGCGTCAAGAACGGTCACCTTGTTATCCAGATCCGCGTCGCCGAGGATAAGCTGTACAGCTTCTGTCGGTTCGGTCGCTTCCGTAGGCGGTGTGGTAGGCGGTGTGGTAGGCGCCTGTGTTTCGGTCGGCGGTTCGGTCGGCGGCTGTTCACCGCTTCCTACATAATCGAGGTTGAAGTAATTATACTGGACGTTGTTCTTCGTGATGCTCATATTGCGATCGTACCAGTTAGCGGTATCATAGAAGATCTTGATCGTATGAGTACCCTTGTCGAGATCTACCGAGAGATGTGTGCTCGTCTGATCCTTATGGTCGCTGTAAACCTCGGGGAAGATGAGCGAGCCCATATCTTTTCCGTCAACATAAACGGAGCGGATCGCACAGCTGACGCCGGAGGTGGCGTCGCCCGCGTTGTTATAGATACCGCTGAGCAGATACTTGCCCTTTTTGTTGATCGTAACGCTCAGCGTCAGATTCGCGCTGCGGGAGCGATTGTCGATGACATAGCCCGAAGAGATCAGACTGCTGCTCGAAACGCTTCCGCTCTCCGCTTCGATCTTGATCCTGTCGGGACTGATCACGATCGGCTGGCTGAGCTCGGAGCAGACGCCGTCAGAGGAGATTGCCATCAGGCTGTAGCAGCCGTAAACGCTTGTGTCCACGGTATAGCTGCCGCCGCTGACGTCAACATACTCTTTGCCTGTCCAGAGCTTGTAGGTCAGGCCGCTCTTTGAGGTCCAGCGGAGTTTGCCGTTTGAATAAGTCATGGTCGGCATCTCGGGACAGACGACCAGATTATCCTCAGACTTGTTCATCTTGTATTCGGTGCCGCTTTGCTCCATTTCGATCTCGATGGTATGTCTGCCGGTGTTTGTCGGGGAGAAGACGAAGGCTGCGATATCCTGTGATACGCCGTCGACCTTAAAAGATTTGACCTGATCGCCTTCGCCGGAAAGCTTGATGGTGAGAGTGGCGTTTCTGTACTTGTAGTTCGAAAGCTCAAACGGACCTTCCATCCAACTCGGGATATATGGGTCAAAGGTGATACCGTCTTCATCATAGTTCATACCGAACATGACGCGGTAGTATCCCGCTAAGGTACCCGCGACCGACCACAGCTGCTGGTCGGACTCTACGCCTTCACCGGTACGGTAGTTGATGACTTCCTTGTTGGTCAGCGAAACCGCCGCGCCGCGGACGTTGGAGTTGAAGACTTCTTCGGCGACGGCCTTGTTGCCGTGATAAGCCGCGCCGACCATCAAAGTGGAATCCCAGCCCGGCCAGATACCGAAGTTGTGATAGATCTTGTTCGCGTTATGGAGCTTGCCCTGCTTCTGCGGATAGACCGTATCCGCTCCGTAAGGCACCAGCGGAGAATTCTCGCTGAGCTGTGTCAGCTGAGAATCCGTACCGATATCAAACCACAGCGCAAAGCCGTTGCCGAGTACATCGGTCTTTTCGGCGCGTACACTGCCCATATACTCGGGATACTCCCATGAGGAGTAGAGTCCCATGTTATCGTTCCAGAGTCTTTCGCTGATCTTCGTCTCTAAGTCCTGCGCCATCTTGGCCCAAGCCTGTTCGGCTGCCTGACCTTTTCCGAGCACCTTAGCCGCTTTGCTCATGATCTCGAGCACACGGCAGTAGATCGCGTTGACCGAAGCGGTCTTGCTCTCTGCGATAGCGGAAAGTCCGCTGTCGTAGGTCTCGCTTGTCCAGTCGGGATAGGTCTGGTCACGCCAGTCAAGACCGCAGGTCTCGCCGCGGAAGAGTCCGGCGTCGCTGTCGTAAGCGACGTTCATATCCTGCATGATGGTATTGTTGCAGACGTCATAGAAGTAGCTTAGATGATCCTTGTTGCCGTCCGTCAGGTAGGTCTCCCATACGGAGAGCATCGTGATGATCTTGTCGGTGGAAACGGGATAGGATCCGCCGGTACCGGTATCCTGCTCAAAGACAGAAACGCCGCCGGAGGTCTTGATCTTCTCACGTTCGCAGTTGTAGCTGATCTCGGGGAACACCCACGCAAGAGAGTATAGGTTGGACAGCGCCGTGTCGCGCGTCCATACCTTCTGCCACAAAGTACCCGTATAGAACACCTGACCGAAGGAGTCGGTGTGGATACTCTTCACGGCTTCTTCGAGAGATAGGTTATACACCGCCGCCGCGAGCGGAGAGTTCTCCGCTTTGAAAGCGGGATAAGCGGAAAGATCCTTGGACTGGGTCCATGTCTTTCTGGAGCCGGTCATATAGGAAGTGATCGAGGTCGGCGAATCGGCATAGGCGTTGTAGCCCGTATCGATCACCTTGTCGGGAGTCAGCTGATAGTCATAGGAGTTATACTCCATGCCCCACTGTGAACTGGTATAGTACATGGGAACTTTCGTCGCCTGCGCGTTGCCGCCCAGACTCTCGATGTTGATGATTGCGTTTTCGTCAGACGCGTTGATGAACCGCGCCGCTCCCATAGTGGTATCGACATACCATCCGGTGTAGTCGCCGCTTTGAGACGCAATACAGGTGACCGCGCTGCCGCTGAGCGAGGCGTAGTGCTTTGTTGAATCGTTCTGAAGATAAAACGCTCCGCTTCCGTCAGAAATAATGTTCCAATAAGCGGAGTCGGGATAGGATGAACCCACGCTCTGGTAGGAAACGCGGTTGTTCTTCTCAACCAGCACCAGATCGTCGTGCTCCATCCACTTGGATCTCAACACGACCCTGCTGACGTCCGATTCCAGCGACGAATGAGGGAACGCCTCAATGATGTTGCTGTCCGTATACGCGATAAAGGTAACATCACAGTCGTAATCGAGCGTGATGCTCTCGTTGCCTTCGACGGGAGCCTGGAAGGTGCTCCAATCCTGGGTCGCCGCCTTGAAATCGTAACTGCCTTTATCAAGGTGAATCGTGATAATGTAGCGGTTGTTTTCATAGGTCATTGCGTAATCGGCAGGAGCCTCCCAGCCGTTGAATGTACCGCGCAGATAAACCGTTGCGGCGGAAGCTGTCGGCGCCAGTGAAAACACCGTCGTCAGACAGAGTATGATCACAAAAATGACGCTGATCATCTTTAGGGATATCCGTTTCATAAAAACACCTCGTTTACCGAAAATGAATACATATCCATTATAGTAAATTTACCGCCGAAAAGCAATAGAAAAACTCTATGCGGCATAATATTTTTTGACAGGAAATCCTTTGTGTCTTGATAAGCTGACAGCTGTTAGCTATAATAAACTTAGGAACGTTCTCTTGCTGACAAGAGAAGAATGGGAGAACGCAAAGAAAAGAACAGAGGACATCAGCGATGATACAGTTAAGACCATATGAATCCCGCGACGCCCGGACGATTATTTCATGGATCGGCGACGAGGTCGCATTTAGAAAATGGTGCGCCGACAGATATGAAGATTATCCGATCACGGCGTACGATATAGATCGGCAATATGCATCTGCGGATCCTGACCGCTTTTTCCCGATGACGGCGTTTGATGAAACCGGTATCGTAGGACACCTGATCATGCGCTATACGGATGAAGAAAAACACATCCTGCGATTTGGATTTATCATTATTGACGACAAAAGGCGCGGTCAGGGGATCGGCGGACAAATGCTGAAAGCTGCGATCCGATACGCTTTTGAGGTGCTGCAGGCGAATAAGATCACGCTGGGTGTATTCGAAAACAATCCATCCGCTTATCACTGTTACCGGTCTGTCGGATTTTGCGACATTGAGACAGATAACGCAGAGTACTATCACATCTTTGATGAGGATTGGAAATGCCTTGAATTGGAATTACACAGAACTGTATAAGAGAAAGGAAACAGAACAATGAAAAAGAAAACTTCACGATATACAATAGCTCGAAGATGGTTGATCTTCTGGACGCTCTTCATCGGGATCGGCGCTGTTGCGGGCGCGATCGGGATGTTTGCCGACCCTACCGGAAAGGCGATGGGAATGGACGCGATGCTCCCGTATTTTCAGAAGCTGCCGTTCGCCGATGTAGTGTTCCAGAACTTCCTCTTTTCGGGCTTTGCTCTTTTGATCGTCAACGGACTGACCAACCTGACCGCGGCAGTGCTCTTGCTGAGAAAGAAGAAGCTCGGTGTGATTTTAGGCGGGATCTTCGGCGTGACGCTGATGCTATGGATCTGCATCCAGTTCTATATGTTCCCGTTTAACTTTATGTCAACGATCTACTTTGTGTTCGGATTATGCCAGGCTGTCACCGGTTTCCTCGCCTATCGGTTCTGCCGACAGGAAGAAGAAGCAAAATCAGAGGAAACGCTATGACCGTCAAACTGTTCTTTCAGGCGATCGTCAAGTTTTTGATCGGCTTGGTTGTTGTTGGTCTGCTGCTGTTTTTGCCTGCGGGGAGCTTCGGCTATTGGCAGGCGTGGCTGTTCATCGGGATCCTGTTTGTCCCGATGTTCATCGCGGGGATCATCATGATGTTCCGTGATCCCGAATTGCTCCAAAAACGTCTCAACGTGAAAGAAGAAGAAAAAGAGCAGAAGGCGATCGTCGCGTTCAGCGGCGTGATGTTTCTTGCCGCCTTTATCGTCGCGGGGCTAAACTTTCGATTCTCTTGGATCGTCCTGCCGCCTTGGGCGGTCTATATCGGGGCGGGAGTGTTCCTCTTAGCCTACCTGATGTACGCCGAAGTGCTTCGGGAGAACGCCTATCTATCCAGAACGATAGAAGTACAGCAAGACCAAAAGGTGATCGACACCGGATTATACGGCGTCGTACGACACCCGATGTATTGCGCTACGCTGTTTTTGTTCCTGTCGATGGGAATCGTGCTCGGCTCACCGATCTCGTTTTTGATCCTGCTGTGCTATATTCCGATCATTGTTATCAGGATTCGCAACGAAGAAAAGGTGCTGACAGAAGGTCTGCCCGGCTATGCCGAGTACTGCAAAAAAGTCAAATATCGAATCATCCCGTTAATCTGGTAATATTACTTTGATGAAAACAGGTCAGGTACGACGTCGTTGTCATACCTGACCTGTTTGTTGTTTTCTTATTGTTTTGAATACTTAGGAACCATCATCAGGCTCCTGTTCCCGCAAGCCCGATCTCCTCGGCGTGAGGACGCATTCCGTCAATACAAATAGTTGCGACTTCGCTGACTTCCATTTTGAGCATCTCACAGCCCTTCTTGATCAGCTCGCGGTCACACTTGGCGGCAAACTTCTTGTCCTTGAACTTTTTCATAAAGCTCTTGGTGCTCAGGTCGGTGATACCGTTGGGACGCATCCGCGCGGCGGCTTGGATAATGCCCGTCAGCTCGTCGACGGCGAACAGACTCTTCTCCAGATCCGTCAGAGGCTCAACGTCGGTACAGATGCCCCAGCCGTGGCTGAGGATCGCGCGAACATCCTCCGGTTCAACGCCTTCATCAAGCAGTTCCTGCTTGGTATGCTGCAGGTGCTCATCGGGGAACTTCTCATAATCGTAATCGTGCAGATAGCCGACCGCCATCCAGTGCTCCTTGTCCGCGCCGAAGTGATCCGCCATCGCGCCCATCGCGTAACAAACGTTCAGCGAATGGATGATCAGATGGTCTTCGGTCACCATATCGCGGTTGATCTCTTTTGCTCTTTCAAGTGTCAGTGTCATAACTATTTCCTCTCTTTATATCAAAATACCGTTACAGTGGTCAATTTCGTGCTGGATGATCTGCGCAGTGAAGCCGGTATAGCTTGCGGTCTTCCAAGAAAATGTTTTGTCCTGGAACTTTACGCGTATCGTTTTAAAACGGGTCACGAGTCGTGGACCTCCGAGCAGTGAAAGACAGCCTTCTTGCGTCTGATAACTGCCGGACTTGCCGACGATCTGAGGATTATACATCAGTGTGAATTTGCCGTTATCGCTGAATGCAATGATACATTTTGTCACACCGATCATATTTGCCGCCATACCGACGCAAGAATCTCTGTGCGCTGTGAGGGTGTCCAGCAGATCCCTGCCGACGATCTTGTCTTCTTTTGTCGCGGGCTTTGACTTGATCCCCAAAAACAGGGGGTCGTGTATGAGTTCTTTAACCATGATCATCCCTCCGATCGCTACCGGTTTTATGATATCTCATTTGCCATTATTTGTAAAGACGGTTTTCTTTGCCGCGGATGGCGTTTTGATTCTTGTCATCAGGCGTGATGCGTGATATACTGTTATCAGCCGTATGATATTCATACACCACCGAAAGAAGATGCTGCTATGTACTATCTGATCCGATCCACTCTTACCGAAGTTCCGCGCGAAAAGCTCTTAGAGTGCAGCGCGCCTTATGTTGCCGTTCTCACCCGCGACCAGTGGCTGACAGAGCGTCAAAGCTTTGACATGGGTATTGATATCGATCCCTTCGCGCATGAGATCCATTCCACCAAGGCGGAGGTCAACTATGACTCTCTCACCGGCAGTTTCAGTATCCCGAACCGTGTTGATCTCGAGGCAGAAGAGATCCGCTTTGCGTTTGCGCTGGATGAGAAGGGCGTTGTCTTTATCGACGACTCCGGCTACGCCGCAAAGTGTGCGGAGCAGATCAGCCGCTCCAAACGCTGGCGTCTCCCCTCTCTCGAGCGCTTTCTCTATGATTTTTTGGAACAGATTGTCGCGGAAGACCGTGATCTGATCGAACGATATGACCGTGAGCTGGATACCATGGAGGACGCGGTCAACCTCGACAAGGATGAAGATGTGACCGAACGCCTCGGCGAGATCCGCTCTCATATCCGCGATCTGAGGATCCACTATGAGCATCTGATCGACTTTACACAGGAGCTGGAAGAAAACGAGAACAACTTCTTCATCCCCGAGAACCTGCGCTACTTCAGACTGTTCTTTAACCGTGTCGAACGGCTCAGAAGCGCTACGGTCGCGATCACCGACCACGCGAACCAAATCCGTGATATCTACAAGGCGCACCTCGACGTACGGCAGAACCGTATCATGACGGTGCTGACGGTCGTGACTACGATCTTCATGCCGCTGACACTGATCGTCGGCTGGTACGGAATGAACTTCCGCAACATGCCGGAGCTTGACTCCCCATGGGGCTATCCTGTCGTTATCGCGGTCAGCGTGGTGATCCTTGTCGGCAGTCTGCTCTTCTTTAAGAAAAAGAAGTGGCTGTGACCTATATGCTTATCATACAAAATGTTCTGTGATATACCCCATACAGAATTTGAAATGAGGATGTGAAACTATGGCGCGTACATACAGTACCGCAGAAGCCAAACGCTTCAAACGCACCTATCAGGAATTATACGCCAAATTCAACCAGCTCGACAGCCTCTGTGATCGCTGTCGGGAAGAGGTTAAAACGGCGTCAGCCAAGATCGCCGCGGAAGAATCCATGGAGCTTCTGCGTTCGATCCCCGTCGACGAACTCAACCGCGAGAAAAAGGGTATTCGTGTCAAAACCCTGCATGACGCGGGATTTCATACCATAGCGGATATCGTCAAGGCCCAGCCGTATCAGCTGTCCGCCGTCAACGGTATCAGCCCCGAAGGCGCGGCAGAAATCAAGAAAGCCGCGGCAGAAATCGCCGCTACCGCGCAGAAAGGCGCGAAGATCCGCCTGAGCGCGGATAATAAAAGCACAAACGCTACCGCGCTGGTGACGGCGCTGTTCAAGTATAAGCGGCTGATCCCGACCATCCGATCCGCGGATGATTTTCGCGCGTATTATGACAAGGATCTGACACAGGCGCTTACTGCCGCTAAACCTGCGATGGGCGGTCTGCGCTGGATGTTCGCCTCCTCCGCTAAAAAAGCCGAAGCGGAACAGGCGTGCGCCACGCTGTCGCAGATCCTCAGTGACGAAAACATCCAACCGCTGAAAGCGTCGCTCGACTCGCTGAAACGACTGGGCTTCCCCACCTCCAAAGATGTGTGGGAAGACTTCTCCCGCGACAGTATCAGCTACATCAACCTGCTTGAAGAGATCGAGCCCGATCGGGTGGGTTCGGACAGCGAAGTCTACGGACTTCCCGAAGAACTGGCACAGTCGGTCGCCGACGTCGAACTGCATCTGGAGGGTCTGCAGTGTACCCTCAGACGCTATCAGGAATGGGGCGTCAAATATGCCGTCTCCCAAAGACGTATCCTCTTGGGCGACGAGATGGGTCTGGGCAAAACCGTGCAGGCGATCGCCGTGATGGTACACCTGAGAAACGAAGGCGCGACCCACTTTGCGGTCGTTTGTCCCGCTTCGGTGCTGACCAACTGGTGCAGAGAGATTGCAAAGCACTCCGATCTGGGCGTCATCAAAGTCCACGGCAACAACAAGGAAGCCGCATTCAGACAGTGGGTCGATCACGGCGGCGTAGCGGTGACAACTTATGAGACCACCGCAATATTTGATCTTCAAAGCAGTTTCCGCTTCTCTATGCTGACCGTAGACGAAGCGCATTATATCAAGAATCCCTCTGCCCAGCGTACCGTAAATGTCAAGAACTTATGCGCTCACGCCGAACGCCTGCTGTTCATGACCGGTACCGCGCTGGAGAACAGGGTCACGGAGATGGCGACCCTGATCAATATCTTAAATCCCGCCGTCGCGAGGGAGATCCAGCCACTGCTGTCTCTCTCCGCCGCGTCGCAGTTTCAAGAAGCGGTCGCGCCGGTCTATTATCGCCGTAAGCGCGAGGACGTTCTGACCGAATTGCCTGAGCTGATCGAGAGCTGCGAATGGTGCAATCTGCTTCCGAAAGAAAAGCGGATCTACCGCGACGCGATCGCGGAGCAGAACTTTATGGCGGCGCGCAGGGTATCGTGGAACGTCGACGACCTGTCCGACTCTTCCAAGGCGCTGCGGCTGTTAGAGATCGTCGAAGACGCAAAAGAACAGGATCGCAAAGTGCTGATCTTCTCGTTCTTCCTCGATACCATCACAAAGATCAAAGCGCTTCTGGGAGAAAGCTGTATGGAGCCGATCACCGGCTCTGTCTCTCCCGCAAGAAGGCAGGAGATCATCGACGAATTTGCCAAAGCTCCCGCGGGGTCTGCTCTGACCGCGCAGATCCAGTCGGGCGGTACCGGGCTGAATATCCAGAGCGCTTCTGTCGTGATCATGTGCGAGCCTCAGCTCAAACCCTCCATCGAGAACCAGGCAATCTCCCGCGCTTACCGCATGGGACAGACGCGATCGGTATTGGTATACCGTCTCTTGTGCGACGAGACCATTGACGAGAGGATCATGGATATCCTCGCCGAAAAACAGGGTGAGTTCAACGCTTTCGCCGACGAGTCCAAAGCCGCCGACGATACCTTAGAGCTCGATAAGACAACGATCACCAGCATCATGCAGGCAGAACAGGCGGCGCAGCTTGCCGAAGTACAAAACGCCTGACAAAAGTATTATCTCGGCAAAGGGGTGAGACACTTGAAACCGGAACTGATGCTCAAACAGCTCGACGCTCCCGTGACCGTCAAAAACTTTATCAAAAACGATCCCTTGTGCAACTATGAATTCTACATGGTGGAGATGCTCAACCATTCCGCAAAGATGCGCGAGCGGCATCCGCGGGAATTCGTCTGGCAG
>CAZPOG010000012.1:20112-25672 GCA_964588105.1 uncultured Ruminococcus sp. | reverse complement strand
CAGAGTTTCTGATAATCCCAAGCATTCGTGTGAATCTGCTAAAAACAACAACCTTATGAGAACTGTAATATAGAGTTTGTAATAACTCATTTAATAAATCAAATTTAGCAGATTCTTTACACCCCTCATTAATTGAATGATCAAGCAATTGAGGATGACAGCAAATTTCTTGAAGATACAATAGACCTTTAAGCATTGTACTGTTACTTTTTATTTCATATTTATCCGGCTTTCGCTGGATTTCATATCTAATACTGTTTAACACTTTGTCGTATATGCGACGCTGATCCTCTTCCATTTTTACACAGATAACCTGTTCTTGCTTTTCAGGCAAATCTTGCAAAACGTCTGATTTCATTCTACGAAGAATAAAGGGGGCTGACATCATTCGAATTCTGGAGATTGCACTTTCTTCGACAACAGAAGTCTGAATGTACTTATCCATAACGATATCAGGATTAATCAGTTTCATCAAACCGATAAATTCTGATATGTTATTCTCGATCGGTGTTCCCGTAAGTATTATCTTCGTGGATGCTGATACAGAACTTATAGCTTTGTATGTTTTGCTTCGTTTGTTTTTGATGTTTTGCGCTTCATCAATAATCAGATTATCAAAATGAAAACCGCTAAACAGAGTTACGTCATTCAGTAGTGTCTGATAAGTTGTAATTACTATTTTCCGAAGTAAAACTTCAGAATAATTTCTGTCTTTGCCATGGTAGATATATACATCGGTTTTCGGAGAAAACTTTTCAATTTCACGCTGCCAATTGACGATCAAAGTTTTTGGAGCAATTACAAGATTGTGTTTATTTTCAGCTGCTTTATCATTTAGAAACGCGATAATTTGAAGTGTTTTTCCCAAGCCCATATCATCCGCTAAACATGCTCCAAACCCTATATGCTTCAAACTCAAAAGCCATTTAACTCCCACAATTTGATATGGTCTGAGAATGTTCAAAATATCATCGTCAATTGCTAAAGAAACACTATCACAACTTACTAAAGAATCCATATTGTGAACTACCGATCCGTTAGTGTCGTGAGCGGTCATTATAGCAGCAGAGATTTGCTTTTTATCCAGTTTAGCGGTTTTTGTTTTTTTATCAACTTTAATTGATTTGGAAAGCAAACTCTGTGGAAGAAATATGATACTATCTCTGTATTCAACCCAAGTATTATTGCTTTTACGTAAACTTAATAGTGTTTCGATATCGATGTTTTGACCATCGGCCTCAACATCTCCGTTTATACTGAACCAATCTATATCATAAGATACACGTATGGATGAAAAGTCGGCAGAAATAATCCTTTTTTCTTGATTAGTGAAAACTTGAATTCCCGAATGATGCAGCTTTTCTATATCACCGCGAATATCGGAACCACAATAATAAAAGCCGTCTGATTTTTTAAAACCCCATCCAGAATGCAGGATTAGACTCTTGATACCTTCTTCGAAGCCGTAATCTCTAATAGTTCCGTCAGAAATACTTCTGTTGTTTTCGAGATAATCAACAAAAAAGCTGTCATATTCAAACAGCAATCTTAATGGAAACCCTTTTTCCAATATATTAATGTACACGATTGCCTTGTGATTATTGATTTCGCAAATTGGTAGGGTTTCTTTTACAATTAAATAGAGTGAAGTTTTTGAGCCGCCAATACTAATGTTTGTTCCTTCAAAGAATAATTCCCCGGTATTTTGAGTTTTGTTTATTGAGATTGTTTCTATTAGATACATGCCAACTTTTTTGTATTGATAAAAAAAGCAGTTTAAGCTTAATAGACTCTCAATGTATCTAACGGTTTTAGGAGAAGCAATGTGTTGATATTTATTCATTTGGATGTTAGAGGAATCGGTCAACACCTTTTTTATCTTTTCAAAGTCAAAATAATCCAAATTATCATAGGTGTTATTAGCGTTAATATCTACGGATCTTAATTGTCCCGAAAACTTTTTACTTTTTAAATGAGGAATGCTCCCCTCATATGTCTCTATAATAATTCTATCTCTTTTTTTGCTTTCATCAATATTGATTGATACAATTAAGTCCGACATGTTTCTGCTCCTCTATTCTACTCCTCAAAAAAGTAATCATTGCATAGAATCATTTTATCAAGCAACCGTTCTTTCTCGGTACATTGGTATTCCCATTCTCCTTCATGATTCTCACAGTTATCAATACCCTTGTATTTGATTCTGCATCCACCGCCGCAAATATATTTTATTTCGCAAGAATTGCATATCGATGTATTGTCAACAGAAGTGTTGCATTTTACGCGTTCACTGATATCCATGATTTCAAAAATACTGTGATCGAGAATATTGATGGTGCTTTTCAATTCATGAATTCGATTGCACCAGTATACATCTCCGTTGGGGGCAATGCTAACACCTCCGAATCCACAATTTTTGCGAATGGTTTTGTCTTTATAATTGAGAACAAACGCTTCCGTATAGAAATCCGGGTATAAACGTTCAATCATGGAGATAAGCTGTTGCTTGTATTCATTGTTCTCTTCCGAGGTCGTATTTACTTCTCTTCCTGGGATCAACTCATGATTGACCTTTATCAATACTTCAGGGTATTCCTTTATGAAATCTTTTGCAAAAGTTTCAAAACCTTCGATAAACGCCTTGAGACCTTCATATAACGGAGTAACTGCAACAGATACTTTTGTACCATATTTGCAGAACTGCTTTACACTGTTTATTGCCAAATCAAAACCGTCATACTGACGTACCGCATAGTAAGAGTCTCGATCATATCCATCGATACTGATTTGGACTTCATCAATACAGGAGCTAAGACTCTCAATAAGTTCATCTGTCCATAGAACACCGTTGGTCAAAACCGAAACCATCAAACCGACTTGATGAGCGTGACGAATTACTCTTTCAAAATCCTTATAAACTGTTATTTCACCACCAGTGAATGTCACTCCTGTGCAACCAGCGGCCGCTAATTCAGTCAATATTTCTATCCACTTATCGCTGGATAACTCTTGAATCTTGACATCTCCGGCATACATATAGCAATGCTTGCATCTTTCGTTACAATTATTGGTTAAATAAATATATACGCTTTTATCAGTACTCTCTTTTGTTATAGGAGATTCAAACCTTTTAGCCTCAAGTTGAACGATAACATTGTAAACGGCTTCTTCAGAATAAGAATTAAATAATGCTCCTATCGGTTTTTTAGCTTTAATATCTTCAAAGACATCTCTTTCTTCATCGTTTTGAAGAACGACCCATAATACTCCTTGTGTATAGATTGCGAGATACATGTCGTTATGACTTACTATTTTGATGTCTTGAGGTAAATCATAAACCTTATTTAGGTCGAGTTCAGATTCAACAACTATTTCGTCTGTTAGTTCACTCATTTT
The DNA here is from genome assembly GCA_964588105.1 of uncultured Ruminococcus sp. Taxonomy (GTDB): domain Bacteria; phylum Bacillota; class Clostridia; order Oscillospirales; family Acutalibacteraceae; genus Ruminococcoides. The sequence goes on along the minus strand of CAZPOG010000012.1, from coordinate 22,276 downwards.
ATTGTCCTCCGCATATACAAAAAGGGTGTGAAAAACACACCCTTAAAACTCTACTACTGAGAATTTAGTTTTGGTTTTTTTGACAGTTTTTGAAGCAATACATAGTATTGATTCGAGAAGAGTCCTTAACTTTTTTAACTTTCCAAGAAATCTTAACTGTTTTCAACGATAGCACCTCCAAATGCTAATAATATACTTTAATTATATATAATAACGCAAAGTATGTCAAGACAAATCCATCATTTATTCCTTGATTTATGTTTCGTATCCACATAAAAGAACAGCGTTATGCTACATAGATGAGAGCACAAGGCTTATCATTTTTGCGCATTCGGCAACATCATGCTTTGAAACAATGGTATTAGCTGAATGAGGATATTTACACGGTATGGAAAGACCGATTTCTTCATATCCGTTATCTTGTTCATTTGAAATAATCAATTCACTTGTTCCACAATCACTTACTTCCATTTGATAGCGGATGTCGTTCTTTTCCGCTAAGTCCTTTAGCTGTTCTACCAGTTTTGGAGATGAAACGTATACACTATCCGAAACTTTGATTCCGACACCTTGGTCAACAACAAGACTGTTCATTCTGCTTTCGGGAGAAGTATCAACTCCAATGCAAATATCAGGCTTGATCGTTGATTTAGCGTAACGAATTCCCCTCATTCCTATCTCCTCTTGAGTAGTAAAAACAAAGTATACATCCTCCTTCGTCGATAAATTAGAGATTATTGCATTAAATAGTAAGCAACAGGCTATACGATTATCTAGAGCTTTTCCGACATAGAAGTGTTCATGATCCATCAAATTCGAGTCAAAAGTAAATACATCACCAATTTCTGCGTCCTTATCACTAACTATCTCTAAGAATAAGTTTTCATAATCATTTGAAAGCAAGTGATTCTCATCATTAGCATGGATTATTCCCGATGAGTTTTCGGATTTAACTCTTTGCTGAAAAGCGTTCCAAGTTTTGATATTACCCATCGGTTTAATCTTGTATTTTTTGTCATCTATGGATTTTATGATTTGAAAACCAACTTCATCGATATGTGCACATATCATAACCTTTTTGTCGCCAATGACTCCACTTTGCTTGCAAATCAAATTACTGACCTTATCTATGTAGACTGCTTTTGAAACTGTGTTTTGTAACTCTTGATAAAGAAAGCTAATCACCTTATTCTCATAGCCAGATACCCCAATTGCGTTGCATAGCCTTTTTAACATATTAATGATCCCTTTCTTATTTTGAACTATTACGACTCTTTATTAAATTATAACACTTGTTTATTTGATTGGCAAGATAATTAATGGTTATGAAATTGAACAAATAACTTATTGATAGCTTGTTAATATGTCCTAAGTTTTGATGGATTATATAACCCGAATAAATACTCCCGTATTCTGCATTATCTGGTAAGATTCGACAATGTTCAACGTAGTGTGTCCTGTGCGGCAGACAGAATATGACCGCGCAAAATGGCAAAACCAAGAGCAGATCGAGATAGTTACATATATTTATGGTCTTGCCGTATAAGTATAAATAGAACAGCGTCGCAATCTTTTTTGACTGCGACGCTGTTTTCGTATAATACGAGCCAATGGTTTGATACCTCCGATCCCAATGTGGGGATAAACATTTTTGTTTATATTCAGGACCAAATCTCTCAAAGCCTCATCTTGCCAAAAACGGCTTAATACCTAGTTTTTCAAGCGCTAAGCACACTTTTTATCTGCTTTTTTCAGCCAAAATCCAAAAAGGTAATCAAATTACCCTACCTTTCCATAAAAACACGATACGGCTAAAATATGGACGTTTTAGAGCTATTCTACGGTGGCTACAGTTTTATTTAATGCGTAAGTGGATATAAAAGGATTACTCTAATGAGATGGTAATCCGTTAGCATAAATCGAAGAAAGATAAATTAAGCCAATAGTGATTAGAATACGTTTTGCTTGTAAATGTTTCTGTATATTTGAAACAGTAAATTAGTAATACGAGAAAGCTCTATCTATAATATAAATGCTTGTCGAACTATTGAAAGATTTGTCACAATATGCCTTTGGATGTAACCATCGGACGCATTGCGAAGAATGCTCTGAACTGCAAGCTGTTACCGTCGATCAGGATTACTTTTTTCATTGTGTTTTCGCT
>CAZPOG010000012.1:0-20102 GCA_964588105.1 uncultured Ruminococcus sp. | reverse complement strand
GAAACTATTGAAAGTTTTGTCACAATAAGATACTATATTTTTAGTATTTGTCTTCTCTCCTGATAAAGATTGATCTTACACTTTTCATGGATCTGTCTTATTTCAAGACACAGAGATTAAAGAAACTATACGAGAGGGATACTAATGATATCATTTGTGATAAAAATTGCTGATTTGTTTAAAATGGATTCTCATTTAGAAAATGGAATTAATTTTAATCCCGAGAAAAAGAGAATGGTTATTCCTATGTATCAAAGAGAGTTCAAGTGGGATGATGAAAGGATCCTGTCCTTGCTTACTGATTTATCTAGGAATAGCAAATTTCTTGGTTTAATAATTCTCGATGAAACAGAATCCAAGTATGAAATTGTCGATGGGCAGCAGAGACTTACTACTCTCTTCTTATCACTTGTTGTATTGTTTAATCATTATTGGAATCATGCATTAGAGCAGGAGTCTATAAAAAGGTTATTGACTCCGTTCGATCGAATTCTTCTTGAGAATGATACTATTGGAGATTACTTATCATTGCAAGATGATAAGTATAAATTAAATATTGAAAATGATGTTTATGCCCAAAAAGAAGACTTTCATCGTGCATATCGGATAATAGAAAACTTCATTGAGTCAATACACGAAAATACGGGGATTAACGATTTTAAACAAAAGCTTTTGGACAGCCAAGTATTAGTGCTTCTAAACGACACACATAACAGGTCGCATCCCGTTGAACAACTTTTTTTAGATATAAATGAAAAGTCAAAGCATCTCGAAGTTGAGGATATTTTTAAAGGCCATTGCTTTGAAAAATATGATGAAGAATTCCACTCCGAATTAAAAAATAAATGGGTAGAGTTGAAAAAGAACGCTACCTTATTTCAACAATACGGTTTTAAAGATACAAGTGAATATATCTATACTTATCTTTTAGAAACTGACAGCAAATCTCTACCTGGAAACCTAACAATTGCAGGAAAGCATTATCTGCAAGAAAAAACCATGGATGAAACGGATATTCTTATCCGGTCGATGATTCAGTTCGGAGAAAAGATTAATCGATTTTATGAGAACCTAAGATGCACAGATTATAGATTTATCGATTTATGTCAAAACAGCAATGAATATCGGCATACCGAGGATCATTTGTCACTTAAACAAATGTGTTGCGCTGTATTAACACTTCCGGGAGCAATATATCAAAAATTACCATTAATGTATTTTGTGCAATACCTACTTACTCATGAAGAGTTATCATCAGAAATAAGACACAGTGACATTAAAAAAATAATAACGAACCTCTATATATACACCTTCTTATTTGCTCTTAGCGGTGAAAAGAAATCAAAATCCAAAATGGATCATACTATTAGAAATGCGTTATCATCTGATGCTCCAATACCTAATGTTGTTCGTGCTGCAAAAGAGTTAAGAGAAATCTATCGTGAGGATTTCTGCATAAATGAATCATATTCTTTTGAGAAATTATGTTTCATTTATTCGGTAACTGATAATTATAGCGCAAATAACAATTGGATTTCATTTGTTTATGCAAGAGAAAAAAGCTATAATCTAGAACATTTTGTTATTCCTGATAATAGAAGAAAGATTATTACATGGAAGACTGAGACAACAAACTTTGACATTCCAGTTACACCGAACGTAGTTACACAGTTCAAAAAACACATGGTTAATTATCTTGTTATGGATGAAGATTTGAATGGTGATTTAGGGCATTACGACATTGTTTATAAAATTGAGGGAATAAAGAAATGGTATGATCAAAGAGGGGAGCATATACCTAAACATCTTATGTCAATAATCGATTTTATTGAAAGGATGGATGAATATTTAGCACTTAAGAGGGCAAAAGAGAATAACGAACCAGAGGATATAGTTATAGGGAAATATGAAGTATTTATAAATGCTTATTTCAGCGAAGAAATAATTGAGAGAAATAAGCATAGAATACAAGACCTTTTCAAAAGATCATTCGAAAATGTTGGTTAAGAATAAAGCGCCAGATGCTATGTTATCTGGCGCTTTATTTTCCTTTTTTTGTAATTATATTGCTTTTATAAATAAAATATGCTATACTTAAGTATATACGTACGTATAGGATGGAGAGATAGTATGCTTGAATATCAATTTCCTGCAATAAGAGGATGCCAGGCCGGAAAAGAATATTACATATGTATGATACCATTAGGGCTTTTAAACCGTATATTTTTACTGGAAGATTCTGACGTTGCACCAGAGTATCGCGCTCAGCGCAAATTGAACGAAGCTAGACTTCCTGAGATACGTGATTATATTCTGAACAATCGAGATTCATATGTGTTTTCTGCTTTGGCTGCGTCTGTAGACGGAAAAATGACATTTGTTTCCGTTAATGAAAACAATAATATAGGTACAATCAATATTGATATGGATTCAAAGTTCTTAATTAATGACGGACAGCATCGAAGAGCTGCTATTGAAGCTGCTCTGAAAGAAGATGAATCATTAAAAGACGAAACTATATCTATAGTTTTATTTAAAGACCAAGGATTAGAACGAAGTCAACAAATGTTCACGGATTTAAACAAGCATGCCGTTACCACATCAAAATCCCTAAACACCTTGTATGAATCAAAAGATCCTGATGCTCTTATTACAAAAAAGGTAGTTAAGTCTATCGACTTTCTTAGAAAGTATACTGATACAGAAAAAGACAATCTCAGTAAATATTCATCTAATCTATTTACATTAAACACTTTTTTCACTGCACATAAGCGCATATCTAGAATAGTTGGAAATTACACCGAAAGCGAAAACCTAATACTTGCTTTTTGGGAAAATGTAGTTTTAAATATGCGAGAGTGGAATGAAATGGATCGAGGAGATCTCAGTAAGAAAAGCCTTCGAGAAAACTATATTATTACTCAAGGACTTATTATTCTTGCTTTTGGTAGACTTTGTGAATTCTATGCTCAAAACGCCCAAATTGATATGAAAAAGAGTTTAGAAGGTCTAAGAAAAATAGATTGGTTAAGAAATAACGAAAACAACTGGATGAATCGAGCTATTAAGCCAAATGGAAAGATCAATCGTAATGAACAAGGTATCGTTTTAACATATATTCAAATAAAAAGGCTTTTAGCTTTACCTATTACTAAAGAAGAACTAAAAAAAGAAAACATATTACTAGGACGAACAAACTAATTCATAGGAGGACAAATGATAGATAATAAAACAAAGATAAGTAGTTTCAGAGTAAAGCAGAATATGTCTTATGATTTTAAAGTTGATTATGCTCGAGTAAGGGCTTGGGAATTCTATAATGAATGCGGAAAACGAAATCTTGATTGTTACATATCTGTTGGAGGACTAGACAGCATCACTCTCCTGTTCTTTTTAAAATCAATTGGTATTCATGTACCTGCTGTTTCTGTGTCAAGCCTTGAGGATGTTAGCATTCAACGGATTCATAGAGAGTTGGGCGTATTATCGCTTAAACCTGCTTTGCGAGAAGATGGTACACATTGGACAAAACAAAAACTCATTCAAGAGTTTGGTTTTCCTGTTCTTTCAAAAGAGATTGCCCGCAAGATAGAATTATTACAAAATCCTACACCAAACAATAAAACAATACGACATGCAATTGTTACTGGCGAAACAGGGGCTTATGGTGGTTATCAGAAGAACTCGAGGATGAAGCTTTCACAAAAATGGTTAGATAAATTTGGCGGTTTAGAAAACGAGACCGAAGGAGTCAATTATCAAATTGCGCCGTTTAAGGTGTCTTCAAAATGCTGTTATTACCTAAAGGAAAAACCTTGTGCTGATTGGGCGAAGGAGCATAATAGTGTTCCTTATCTTGGGTTAATGGCTTCTGAAGGTGGTCGTAGAGAAAAATCTCTTATGCTTAATGGATGTAACTATTTTGGAAAAAGTACAATTCGCTCTGCTCCTTTTGCCATATTCAGGAGAGAAGATCTTTTACAGTTAGCTATTGACCTTCAAGTACCTGTTCCAGAAATATATGGTAGGATTGAAAAGGACGAAAATGGAGTTTTGTATACGACAGGCGAACAACGCACCGGATGTTCAATGTGTGGTTTTGGAATACAGTTAGAAAAAAGGCCTCATAGATTTGATCGCCTTCGGGAACGAAATCCTAAAGAATGGGACTACTGGATGAATAAATGTTGTATTGATGAAAACGGAAATCAATTTGGTTGGGGAACTGTTTTGGATTATCTTGAAATAAGTTGGAGAGATATCCCCCCCCAATAACAACAATGTAGTGGAGTAATAGTTATGTATGTAGGGGAATTTGTTGAGTTTGAGAACATAATAAAAGAAATAATGATAGTATATATGCACGATGATAGACCATGGCTTATTGGCTATAGCGGCGGAAAGGATTCAACTTTATTGCTTTCGCTTGTGTATGAAGCAATGAAGAGGCTAAAGGCGTCAGGATCAATCCTTTCAAAAAAAGTGTATGTTATTACATCAGATACAATGGTTGAGAATCCTGTTGTAAAACGTTATATGCATAAATCGTCTGACAGTATTAATAATGCAGCAGACAAAGAACATGACAATCTTCCTATCGAGGCGCATATTAGCTATCCTGAGCCGGAGCAAACATTTTGGAGTAGAATAATCGGATTGGGATACCCTACTCCTGAGCCGCCTGGATTTAGATGGTGCACAGATCGTCTCAAAATCACTCCAATGAACAAGTTTGTTAATGATCGTATTAAAGAGAGTGGGCAGATAGTTATCCTTTTAGGTGTTCGAAAAGGCGAAAGTGCATCAAGGCTAAAATCTATCACTGCAAGAGAAATAGAAGGAAAGCTGTTAAATATGCACAACGATATCCCTAATGCGTACGTATATAACCCAATTACTGAGGTACCGAATGATTTGGTTTGGGAATTTCTCCTTAAAGATGATTGTAAAAGCCCTTGGGGAACAGATATGAAATATTTGTTTAACCTTTACCAAGGGGAAAGTATGGGAGAGGAACAGAGCGTATTAGGAGAAGTTGATCGTGATAAAATCCCTGTTACCGGAAATTCACGCTTTGGCTGTTGGTGTTGTACAATGGTAAAAGAGGATAAATCTCTTCAGAATTTCATTAACAAATCCTCTGAGAGCGACGCAAGAATTCTAACAGCTTTACGTGATTATCGCAACTGGCTTATTGAACTGCGTCAAGATAAAAGATATAGAGATAGTAAGAGACGAAATGGTACGGTATATAAAAAGGCTGACGGAACATTTGGTCTTGGTCCGTTTACTTTAGAAGCACGTCAAATGATTCTTAAAAGATTATTATTACTTGAAGAAGAAACCGGATTAGAACTTATCACAGAAGAGGAATTAAAAGCGATAGATAAAATGTGGGATGAAGAAGGAGATTTAACATGTAGAAGACTGGTTAATACTTATTACGAAGTTAAAGGTAATAAACTGCCATGGGACGAGTATAAAACTCCACGCTTTGACGAGGATTCAATTGACATCATTAATAACATCTCCCAAAAACACAATCTGCCGGTGGAGTTAATAACAAAACTAATAATTTCTGTTGATAAGAATAAGAATATTACGCGGAATAATAAATTGCAAAAAACGTTTGATCAAATCATAGGACAAGGATGGCTTCACTATGATGAGATTGAAGGAGCATTAGATAATGAAGATTAAGGCAATAGCACTAAAAAACATTGGTCCTTATGTTGGGGAAAACAGTTTTGATTTTTCAACTGATGATCATAATAAGAATATGATTTTGATAGGTGGTAAAAACGGTGCGGGCAAAACTACTTTGTTCAACGCAATTAAAACTTGTCTCTATGGGTGTGTTGCCTATGGCTTTGAGTCTTCAAACACTCGATACTATCATGAAATAGAAAAGATTTTAAATGAAAACGAAAAGCACAAAAAAGGTGGACAAGCACAAATAGTCATTAAGCTTGTATTTGATGATGGTAAAGATAATCATATTTACACCTTTGACAGATCTTGGAGAATAACTGGAAAGCGAATTGTTGAACAATTTGATTTGTATAAAGACAGCGCTTTGTTATCGCAAACAGATAAGGGCGATTTTGAGAATTATTTGTTACAGATTTTACCTCCAAATTTGTTTCGATTCTATTTTTTTGATGGCGAAAGAATAAGCGATTTTGTCTTTAATAACAATAATAACTCTGATTTTAAAGATGCCTTTTTGAAGCTTTGTAATCTTGATACGATGGAGATTATAAAAGAAAACTTTAAAAGAGTATCCAGAGCAAAAACTAAGGGAAATAATAATGTTGAATACGAATATGAAAAGTGTATAGAAGCAGATAATCTTTTTGCTGACCGTGTTTTCGCCGCTGAAGAAGAATATAAAGAAATCACATTTGAGATTGCACAAATTGATGATAAACTGTCTTCTTTGGAAAAAGCATATGCCAAAAGTGGCGGTATTACAAAAAAAGAATGGAAGGGAATGCAAGAACAAATCGCAAAAGAAGAGCTCCGTCGCAATAATCAGCGAAAATGGCTGAAAGATGTAGCAAATAATGTTCTTCCATTTATTATACTAAGGTCACAACTGGAGGATCTTAAAACTCAAATCACCACTGAACATAAAGCACAGTTAGATGCAAACATGAAAACGATGATTAGAACTCCTGAGATCAAAACAATCATCGAAAATGTTCTTTCTTCTGTTGGAATCGAATTGGCTAATGATGTTTCAGAGAGAATAATTTATGAGATATCTGGTTATTCAGATGCTTCTTCAGAGATCAAGCCTGTGCTTAATCTATCTGATAATGATCGATTTGAGTTAATAGGGAAAATAAATAGTTTGCTTGCGTTTGATACAGGAAGAATTAAAAGTGCAACAAAAGATATTGATGCATCTTTGAATCATGTGAAACGAATCAGGAAGAAAATGGAACGAAGCAGTGTTGAGAATTATGAAGACTACTTGCAACAAAAAAGTGATTTGAATGAAAAAAGATCAGAACTGACTCAATCATTACTTGATATTGATAGGGAACTTCAAGAGTATCGTGCGCAAAAAGCAATATCCTCATCTAATCTGATTAAAGCCAAAAGCAATTATGAAGCATATTTAAAAAAGCGTTCCATAAATGATATTTCTGCTCGTGCGTTATTAGCTTTCGATGAACTTGAATCACTCCTTTATCGAAGAAGTATTCGATTAGTGGAAGAGGAATTTAAAATGTCTTTTTCTGCATTGATTAATAAACCTGATTTGATTGATGGAATACATATAGATGAAAATCTTAATGTGATTCCATATAAGAATACAACATTTTCTATTTCTGAACTAAAGCAAATAATTGACAAGAACGGAGAAGAGCATTTGATAGCTCAGATTGGTCTTTATGCATATGAGGTATTTATGGGGTTGGACGATCCTTCAAACTCCATTGTAGTTTTACCGGTAGAGGTGAAAAAGCAATTATCTGCTGGTGAAAAACAAATTTTTATTATGGCTCTGTATCAAGCCCTTGCAAAGCTAAACAAAATAGATGTACCATATATTATCGATACTCCTTTTGCAAGAATAGACAAAGACCATCGAGAAAAGATATTAGAGCACTTTTTTATGAAGCTAAATGGACAGGTTATAGTATTGTCAACAGATGAAGAAATAGTAGGTGAATATCAAGAAATAATACATGATGCGGTATCAGATACATTTGTTCTTCAACATACTGAAACCGGAACCACCAAAGTATTAGCAAACACCTATTTTGGAGGGGCTTTATGACTAATAAACTACACACTTCTTCTCAGACACAACAGCGATTCCAATCACTTTCGCAGTCCCTTGGTCTTCAACCATTTATTCTATCAAAACTAGCTATTGCCTTATCTATAAGAGAAGGTAAACTTAATCAAAATGACTTTAGCACCGACAATGATGGGTTAGAATTAAGTCGCCAGACGATTTTTGGTGATCATGATTTACTGTTTAAATCGTTGATACTAAACAATGAAGGACGACCAATTCCGGAAGATGATTATTTTCCTGCGTTTGTAAAAGCACATCTTGATAGAGGATCAAAATTGTTGTTTGACGAAAAGCGATATAGTAAGGATTTTTATAATCATCTATGTAATTTGGAAACTAACATTTAGGAGGTCCATAATATGTGTTTCCCTGAGGTAAAGATATCGCTAGATACATCAAGGGATGATTTAAGAGCAGAATTGTATTCCCCGTGTTTAAAATGGGCAGATCGCTTTGACAGAGGGGTTGGTTTCTTTACATCTGGCTGGCTCAATTATAATCTTGCCGGAATGAGTGATTTTGCCTCTCGTGGCGGAAAAATGCGTTTGATTACCAGTCCTATATTATCAAATAATGATACCGATGCTATAATAAGTGCTAACGATACTGATCCATCAGCATATCAAGTGTTTGAAGATGCTCTTATGGAATCAATTGAAACCCTAAAAGAAGAAATGCAAAAGGATATCTTTAACGCTTTTTCTTGGATGCTTCATGACGGAATAATTGAGATGAAGTTTGCAATACCCTGCAAAAAACTAAATGATGGAGATTTTCACGCGAAATTTGGTATTTTTTATTTGGGTAATGATGCGATTTCTTACTCAGGTTCTATCAACGATAGCAAACACGGGTTCCAAAACTATGAAACTATTATGGTCTTTAAAACATGGAGCGGAACCAAAGAATATGTTGATTCTGAAACAGCAAGATTTGAACGTATTTGGAATCGCAATGATGACAACTTAAGAGTATATACTATTCCACAAGCAGTGAAAAGTGAGATTTTTAGGTTGCGTACTGCTGATAGGCCATATTCCAAAAACAAAAACACAGAAGACAAATGGGCTCATCAAGATAAAGCAGTTGAGCGTTTTTTAGAGAAAAAGCACGGAATTCTTGCAATGGCTACCGGAACAGGTAAAACTGTAACCGCAATTAAAATCATGAATCGACTCTTTGACGAGAATCAGATCCGACGTGTTGTAATTACCATGTATGGAAACGATTTGCTTGATCAATGGGCAACTCAAATGCGAAAAGAGTTTCAGTCAAAACAAATCAATTATCATTATGGGGCAAAGAAAATGATGAATAATTTTATTATGCACCCTGATGATTCCATATTATTAATCTCAAGAGATTCTGGAAACTTAACAAGATTGTTGAACTTACTCGAAAAAGCCCCAGGTAATTATTTGAACGATACACTTTTTATTTTCGATGAAGTACACGGTGCAGGATCGGCAACATTTGTTGAGAATCTTTCTGGTCGCATTTCACCATACAGATTCCGTTTAGGCTTAAGTGCAACGCCTCAAAGAGAGTATGATGATGAAGGAAATGATTTCTTACTAAATGAGATTGGACCAGTGATTTTCGAGTTTTCTCTTAAAGATGCTATAGAAAAAGGGATACTGTGTGAGTTTAATTATATAACTCTGCCCTACACATTGAGCGAAGAAGAAAAGCAAAGGAAGAAAAGACTTATTGGAGCATTTAATGCAAAGCGAGAAGCTGGAGAACCATGCGATGAAAAAGATCTATTCACAAAACTCTCTTTCATTAATAAAACTGCAATAGATAAAATCAGTCAATTCGATAGTTTTATTGCATCTAGAACGGAACTTCTTGAAAAATGTATTATTTTTGTTCAGTCAATGGACTACGGTCTCTTGCTTCAAGATGTCCTCTCCAAATATACAGACCGGTATCATACCTATTATGCTGACGATGAAAAGAAAAACCTTGAAAACTTTGCCGACGGTAAAATTTCATGTTTATTAACATGTAAGAAAGTCTCCGAAGGAATTGATATTAGTTCTGTTACTAATATCATTCTGTTTGCATCAGATCGATCTCGCTTGGTAACAACACAAAGAATCGGACGTGCTCTGCGATTAGATAAGAACAATCCGAACAAAGTTGCAAATGTAATTGATTTTATACTGTCTGACATTACTGAGGGAGATAATAATGCAGATACTGAAAGAGAAGAATGGCTTAGTGAATTAGCCAAAACGAGGAGGATAAACGATGAGAAATCAGATAATTGAAAAAGCAATTGATAATGTAGTTAATAAGACTAATTACTCTTCGGATTTTAAATCAGCGTTCAAAAAGTATATCAAAAACAAATTTGATAATAACGCAACAGAAAGTGACTTAAAAAGAGTCATTTCACTTATAGACGAATATGTAGAGGAGGAATAGTCTTATGAAAATGTCTATTCTTGAAATCGAATATAAGAATATTCGTAAAGTTAATGAATTGAAAATACCTTTTGTAAACGCTGATGGCAAAACAATAAAGAACAACTTTATTATGATGGCGAATGGAACGGGAAAAACGACAACCATGACTCTGCTTAAAGGGCTGTTTGATGGGTCTGCACTATCATGGAAGAGCGATATAATAAAATCATTCGCTCCCGTAATGACGAATGCAGGACACGGTGAGTTTGCTGTTACTGTCTTGTTTGATGATAGAAGGTATAAATTCTTTTTGTTGTTAGATTATAAAACTGGCTCTGCAACAATTGAAACCAGCTCTCCCACATTAGGCGGACGCGAGAGTGGTCGACACCTTCCAGAGTCGATTCGAGGTATTTTTTCTCCCGAGTTTGTACGAAGATTTATTTTTGATGGTGAACAAGCAGAAAAAACTCTCGATAGTTCTTCCAACGAAGCAGATGAAACCATCAAATATTTGTATCGTCTAGATGAATTAGATCAAATAATAGCAATAAACCAAAAAATCCTTACAGATATACAGAACGTTGAAGGAAACAAAGGAAGTCAAGGCTCCATAAAAAATTTACGAACAAGGCAAAACAGTGTAAATGAGATTATTACTCGTTTGAAAAACCAAAGAGATCGTTTGCGCAAGGATATAAAAGCATTCGAGGATGAAAAGAAATCGAAAGAGGAACAGCGAAATCATATTGATAAAAACTATGAACAGCTTAATCAAGAAAAAATAGAAATAAATCGTGATATTAATCAGAATAAAGAAGAAACCAGCAGCTGTATTGCTGAGATACTTAGATTGACCAAATCGCCTTATTTGCTTAGCCCCGAACTATGCAACAGAATGGTCGAACTTGGGAATAGCATGACAAAGTTGAAGTTGCCCAAGTCGAGTTCTAAAGACTTCTTTATTGAGCTGGCGAACTCTTCAAAATGTGTTTGCAATCGTTGTATTGGAGAAGCCGAAAAAGAAGCAATACTGAAAAATGCTGAAAAATACTTGGGTAGTGATCAGCAAGCGGTACTTAACGCAATTAAGAGCAGTCTTATGAGTAGTGATTATGACACTCGACTTTCAGAGGCTTTTTCACGGCTTTCAAATCTTCGCGAGCAAAGAAACCGTCTTGACACTCTCTTGAATATTAATCAAGAAAAGCTCCTTAAAGCTGGTGGTGAAGAGGCTGAACGGCTACAGTCTAGGATTAAAGAGTTGATAGAATTAATAAGTGTATCAAAAGCCCAGCTTAGTTTGATCGAATCAAAAGATGATTCCGATGATCAACTTACCATCGATAATAATTTACACAAAGCTGAACAAGAGTATCAATATTACGAACAACAGATAGCGAAAGCAACACGAACTAATGCTGCTCTTCGTAAAAAAGAAATAGTTGAAAGTCTTATTTGTGAAATAAAAGAACAAGCTACTTCTGACTTGAAAGCAGAAATTATCAGAAAAACGAACGAAAAGTTGAAACGTGTGATAACAGATGATTATATTGAAATTGAGAGCATTAATCGGTATATAAAGCTAGTAAAGAAAGATGGAGCAAGCGAAGGACAAACACTTAGTATAGCGTATTGTTTTCTTGGTACATTATTTGAGGACTCAGAACTCGAATTCCCGTTCATTATCGACTCTCCAACCGGAAAAATGGATTTCGAAAAGAGACAAGCGGTTGCTGATATTATTCCTCTTGTCTTTAATCAAATGATAGCTTTCGTTCAATCTGCAGAAGTCGAAAGATTCGCTGATAGGTTTTACGAGAATGAGAATTCTCAGTTCATAACCATAATAGCGAGTTCTAATGGTAATAATGTCGAAGTCCATAAGGGAATTGAATTCTTTGATTCCTATCAACGAGAGCATAAAGGAGATGAATGATCATGCGGTTTAGAATATCAAAGAATGCTCAAGGATTCTTTAGTAACATTATTAACTTCGAAGGATCTCACGGTGCTGAAGATAGAAACAAATTTCTTCAGTTTGATGTATATTACTGTTGCGCTTTGATTGGTATGGCAGCAGGTCAAATTGATGAGGATACATCTGACTTAAAAGATATGACAGAGAATTACCCCAAACCATATGTTGATAGTAAAACTCAAATTGCAGGCTTGTTAGTAGCTTCAGAAGCAAAGAGACTTGGTATTGATACACAAAGCCCAAAACTTGAAGAAGTAATGCTTCAATACCTGAGCAATGATGATACTATGCTATCCGAAGATGGCGTTAAGGCACTAAACGCATATTCACTAAAAGGATTTCACTTAATCAGAGAGTATCCATTAAGCGATAAGCCAACAACTCGTGAGGAGTTCTTAGATGCATTTAATGTAGCTTTACATTATTATTCAAATTAGTTCTGTTTCACATTTTCAACCAGTTGTTTTTTTCTAGTAATGATAACGCACAAGCCATCCTCTGATTATTTCGGAGGATGGCTTGTTGAATTGACTACAAACAATACGCCATATATGCTGGGATACAGAGGACGTCGTTTTGCTGACTCAGGTTCTTCGTATGGATGATATACGCTTCGCCGATACGACTGTGGAACGTTTCCACAAACTTATCGAGCGATTTCGTGGTGTAGCGCTTGCTTGATTTAACCTCGATTGGATAGATCTTCGGCTTGAGCTTACTGCCGTTGGAAATCAGGAAGTCGATCTCGATATCGTTGCGGTGCTTATCGTGATTATAGCGCGTGTAGAAGAACAGCGGATAGCCGTTGCTGACCAGCTGCTGTGCGATCGCGTTTTCAAAGATCATACCTTCGTTGATCGACAGATTGTCGTGGAGGATCGTCTTATACAGCTCACCATCGGCGATCTCCGGCTCGGAGAAAGCGTGGCTGACCAAGAGCCCTGTATCGCCCATATAGCACTTCACATAAGTCCTGTCTTCATTGAGCGACAGCCCGACATTCGGATCGGAGCAGTTGAAGCACTCGTTGGCAATCATGGAATCGCCCAGCCAGAAGAAAGTGTCCTGATACATCGGGAAAGTGGAATTGCTCTCGATGTTGGAGAGCTTCACGCGCTTTTCATGCTGAGAGAGGAACGCCGGGATCTGATCGAAGATGGACGCGATCCGCGAGCGGTACTTCACGTCCGCTTTGCTGATATCGTTGCGGTACAGCGTGAGGATATCACGCTTTTCTTCATCCGCCGCGGCAAAGCTCCGATTGTTTTCCAGATACTTCGCCACCGCCATCGGCATACCGCCGACCAGTATATACTGCTTGAAGAGCATCATCGCCTTATGGTGCAGATCGTCTTCAAGCGGCTTTTTTTGTTTGAAGCAGGTCTCGATATAGTCGAGCATCTTCTCTTCACCGAGCGCCCAGCAGAACTCCACAAAGTCCATCGGATACATCCGCTGCTTGCGCTCCTCCGAGGGAATGGTGATATCCTTGACATTCTCCTTGATGGAGATCAGCGAGCCGGTTTCGAGGTAGTGATAGCGCCCGTCCTTGACCAGCTTCTTGACCGACTGACGCGCTTTCGGATACTGCTGTACCTCATCGAAGATGATCAGCGACTCGTGCGGATAGAGCGTCTTGTTGTACTCGGTCGACAGGATCATGAAGAAAGTGTCGAGATCGTTCAGGTACTTCTCAAAGGCATCCTTGACGACCTGACTGACGTCATTGAAGTCGATCAGTAGATAGCTCTTGTATTCGTTCTTTCCGAATTCTTCCACGATGGTGGACTTGCCGATCCGGCGCGCGCCTTCGATCATCAGCGCCTTCTCATCGGCAGATTTCTCTTTCCACTGCAATAGCTTATCATATATTTTCCTGCGAAAAATCATAGGAACAACTCCTCTCACGGCAATTATAGCACACTTTTCAATAATACGCAATATAATTGTAGGTAAAATCTTTAATAATACGCAATTTAATTCGCAGCTGATTCCATACAATACGCGTTTTGTGCAAAAATGAGCTGAGCTGCTTTATACGAATTTATACACTTTCAGCATTACGAGCAGTCAATTTAGTATTAATTATTGGTAAGAATATGATAAAAATCGCGGCAGGGATTCCTCCTTGCCGCTGTTCTGATAATATCAAATCTATTCTACTTCATCATACCCTTTAATAGCTTTCTAAATAGACTGGTGGTTTTCTCACTCATCGGAGCGACCAAACCGAGCTGGTTGACGACGATCTCCGTGACGTCGTCTTTTGTGAGCGTTTTCGGATCGCGTTCCCTTATCTCGTCCTGAATTGCTTGGATCATAGCGGCGGAGGCAGTCTTTTCGGGCTGTTTTCCGCTGTCTATGTCTTTTTTTATGTCTCGGAGGATCGACAAAAATATGCTCTTGATTTTCTCAATCTCTGCCTCATGTTCGCCCAACTTCTGTGCACTCATGAATTGCAGATCCTCTCTTACCTCCGCTCGTTTGTCCGGGTGATCTTTGACAAAATCGGATAATGAAGCGGTCGCCATATCGATGATCTGGTTGCGCGCCATGATTCCTCTCGCCGCCGTATCCTTGAAATAGATACGGATCAAGTTTGTCAGTTTGGGAAATTGTTTATGCTCCAACATCCGATTGAGTATCTCCATATCCACCGCTCCGGTCACAAGACCTTTTGCGGCTCCTTCGGAAAATCCCAACTCGAATATATCATAGCTTTTGCGAGCACTGACCTCGGATAATCCCAGTATGTAATCGGTGGATACCTTGAACTCTTTGGCGACGGCGATCAGGATATCGCTGCTGAGCGTCTTTGTTTCTCCGCTGACGATGCGGCTTAGCTGAGGAGCGGATAAGCCGATCCTCTTAGCCAATTCCTTTTGCGATATATGTCTGCCGTTGCACAGATCGGAGATCCTCTCTCCGGGCGTCCCGGGTAATAATGGCATGATATACGCCTCCTCGAATTTTTTCGATTTAATGATACTTCGGAGTTGCAGATTTGTTAATCGAAAGATGTCGAACGCGAAAAAAGTTGCAGATTTGGCAAGTTTTTCAGAATTTTGAACTTTGTGAGTAGAATAGAGACAGTGGTTTGCCCAAAGGACTGCATTCACAACTGAATGACCGTCCGGGAGGATATGACCGGCAGGCGAAGCACCGCATTCAGCGTACCAATGCCGGGATACGCCCCTCAAAGCAGGGGGGCAGGATAACGGCTCCCGGGTAGAACGGCAAAACAATTTTTCTCCCTTATGGAGTAAGGGCGCACTTCTATACATCAAATGTATGTGCGCTCTGCGAGGCGATTGTTTCGTTCGCACAGCTCCGTACAAGGGAACCCTTGCGCCGCGTATGCGGCTAACCCAAATCACAAAGGAGAGTGGAAATCTGAAAGCCAAAACAAAAGCATTGGAAAAACAATGCGAAACAACCGAGCGGCAGCTCGAACAGGAACAGCATAAGTTGACCCGACTGCAAAACCGTGCGTCCTACCTAAAGAAGGCGCAGCGCAAGCAGCGTAACAAACGCTTGATACTCAAAGGTGTTGCGGTCGAGGCCGTCATGCCGGACACCGAATACTTATCTCAGGAAGATTTTTATTTGCTGGTAGAACAGATCTATCAATTAGACGCTGTTCAAGAACTGGTGGATAAAGTCTCTGAGAAGTACCGCGTCATTAAGGACGGTGACTGAGATCGCGCTCTATCATTTCTGCGTTAAGCAAATCAAGCGGAGCGCCGGTCAGAGCGCTATTGCCGCGGCTGCCTACCGCGCCGGCGAAAAGCTCTACAGCGATTACTACGGCGAGTACAGCGACTATACAAGGAAAGGGGGCGTGATTTATTCTGAAATATTTTTGCCAGATCACGCTCCGTCCGAGTATCAGGATCGAGCGACACTGTGGAACACGGTCGAGCACGCGGAGCGGCACAAGAAAGCTCAGCTTGCATACAGCTTCGATATCGCCCTGCAAAACGAATTGACAATGGAGGAGAATATCGAGTTGGCAAGAGAGTTTGTGCAACAGCATTTTGTCAGTAAAGGTATGATCGCCGATCTTGCCGTTCATCAGCCGGACAAGGGTGACGGTGGGATACCCAATCCGCATTTTCATGTTCTGACGACCATGCGCCCGATCAATCCCGACGGCACATGGGGACAAAAACAGAAACGAGAATACTTGGTTGATAAAAACGGCGATCCGGTTCTTGACCGCAACGGCAAGCCAAAGTTCAACGCGGTGGCAACTACCGACTGGCACTGTCCCGAGACCTTAGAGGTTTGGCGCAAATCGTGGTGCGATATGGTGAACATAGCATTTGAACAAAATGGTATTACCGAACGGATCGACCACCGCTCTTATGAACGGCAGGGACTCGATCTGATCCCGACCATCCATGAGGGACCGACCGTCAGGCAGATGGAAGCGAGCGGGATCAAAACCGATAAGGGTGAGTTGAACCGTTGGATCATAGCGACCAACCGCATGATACGCGACATCACAAAGAAAATCAAATCCCTGTTCTCTTGGCTCGCAGAGGTCAGGGACGAACTATCAAAGCCGCAAACGCCGAATCTTGTGGAGCTTCTGACAGACTATTATGTCAAGAGAAGCGCAGGCGCATACAGTCAAAAAGGCAAGGTCGGAAACCTGAAAAGGATGACGGAGGTCATCAACTATTTGCGCGACAATCATCTTTTGACTGTGGACGAATTGCAATCGCGGTTATCGGCATTGGACGCTTCGTTTGGAACGCTGAAAGGCAGTATGAAAGCGAAATCAAAACGCATGGAACAGCTCCGTGAGTTGATCCGCAGTGCAGAGATCTATCACCGCCTAAAGCCGATCCATGACGAGCTGAACAGCTTCAAATGGAAGAAACAGCGCGAGAAATATAAAAGCGATCACGACTCCGAGCTGCGGCAGTTTTATGCTGTCCGCCGCATACTGATCGATGAGCTGAAAGGTGAACCGATCAACATCAAGGAGTGGCAACGCGAGTACGATGATCTTCGAGCGGAATATGCCGGACTGAGAGCGCAATACAATCCGCTGAAAGAGGAGCTGGCAAAACTTCGTATAGTTCGCTATCAAGTGGATCGAGTAATCGGTGACCGTGAACCTAATCAACAAATCCAACATCATAAAACTATTGAGGGGAGATAAGAACACGACCAATTCAAACAATCATCATTCAACGGAACAGATCAAGGAATCCCTTGAAGCATACCGAAAGGGCGGCGTCAAGAACAGCATCGGTAATTGTGTCAAGGTTCTGAAAAACGATCCTAAGCTACGGGGCGCTATTGCGAAAAATCTGTTGACCGAGCGTGTAGATATCGTCAAGCCGCTGTGGTGGAAACGGACAGGTTCCACGATTACCGATACGGATATGAATTATCTGCTGTTATATCTCGAAGAAAACTACGGTTTGACGAATGAGAATAAGGCGCTAAAGGCTATCGACATCGTTGCCAACGAAAACAGTTATCATCCGATACGGGATTATCTCAATCAACTCCAATGGGATGGGAAAGAGAGGATTAGATACGCACTACACCGTTTCTTAGGAAGCGAGGAGAGCGAATACAACTATCAGGCTTTAAAACTGTTTATGCTTGGGGCAATCCACCGAGCCTTCCATCCCGGATGTAAATTTGAAACTATGCTCTGCTTGGTGGGCGGTCAGGGCGCGGGAAAAAGTACATTCTTCCGCTTTATGGCAATCAGGGACGAATGGTTCTCCGACGATCTGCGCAATCTTGACGATGAGAACGTCTACCGCAAGCTGCAAGGTCACTGGATCATTGAGATGAGCGAGATGATGGCGACAGCGAACGCGAAGAGTATTGAGGGGATCAAGTCCTTTCTCAGCCGCCAGAAGGAGACCTACAAGGTGCCGTACGAGACCCATCCGGCGGACAGGCTGCGCCAATGCGTCTTTGCAGGGACGACGAACCGTCAGGACTTTTTACCGAGAGATCGGACAGGCAACCGGCGGTTCATTCCTGTGAATGTGTATCCGGAAAAAGCCGAGGTTCATATTTTAGCTGATGAAAATGCGGCACGCCGCTATATCGACCAGATGTGGGCGGAGGCGATGGTGATCTATCGCGGCGGCGACTACAAGCTGTCCTTTACGGCGGAGCTGGAAAACAGTTTGCGTGATCAACAACAGGACTTCATGCAGGAGGATACGCAGGCGGGTATGATCTATGCGTTCTTAGAGGATTTCACAGGTGATCGGGTCTGCTCCAAGTTGCTCTACGCCGAGGCGCTCGATCATCCGTACAATCAGCCAGCCGTATGGGAAACGCGCGAGATCTGCGAGATCATGAACACGGGTATCGCGAATGGTACTATCAAGGGCTGGCGAGCCTACAAGCACCCGAAGCGCTACGCCAAGTACGGTTCACAAAAGGGCTGGGAGCGAGTCAAAGAACCTGTGCCTTCTGATGATATCTCAACATCTGTGACCGATAATAGCAGTATTGATAACAGTACGTTACAGTATGTTGAAAAAGGACGCGCGCGTCAGGTTGACAATTCGATCACGGCTGATGACGATCTTCCGTTTGATTGACCTGTTAAACTCTCCGAGTTGACAACTCGGTTGACGTTTGGTTGACAGGGCGGTTGACATCAGAAAGCCTGATGTTTAGTAGGTTTCTCTGTATTTGTAAACTATGTAAACCAATAATAGTAAGAAAAATAATAATATACCTAAAAGGGACAAACCGTGTTGGTATAAAAAGTCTTTACCCTCGGTTGACACGTTTTAGTTGACATACGTCGTTTAGCACGGAAGATTGCTTTATATTCCGACGCTTTTCGTCAGCTCTGCCGCTTCGCGAAACAAGGAGCAGCTGTTATAATTAAACTATATAGGTTTCCTTCGCTTAAAGGTCATAATGCTTTAAAAAAAAGAAGGAAGTGCATAATTTGTCGAATGATTGCAGATCAGCAGACATTCATCAACACATATCAAATCGTAACCCTGAACGGCGTTCCAAAATGAATACTCAGGATGAATCTACCAAAAATAAGACTATAGTATCATTACGGAGCATCGGAGGAAAGCATACGAGTAACAAAAAGAACACCAAAACGCCGATCAGGAACAAGGAACTCGACCGCGTATGGCTGGAGCATTTTGCGCGAGCGATCTATAAAAACGGTCTGCTCGATGATAAACAGTACAAAAAGCTGTTGTCGATGATCGACCGCGAGCTTGCCAGAATGTATCACAAAGCGGCTTGATACCAAATTGATCCAAAACAGGAAACAGCCTCCTAATGCAAAGGAGGCTGCGGCTGTTTATAATGAAAGTAACTATGATTAGTTATCGGTTGAGATTGCCACACCCTAAAGGGTTCGCAATGACAAATCATATACGAGAAAGGGGAATGATGAATGGATATACTATCGGTCAGAAATCAAATCAAAAGGGATGGGATCAGCTTCAAGGATCTTCCGCTCAGGGTTGCCTACTATGCCCGCGTCAGCACGGACTTTATGGAACAGCTCAATTCGCTTGAAAACCAAAAGAAATACTTCACCGAGTACATCGGCGATATGCCGAATTGGGAATTTGCCGGAGGCTACATCGACGAGGGCATCTCCGGCGTGACGACCAAAAAGCGTGAGAAATTCAACGAGATGATCGACGACGCGCTGTCGGGACAGTTCGATCTGATCGTCACCAAAGAGGTCTCTCGATTCGCCCGAAACACCCTCGACAGCATCCAGTATACGCGCAAGCTACTCAGTAACGGCGTAGCGGTCTACTTCCAAAACGACAACATCAACACGCTCGACGAAGACAGTGAGTTCCGCCTGACCATCATGGCTTCGATGGCGCAGGATGAAAGCCGCAAGATCAG
>CAZPOG010000011.1:0-29336 GCA_964588105.1 uncultured Ruminococcus sp. | reverse complement strand
TTTATCTTCCCCCGGTTGAACCGGGGGTTTATTTCCACGCCTTAAAGGCACCAAAGAAACAGGGCCACGGAGCATTTGCTCCATAGCCCTGTGTGTCGAAAGAATAATTCTGATAAAGAATATTATTTGTTGGAAATCGCAGCCTGCGTAATGTGTCGCAGGTGGAAGAAATATTTGCGCTGTTTTGGCGATTTCCGCTTATTTTGAGCGTTTCAAGCGGCATTTCGGGCACAAATCGAAAATACCAATCAAAACTGTCCTCATGCACGATGATCTTCGAAACGAACGCTCTGATGACGTCTTCCGGGATATCTCCTCCGTCAGGCGGATAAATACTCTGCATCAGATAGTATTTGAAGAGCGCGATCCTCTCATCAGGAGCATAAGTCTGCGTCTTTTTATGATCCTGAGGCATGAGTTTCGCAACCTCATCTTCTATCGTTTTTATTCTTGTTTCGATCTCAGTCGATTTGTTCAGGAAATAATCTTTGGTAATCTCACCGTCAGCGCGCATCTCGACCAGATTACTCAATCGATTATGCAGCTTGATTCTCTCTTCATCATACTGCTAAATCAAGCCGGTGTTATCCTGTTGGGGTTCTTCATCATCCTTGTGTTTCTCTATGATGGAAAGGGCAAGATCGATAATCCCCTCGGTTTCTTTGGAATAAAGATCAAAAATGTATTTCGCCATCAATTCCATCTTCCACTGAGGTATCATCGGAACACGGCAAATTCCTTTCGTCGGCAGTCCCCTTTTCTTTCGCGCCGTGAATGTTCCTGTTTCAATCGTCGCGGCACATTGAAAGGCATAACTTACCTTACCCTTATACTTATTCCATTTCTTTTTGTATATGTTATGACCGCATTCACATTTCATCAATTCCGACCAAACACACGACGGTCTCATATTGCCAACGACGCGTTCGGTACCTCATCATATAGGCTTTAAACCGGCTCATAGAATGTATCAGGATGATTCGGATCAAATTGTTCATTTGCCCACATCAAGGTAACAAGAGGTTCCGTATAGGAAAGGTTGATTATCCTATGTGTCCACCCGGGGATCATATGGACAGCCTCTATCTTTTCTCCGCTTACTTCAAAACTAACACTTTCATTTGTATAGATATTTCGTTCATCAATTCGCGCGTGGCCGCTGACAACTATAAAGAACTCCCACTTCGAATTATGCCAGTGCTGACCTTTGATGATACCGGGCTTTGAGATATTCACACTAAACTGACCATGATCGGCGGTTTTTAGCAGTTCAGTAAACGAACCCCGGTCGTCACAGTTCATCTTAAGTGAAAACTTGAAATCAGATGTAGGCAGATAGCTCAGATACAGGCTATATAGCTTTTTCGCAAAACTGCCATCAGGGATACTCGGCACTACTAGTGTACTGTGCTGCGCCTTAAACTGTTGCAGCAGATCTACAATCTCTCCGAGCGTGACCGTGTAAGTCAGCGGCACATAACAATAGCGGCCGTCAGCTTTTTCGATGGGACTTAACCCATCATACTCACAGCGCTTTTCTTTACCTTCGAGCAAGTCAAACATTGCCTCAACAAGGTCATCTATGTACAAAAGCTCCACCTGCGCGTTGCGGTCATTGACCGTATAGGGAAGATCGTTTGCCACCGCGTTGCAGAAGGTCGATACAGCACTGTTATAGTTCGGGCGGCTGTGACCCATTAGATTCGGAAAGCGATAAACAGCAACCTTAACGCCGTTCTTCTCACCGTATTGGAAGAACAACTCTTCCCCTGCAAGCTTGCTTTTTCCGTAATCCGACTCACCGTAGCGACCGATCAGCGTCGCCTGAATCGAACTCGACAGCATCACGGGAGCCTTGTTTTCATAGTCCTTGAGCGTGTTGAGTAGTTTCGAGCCAAAACCAAAATTACCCTTCATAAACACCGCATTATCCTTTGGACGGTTTACGCCCGCAAGGTTAAAGACAAAGTCTGCCTTTTGACAATATTCCTCAAGTTCAGCTTCTGTGCTGTCAATATCATATTCGTAGATTTCTTCAATTTTCAGCTCTGGTCTGGTGCGGTTCTTGCTATCGCGAATATTCTTCAAATTCGCACACAGCGCCTGCCCGACCATACCTTTAGCACCGGTTACTAAAATGTTCATATTCTTTTCCTACTTATTATATTTGAATTGTTTAATACGCTTGTATTCCGCTAATACTGTTTTAGGTTTGATAAAAACTGCCTTTATCAGTCGATAAAGATATAGAAAAGGTAAAAAAATTTTATATCGATAAAAGAATGGATATCTCTTTTTCAGTACCTCGCCATTAATGAAAACTCTATCAAATAGATAATTTCTTTTTGCATTTTCACTATCGTCACCAGAAAGGTTCTTGGAAAGATTGTTTTTCCACAAGTGATCGCCTATTCCATAAGCTCCGGATGATACATAATACATAAAAAACTGTTTTTCTTCATCGTCTATTGCTGTTCCAGAAAAGACTTTTTGAGATAGCTCTCTATTCATTTTTTCAAATTCGATCAACGATAAAGATGCTAATTCTTGATTAAGATAGCTCCAGTCCAATTCATAACTATGGCGTTTCAAAAAAACATAGGTATCAAGAAGCGAACGAATTCCCGTGCCACCATAATAATAGTGTTTGTGTGTATGTGTCAACAAATAAATGTATAAGTCTTCTATTTTAAATCGATACTCAAAAGAATTATTGCAGCAAATAAGTTTAGATTTGATGTCTTTGTAGTAATCGAAGTATTCTTTGTATTCGCTTTTGCTAAACAGAGATCTATGGATTTCAAATGCAATAATATCCTTGGAATACACATCGTGATTAATCTCTCCGAATTCATCACATGTGTAACCTAAGCCTTCCATAATATCTTTGACATTCTGCATCCGGGAAGAATCACAGAGAATATCATTATCTGACA
This sequence comes from uncultured Ruminococcus sp., assembly GCA_964588105.1. Lineage (GTDB taxonomy): Bacteria > Bacillota > Clostridia > Oscillospirales > Acutalibacteraceae > Ruminococcoides. The sequence continues at coordinate 26,400 of CAZPOG010000011.1, read as the reverse complement.
TCTCACGCATACCATACTTTGGATAATAGTCTTTTAGCACAATACCTTTCAGCGGTAAATACCAGATTCTTTCTTTATCAAAGCAAGATACTATTTTACTGCGTTCAATATCAAAGAGCGCAAGTTTTCTGATAGTTTTTTTCTTTATTTGATCGAACCTATACGGTAATTCAATTACTCTCTCAATTGCAAAAGAAACCGTAGCTGCCACAGAATGAAATAAAGCCAAATCACAAACAGAATCCAAATTCATATGATTAATGCGTTCGATATCTGGCTTAATATCATTTACTGAACATGACAACAGATAAATCAAATCATCAACTTCCTGAGTGTATACGGATTTATTATCGAGGATATTACCGTTTTTTATACTTAATTCTTCTGTCAAGATTCTCTCCTGTTCAGTTTAGTCTTTTCTCCACACCATCTTATTGACAACACCAGTATAAGACTGGATGATCTTAATGACCTTATTGGAAACATTCTCGTCTATGTAATCGGGTACAGGGATGCCAAGATCGCCGTTCTTATTCATTTCAACAGCAGTATTAACAGCCTGCAATAAGCTATTATCATCGATGCCAGCGAGAATGAAGCATGCCTTATCCAGTGCTTCGGGACGCTCGGTAGAGGTACGAATGCATACTGCGGGGAACGGCTTGCCGATAATGGTGAAGTAGGAGCTTTCTTCGGGCAAGGTGCCGCTGTCGGACACCACCGCGAAGGCGTTCATCTGCAAGCAGTTATAGTCATGGAAACCCAGCGGCTCATGCTGAATAACGCGGCTATCCAATATAAATCCGCTCTGTTCCAAACGCTTCTTCGAACGCGGATGGCAGGAATACAGTATCGGCATATCATACTTCTCCGCCATCTTGTTGATTGCGGAAAACAGACTGAGAAAGTTCTTCTCGTTATCAATATTTTCTTCGCGATGAGCGGAAAGCAGAATATATTTGCCTTTTTCTAATCCTAGGCATTCGTGAATATCCGAACCCTCGATCTGCGCAAGATTATTGTGCAGCACCTCCGCCATGGGGGAACCGGTGACATAAGTGCGCTCCTTCGGCAATCCCGTATCGGCAAGATAACGGCGTGCGTGCTCGCTGTAAGCAAGGTTGACGTCGGAGATAATATCAACAATCCTGCGGTTGGTTTCCTCAGGCAGACATTCGTCCTTGCAGCGGTTACCCGCCTCCATATGGAAGATCGGGATATGCAGACGCTTTGCACCGATCACAGAAAGACACGAGTTGGTATCGCCCAGCACTAGAACTGCGTCGGGCTGCAGCTTCACCATCAGCTGATACGACTTTGCGATGATATTTCCCATCGTTTCTCCGAGGTCTTTACCGACCGCATCCAGATATACGTCGGGGTCGTCCAGCGCCAGATCCTTGAAGAACACACCGTTGAGATTGTAATCATAATTCTGCCCTGTGTGCGTTAGAATTGTATCAAAATACTTTCGCGCCTTATTGATAACCGCCGCCAGCCGGATAATCTCCGGCCGCGTGCCGACAATGATCAGCAACTTCAATTTTCCGTTATTCTGAAAGGAGACATTTTCTATATTCTACCTCACTTATCCTTTACATAATCTCAAACAACCTATATCTCTTATTCAAATCCGCACGTTTTGAGGTTTTTTTCATTGTTGTTTTGAGATTTATATTAGGGCGTTTGCCCCTTTTGATCATTACCAGATGATTAGTTGCAACATATATCCAGCCAACTGGCAGCAACACCGGCGCCTTCTGTGTGATCGGCATACGGATCCTTGCACGCTTATTTAGCGTTTTGAAGACGTTTTTTACCATTCCGCCGTCATCACTGCTTTTTGATGTCATCATGCTGCCGTGGTAACGATCTTCATCCTTTTTGCCGAAGTTACCGCCGTCAAGGATATCTTCCATCATATCGGCGAGTAGTTTTTCATCAATACCCACTGCAAACCTTTTTTCGGACAAACCGAGATAACGCATACATAATGCTGTCAAAACCTTCGCAAAATACCAAAGACCGATTTCATTAAACGTTTTCTGAAACAGCGCGATAAACTCCGCTTCACTCATACTGTTCACGAATACCGCCCAGTCACAGATATGCCTCAGCCCCACACCGGTAGTTGCAATATGCTCAGCGGTATGGAGGAGGATTACCAATCCGTGATGATACGCATCGGGAATCAGAAAAACTCCGCTGTCAGTATGGTATACCTCAGTGGTTTCCATGATATCCAAAAGCTTCTTACGGCAAATCCCGCCAACCAAACCGTCAGGTACTCCGGCAACAGTATGGTGGACTTCCCACATGATTGAGCCCTGCCGTAAAGCCTGATGATGACTATTATCATCCTCTTCGATCGGCGCAAAGCCCTCGGCTTTGACAAGTTCTACAACTCTATCATAATCCAACTTCTGCACCAAAAAATCCACATCACCCATGCAACGAAGCTCCGGCTCGGGGTAATACTTTGCAGAAGCACAGCCCTTTAGCGTCACATAAGGGATCTCATACTCTGTCATCAACTCGTGGACTGCCGCGTGACCGTTTTCTACAGCAGTATTTTGCATGACATACGAAAAGAACTGTTCTTCGAACTTCTCAACCATATCTGGAGATACAGTCGGTTTTGCCAAAGGATAAACCAGTCCAAATACTGACTGTGCGATCGCTTCATTCAAAACCGCAGAATAATCTATTTCAGGCAAAATCTCATATTCTGCCCCAAATAATGCTGATGCGGCAAGCTTCAGTAATTCAGTTTCCACTTGGTTCATACCGCACCGCCTTTGTCAATGATTATTGTGATAGTTGTTCTTGAATATATGATAGTTTCAAAAGCTTTTGTTTAACTTGTTCGACACTTAATAATTCCGTGTTATTACTGTTAAACTCCGTAATAGTGTCGCGTGCACTGTCGCCAGAGTTAAAATACTTATCATAGTTCAGACTTCTATTATCTGCAGGCACACGGAAAAAGCCCCCTAAATCAACTGCTTTAGAACACTCTTCATTGGTCAAAAGCGTTTCATACATTTTCTCACCATGCCGAATTCCGATCACCTTAATCTTACTCTTATCGCCGCCAAACAGTTCACACACTGCCTCCGCCAGAGTCCTGATCGTACATGCAGGCGCCTTCTGAACAAGAACATCTCCGTTTTCTCCATTATTAAACGCAAAGAGCACAAGCTCGACAGCCTCATCAAGCGACATGATGAATCTGGTCATATTTTCGTCAGTAACCGTTATGGGCTGTCCGGCTTTTATTTGTTCAATCCAAAGCGGAATAACTGACCCTCTACTGCACATAACATTTCCGTATCTGGTGCAACATATTTTCGTCACGTTGGGATCTACAGTCCTTGATTTTGCAACGGCTACCCTTTCTTCCAGTGCTTTTGTAATACCCATAGCATTAACCGGATAGGCAGCTTTATCTGTGGACAAACAAATTACAGACCTAACTTTTTCCTCAATCGCCGCAGTAAGAACATTGTCGGTTCCGATAACATTTGTCCTGACTGCTTCCATCGGAAAGAACTCACACGATGGGACCTGCTTTAATGCAGCAGCATGGAAAATGTAGTCTACGCCGTACATTGCGTTTCTGACGGACTGAATATCTCTTACATCTCCAATAAAGAACTTGATTTTTTCCGAGAGTTCAGGGTGCTTAGCTTGGTATTCATGCCTCATATCATCCTGCTTTTTTTCATCTCGGGAGAAAACTCTGATCTCACCTATATCGCTGGTCAAAAAGTGCTTCAATACAGTGTTACCAAATGAGCCGGTACCTCCGGTTATCATTAGTGTTTTACCTTGAAATACTGACATAGTATTACTCCTTAGCTTTATTATTTCTTTTAATCATATTAATCATCAAAACAGTAATTGCTGCGCCGATAACAGCTCCTAAGGTATTGCAGACGACATCCATTGTCTCTGCACAACCACGGTGCAAAACAAATTGAAGCGCTTCGATTATCACTGAAGCACAGAAACTCAGCAAGAGACTCCATATTATCCGTTTGTATTTGAAATAAATCGAAACAAAAATTCCAAACGGGATAAAGAAGATGATGTTAGAAATACAACCCCTCACCTGATGAACGCCCATATCCCCAAACATTTCACGGATGTTATTCATCGGATTCAGATTCATAGACTGACTGCTGATTCTATTAGTGTTAAGCAGTGTTATTCCAATCAAAACCGCTAAATACAGAGATGCTATTACTATGAATATCCATCTACTTGTACGGCTCCTAAACCTATGCCGACATAATATGGCTAATACTATTACTGCAACCGCAAAAGCAATAAGGAAACCAATAGGCGAAAAGGCAAAGTAGGTTTCAAAAAAATACATGGGGTTTTTTAATAATAAGTCCATGATAGATTATTATCGCTTTATTTTTATTTTTTTCAGAATTATCTTGCGTTCTTCTTTATTAAGAAAAAGATAATAATTAGTGAAAAAACAAACTAATGTTACAATTAATCCTTTTACTATAAACCAAGGCCACGAATTAACATGAATAAAACTAAGCAACCCAAAACATATTGCACAAATCAATATGGTATCCAGTACACATTTTATTTCATGCAAAAAGAAAGGTTTACAGCTTACGTCTAAATACTTTGCTGAATAAGGAATCGTATATAGATTCATACGAAGCAGATTAACAACAACGCTTATTCCCGCAATTGCATATATCCCGAGATTTGTAGTATTCAACAAAACGAATACAATCAACGTAGACACAGCACCACTTGTTACAATTAACAACGAATTAACTTTAACTTTATTAACAGTTAAAAACACACTATTAAGTATCAATGTCCCACTTGTAAAAGCATATTCTGAGCAAATCAATATTGCAATTATGGAAAGAGTGGTTGAATCCTGAGACGGAACCCACAATGAGAAAAAGTCTTTACTTAACACAATCATTCCACAAAGAGGAATACTCAAGAGAAAAGATAGAATCTTCATTGCTCTTATAAGTCCATGAACTTGTTTTTCTTTGTCGCCTTCTGCATAGTTTATAATGATTTCGGGAGCAAATGCGTTAAAAATTGTATTTGCAAAATTCAGCAAATATGAGGGTAATATTCGTCCCAGAGCCAGTATTCCCATTTCGGTTGGTCCAATAAACAGATTACAGAGTAATAAATCCAATCCGTTTAATAGCATACTTCCCAAATTTGAAACTGTATTCCAAATTCCTGATCCAACTAACTCTTTAATTGCCTTCCAAGAACATATCGTTTTTTTTCTTCCAAAACGAATCCTTAACTCAGGAGTTAATTGATGTGTGTTATACATTCCAATTAACAATCCACCGACTGAAACAAGAGTGGAGGCTAACCCTACATACCAAATATGCGGAACTAATATTGACATTATTGAAATAATAAATGTTGCCCTAATTACTGATAGAACAGCAGCTGGTATCGACTTCCTTTCCAATCGATTAGAAACAAAGGTGCCACAATCCCAATTTGGCGCCCCGGTTTCCAAAAAGAAGTTTAAAAACACAAAGGAAAACATCAATTTTACATCTAAAACCAGATCCGAAGGGATATTAATTATTATTTCCAAATACCTTATTATCAAAATTGAGCAAGGCAACAATACGGCAACAATTATTAAATTTCCCCAAAACACAGAATTATAGTAAAGATTAGCTCTATCGTAATTCTTTTTTACATACTCAATTGTAATAAAGCGCGCTGCCATACTATTCAAAGCTGTAACAGCTAAACTTGCATATACAATAAAGTTCTGAGCTAAAGATATAAAGCCGTTTGCCTCAATTCCTACATGAGCTATGATATAAGGAGATAGCCAAAACCCTATTACAATATTTGTAATTGTAACTAAAACATTTGAAATAATATTTATTGATGTTCTTTTCATACAATCTCCAGTAAAAATGATTATTCATCATTTTAACTCTTTCATAATTCTGTATTTTACAATTCCCGAAGTCTTTGGCTTTAGCAACCTAATATCGTAATAATCTAAAGTATCAGCTGATCGTTCAATATACTCCATATGTTCCTTGAATACTTCCATGTAATCCGGATTCGATACCGCTACGGTTGTCGTTTTTTCGGCAAATTCCTTATCAATAAGGATCCTTTCAAGCAGCCTCTGTGTAGATTCATGGGGCAAATCAGGATTGCGATGCACAATCTCGTCTGTCGTATATCCTACAACTCCGATCGGTTCATAATCGTTGGCATCAATAGCAATTGTGATGAAGCCTTCATCCGCTGATGTTCTCGCAGCACCTGCTGATGACACGAACACATCCATTTCAGCAAGCAAATGCCTCGGAACCGGGAAGATAGGACCCGTTATGTAAACGCTAAAATTAGCGGCTTCTTTTACAGCGGCATAAATAGCGTCATAATCTTTCTGCTCAGGAGAACCGCCGAACAACACAAGCTGCACCGTCTTTTCATTGTGTGCATCCGCAAAAGAAACAATATCCTTCACCATCGGCAAAACGAAGGGCTTATTGACTCTTCCGATGCTGCCGACATGATAGTCTGCATCGATTATTCCAGAGTCGTGCTCGCTTTCACATTCTTCTACAACGTTATAACATACCGCCAACAGTTCACCGTTCTTATCATCAGGAATTGTTCTATATCCTTCAAAAAGCTGTTTTAGCGCATACTTTGTATTTGCAGCTAGCTCTCCGCGCTGATACTTGAAATCAAAGAACTTCATATATCGAATATCGGACAGGCTATAATCCTCTTGGATAAGAAAGATAAAATGTTTTGCTTGAATCTCTTTTGCCAGCAACTCACCCCATGGAGTTGCAAACATCATATTCGTTTCTATTACTGTCTGATCGTATCCGGTCCCGATACAATCTTTCATTCTGTCAATAATAGCAACCCGCTGCTTCTTTGAAAACAGAAATGGATTCTTGATCAACTCGGGAAAAGCATTTCCTTTGAAAGGAATAAGCTCTTTAACTACAACATCATCACCGGTCTCAGAACAGATAACCGTCACATCCCAACCAAGGGATCTCAAGAACAGTATTTTGTTTCTGACATAAATCTGCGTACCGCCTATCCCGGCAACGGCAAAGGTCAGAAAGACATATTTCTTCATTATATCACTCAACTATCTTAAAAACTTTTTAAATAGTTTCCAATTTATGGATGCCAAAAGCGCGTTGTACTTATATCCTAATGCTGCAGAGCTGAATAGATACCAAATAACATTTCGTCTTATATTGCTTTGGATTCGTTTCAGATTAGCATGATTATCATATCCTGAGCTCACCGCCAGCTTTGCGCAAGTTATATTGTTTCGCATAAACTCACGACGTTCTAACGGAAATAACTCCGGCATGTTCTTTTGAATATCTCCGAGGATATACTCGCTGATATATATGATATCCATTGTTGCATCGCTGAATCCGGACAGTGACGCGCTGCCCTCATTGGTACAATAGTAATAGTACGGCTCAGAGGTATACGCAAGCGCATTTGATTTTTTCATAATTTCATATAGAAACAACAAATCTTCATTGTGCTTCTTTGTAGAGTCAAAACGCACATCTGTGACAAGCTCTTTTCTGAAGAGCTTGTCCCAGCATGAGCAGCTGTAATATTTATTTGTCAATAAACATTCCAACTGCTCATGCTGGGACAGAAGGATTTCTCCTTCTGTCTCACAGTATGGTTGAAACGTACCATCCGATAATTCTTTTTGATACCCGCAAACAGCAATATCAGCATTGTTGTCTTCAATCAGTTCAACCAGCTTTTCGTACATCCCCGGAGCAATATAGTCGTCACTGTCTACGAAACCTATGTAATCCCCTTTTGCTTCATCTAAGCCGAGATTACGAGCGGAAGAAACGCCGCCGTTCTCTTTATGAAACATACGTACACGAGGATCCTTTTCAGCATACTCGTCACAGATATCTCCAGATAAATCAGGCGAACCGTCATCAATCAACAACAGTTCGATATTCTTGTATGTTTGAGATAAGATGCTGTCAATGCAACGGGGAAGATACCGCTCCACTTTATAGACAGGGATAATGACGGAAATCAAACTACCCATATTCAACGTAAACCTATACACATCTTCATAATCTTTGATATCTTTTCTGGAAGCTTATTAGCTATCTTTTTATAAACCCAAATAAACGCCTCACATATTACAACAACAATTATAGGACAAGCAAAGACCAAAGGCCAAATAAAAGCTACTTTTTGAAACACTGCATTTAATACTCCGGCAACTGGTAAATGAATTAAGTAAATACAAAACGAATCTTTCCCAACATCGACTAGAAATACACAGTCTCTTATTAAGTATGACAACCAAAGGAATACCGGGAAAGCTATCAACGTATACGGAGCATAGTAAATGCACCAGTAGTTAATATCTAGACTAAAACATAGCTTGGCCGCTATACATAAAAAATAAATAAACAAATAAATTATCCCATACTTTTTCATATGGATTATTAATCGTTCCAATAAGCCATATTTTGCAAGAATAAAACCAATCCAAAAGAACAACGCCCAATTAACGAAATTAAGATATCGTATTTCCCGTATATCAACAACACTATAAAAAAGAGGATTAAGAATATATGATGCAATCGAAACAAAAGGAATTACTCTTAAAAACCATTTACTTTTCCTTCCGAAAAAGAAAATAATATATAACGCAAAAAGAACAGTCATATACCACAAATACGAACCATAGCCAAAAACAAACGCTATTCCTTCTATTATATCTCCGCCTTTACGTAATGCTTCATATAAATAAACTATGATTCCAGTAAGTATCCAGGGAAAGACAAGATTTTTGATCTTTTTGAAAACGAATTGTCTAAATGGATTTGTCTCAAAGAAAAAGAAAAAACCAGACAATATCATAAAGGTACTCACGCCACAGGCTGTAAATAAGCTCCGAATATAATTAGAGCAAAAGTAACTAATTTCAAGCGTAGCGTCATCGACTGTACCACAATGAGCAAAAACAACACAACCAATGGCAAATGCTCTTAAAACATATAATGAATTTGATACTTTATTATCAATTGATGTATTCATTTTCCTTCCTCAATTAGCTGTTCAACTTTGGTCATCTCTTCCACGTTTGAGTAATCAGTTTTTATTACATTTTTCTTTAGTTCTCCTATAATTCCAGGATGTTCAATTATTCTGAGCAAGCCGTCATAGACTCCTGCCTCGCTGTTTTCGACGATAATGCCGTCAACGCCGTCACGCACTTGTTCGCGCGCCGAAGAATACTCAGTCACAAGCGCAGGGAGCCCCATCATGAATGCCTCAGTAACTACCATTGGCTTTCCCTCCCAACGAGATGGGAGGAAGAACATAGTCATATTATTGAAGAAAGGATAGGGATTTGTTTGCAGCCCACACAAAACGATATGCTCTTCAAGATGGTTCTCGATAATCAAACCTTTCAGCGCATCCATATCACAGCCATCGCCAACAATATACCAAACGATGTTATCAATCTTTCCCTCGGATTTTAATTTCGCCATCGCTTTTACCGCTCGATCGAGACCCTTTGATTTGAAATTAATTCTACATGCCGTCACAAGATTAGTCTTTGAGGTATCAATGCTCAAATCAATCGATTCTTGCGCCCTGCCCCGAACATACTCGGTTGAAAGAATGTTTTCAATAATAACTGACTTATCGGCAAGCTCCGGAAACGCTTTGTCAAAATCTCTTTTACAATCCTGAGAAACCAAAACAATTCTCTCCATCTGGGACAAGCTTTCTCTCTCATATTTAGGATCAAATTTGGAATCAGCAAAATTGATATGTATCCAAGCAATCTTTCTTGACGCTGTAATATGCTTAGCCATGAACTTGCAACATTTTCCTTCCAGAAAAGAAATAGCCACATCATATCTATTATTATATGATCTATAAAACTCTACATCTTTCATTCCCAAATATTGAACGCCTCTGATTGAAATTCCGGTATTCTTCTCTATTCTTTTCGACAACAAGAAATGATAGATATATCTGGGAGATAACAGTCTATGTAAATATTCCTGACTTTTTTTAGGATATTTTAAAGCGGGAGGTAATAGATGTACCTTTTCCGGAATCATATTGATCAACTCACCGGTATGAGAGAGCAAAAGCAAATCAACATCATATTTATCATAATCAATACGATTGAGAATCGAGAGCAAACTGGTTGTACTTCCGCCAACCATCATTGCAGGATATACAAATAGCACTTTTTTCTTATTCATATTTCTCACTCAACTTATGCTCATGCATAGAAAGATTTATTATTTGTATTAAGCCATTATTTGATTCGTTTCATCTTTTTTACTGCAACTTTTAAATGTCTTAATACCATTTGATTCATATATTTTCTTGCTGCGCTCTCAAACCCTCGTTTTTCTGAATGATCCAAGAACTCATTCTTCCTTTTTATCTTGTTAATGACATATGGCGAATCAGGTAATGCGTTTTCAAAAAATGCATACTCACAATCTGCTAAATCAAGCTGTCGAAGTTGAGCGTTATCCAATTGCAAAATATAATGATTTCCTTGTTCCGTATTCGAAACAGCCAAAGATATTCCTTTGTTATCGTCAAGATTGCGATATTCTGTATTGATTACATTCCAAAAGTCTGAGATCGTAATATCTGATGCATGCATATCTGTATACTTACACGAATAACAGCAATCTCTTATATACATTGCAAGGGCAATATCACAATAATAGTATGAATCAATGGAATAATGCGCTAAATAATCTTTATGTTTTCCTTTGTACTTAATACAAACTGAATTATCATGCCAACCAAAGGACTTGTCTCTCATGCGTATTTCTTTGATTTCCTTATTCTTGCAAACATGTGAATAATGTTCCCGAAACAGTTTAGGAGAGCCAACTCCATGACACACAAATGATACCAAAAGCAGATTACTGTTAAAACCAAACTGTTGTCTTAGTGCAGCGCATTGACAAGGAGTCCCGCAAAACATTACAAGTTTTTTTTCGGAAAGATCATTTTTTAACATATCAAAAACCTGAGTAATATCAGACTCAACATACTTACTTTGACGCATTTGAGCTAGTAGCTCCTCGCGATCTGCTCTTAGGCAATGTACATACAGAGTATCAAAATCAACGACATGTCCGTATACAACTCCACCCAAGGCTAAAACCGTTTGTGCTAATGCCGTAAATAAACCACCTGATGAGGAATTCTCTCTAACAACAGGATCTTTATGCCATCCGAAAAAAGCTTTTTTTCTTGTGTTTTTTGTTACGTTTTCAATGTGACATACCCTTAAACATCGCCCGCACTTAATGCACTTTTTCTCATCGATTTCGGGGAATAAAAAACCTCCCCTATCTCTCTTCAAAGAAATAGCTTCTTGGGGACAAACATACGCGCAAGCGCCGCATCCGGTACAAGTATTCTTGTCTGCTAATTCGATAGAGATCATAATAGCGCATCCTCCAGATAATTGCGGCTTCGTTCTCGCTCCTTTGCTAAAATACCACTTATGATTTCTTCTTCGTACTTATTTTTCAGGAAAGACAAATCCCAACTTCCTCTTTCTTCTAAATGTAGCAATTCCAAAAGGTTATCTAATCTGGCTCTCTTATTTGGGTTGATTACCGCGATAAAGGGCTTTCTGTAAATAGCCGAAAAAACCACTCCGTGATATGAACTGGAAATAACGCCTTCAGCATGATGATATAACCATAGGAACTCAGCGGGTCCTGCATCCCTTATATAATAATCACACCTAATGTGCTTGTATGGTGTATTAGACACCAAGACAATCGGCAAATCCGTAGTCTTTTTTATTTCTCTTAGCCTTTTATTGATATCTCCGGGAACATATATCATGTAAACCAAAATAAACTTTGGCGGCAATTTGCCGAGATATGTTTTCTCATATTTACTCCAATACGCTTTTTCATGCAACAATGTTGGATCTACATGATAATCCACTTCACCGTTAAAGACCTCGGAAAGTGCCTGAATTGCTGATTTTTCTCGAACTGAGATTGTATCGAAATTTTTAAGGTATTCTCTGAATGTTTCTATTTTATCATCCGCGATACAGTCTTTTCCCATGCTCGCCGCATAAGATATCTTTTTAACTTTATCACCAGCAAATGACAGGCTATATAAAGGCGTCAGGTTGGTTTCCGGCCAAACTTGGTCAGAACCGACGATATACCCATCAACATTTGGAGGATTATCTCTCAGCTCTTCGATAGATTTATCTTTGGGGAACAATCTTTGATTAGCATCAATAAAAGTTTGAAATCGGTCGCAGCTACTCTTTAACTGCTGATAATGGATTATAGTAAAGACGCTCTTAATACTTCCTTTAGGTGTTCTGAAATTGAGTTTCAATACTCCGTTGTAGTCAAAATCAAAACTTACAAACTTATTATCTATACCAATCTCATCGAGAAAATTCTGCAAACCTACAGCCTGAAGAACAGCGCCATAGTTCCTATCTTCATTTATTGATACTAATCCTATCATCTTACATAATCCTTCTTTTTTGAAAACACATAATCCATCACAGCATTAATGCTTTTTATTCTTGATTTTCGAAAATAGAGGTTTTACTCCTTGTTTGGTCAATATCAAAAATGATTTTTCTATGTTGCGATAAAATTGAACGAAAGGATGTCCTGAACCCATAACACGGAAAAGCGCTTTTTGATACTCAACATCGTTAATGATGTATTTCGGATGTCTCAGTGGAAATTCGACATCATACGAATTCATCGTATATATTCTCCTGAGTCCCTTAGGCAGCAGTGACAAATCTGATGCCGAGTGAGTACTCCCCTCAGACGTATTACCAATATTTATGATCATATTCTTAGTCGGGACGATATTCAAAGAATGGCTTACATATTGATTTAACCCATTGATGGTTTCATAATGCTCCACACCGGAAAGCTGATTAGACCGCCATGTCTCGATTCTGTGATTTGTAAACATTCCCTTTTGCTTCAGATCGACACTAAGTTTGCCAAGATTAAACGCATCATCCAACACATCATATTCGGGCTCCCACTGATCAATAACGCGTTTCCAAGTCGCCCATCCCCAAATCGAACCAGTCTCTGTAAACAAGTAAGAATACGGAGAATCCCATGTTTCAAGATTGTTCATACCGCAGACCATATTGATCCGCTGGTCATTTTCGTATCTGTCAAGTAACTCTTTACAAAACGGAAAAAAGCTCTGGGACGGAACATCATCATCTTCAAGAATAATGCACTTATCGACATGATCGAATGCCCATTTTTGAGCTATGTATTCTGACGGATCACAGCCATAGTTCTTTTCTTGAAACAAAGTGTGGACTTCACAATTCCAGTCAATATCAAGTGCTATCTCACGGCATTTTTGTACACCAATCTTATCCTTTTCATTGCCTTCTCTGGCGCCGTCCTGATATAAAAACAGCTTACTCGGACGAGCAATCTTCACCTGCTCAAATACTTTTGCAAAACACCCCGGTCGGTTGAAGAATATCAATAAAACAGAGATGTCAATACTATACGGTTTCATATCGTAGTTTCCTTTAGTCTTTCAATGAAGTTATTAAAAACTCCTTCGATTTATTTCTCTCTTCTGCTAACCGTTCACTGATCGCCCTATAATCAATCGCTTTGGTCATCAACGAACTATCTACCTGTTCTTCAGATACAAAACGTTCCTCTAATGAAAATAAACGCAAGAGACTGATTATCCTTGAATTAAATCTAGGCGCTCCAAATGTAATAAACTGCTTAGAAAAATTAATACAGAAAGCCGTTCCGTGAAATGAATCGGTAACTACATATTCTGCATTGTATAAGAAATCCAAAAAATCATACGGCATATTATGGATACGGTTTTTTGCTCCGCTGATAAAATCCATTGTATCTGCAATATTAACAATATCCAAATCCATTTCTTTTGCTAATCGCAGAGCATAATGCTTGATGAATGGATTTCTGTTCAAATTATAAACAAACACATATGGTTTTCTATGATGACGCCGTCTAAAAAGCGGCTTCCATTGGTTAATATCAAGTAATAATGTCGGATCAAGAACATGAACGGCATTAGTTATGCCGATTGAATCCAACAAATCAACTGCCTGTGATTCTCTTACTCCAATAGCCGAGTATGACTCTAGATAACTCTTGACCTCGTTTGCTTCTATATCATTATCAAACTCATCCTTGCCAATACTGCTCCCATATGCGATTTTCTTTTTATTTTTAATGAATTGCAAATAATACGCTTTAACATCGTTTGGCTCATTTGCGTTTTGAGTATTCCAAATCTGATCACTTCCACTAAGGTAGATGTCTGCTTCAGGGACACGGTCTAATACTTCTTGATAGGAATGATATTGTATGGGTGAAAGAGTAATCCATTTCTTTAAAAAGCTATTAACTGATATCTGAGCCATCGAAAATACTAATGCTGCACCAGTTTTTCTCATTACATCTTTCACGAGGCTTCCAGTACCTTTAATTGTTTTTATCCCGGTAAACAACCATAAACCTTTCGGAACAAAATCCATCACTTCGGTATCATATCCGAGTGTCTGAATCACTTTTTGTGTCGCGTATGTCTGTAAAAGCGATCCATGGTTACGCACATGATGAAGTGTGATAATCTCAACTTTCATAATGATAACCTCATTTGAAATACAATTATACTAACTAAAGAGGAATCCAATCTGATCCTTTAGCTCTTTATCCAACTCGCGTAATACTTTTCTGTAATCTGCAAACTCTGCTTTAGCAGATAAATCTATTGTTTCAGCTATTGAGGCGACTCTTTTTTCGTCATACATATTTACATAGTCAGATATAGGAGACTCTTTTATTGAATCAATATTTGGACAAACCACCTTTAATCCACATCCCATATAGCTAAGAATTTTAGATGGAAAAGAAGTATTGCTGAAACTACCTGTTTGTTGAGTTGCTAGCCCTATCTGACACCTGCTGATAAAACGATAAAAGTCTTCTCCGGAATAAAAACCATCATAAATAATTTTCGATTTAGTTTTTGTATTATTAATCTCTTCGTTGATGGCTTCAATTTGCTCTACGCTACCATTCCCAAGAATATGAACAACATAATCTTCGTTCAATAGTTTTGCAGCCTTGATTGCTAAGAAAGCTCCACCTTTTTCTCTTCGTAGGTTCCCGGCATATACACAATGTATTTTTCCGTCGCTAAATCTTTGCTCACCATAATCGTGAACAGTATATGCACCCGGAGCTAAAGCATATGGTTTATTATCGATCCCCAGAATGATTCGGATGGCGTCTGAGGGAAAAATAAAAGCATATGCGCACTGGTAATAATGATGTTCTTTTTTTGTCAGTCGCCTGCTAACACTATTGATATCACTATATATCTCTCTGAATTCTATAACAGGTTTTATCCCTTTTAGCTTTTCTAAAAAAGAAATCATTGTCATCAAAGATAGGCTGTGATAAAAAACGACTTTTTCTCCGCGCTTAGTATGAAACAACAAATAGAAAAATAACCAGAACTGCGACCACAGCAACGAGATTATTCTTCCAACTCTTGTTTTAACACCAAATGTAAACGGAATTTTCAAAACAGCATTTTCTGAAATACGCACTGTTTTTCCGTGAAACACCCCCTTTTTATGAAGTGTACGACCCGGAGATAATACTTCAACAGTAGTAATAGAAGAAAACACATCAATCATATACTCGATCACGCCGCGAGCAGCTGCGTTTACATAACGCTTTTCTGCGTTTATTTCGGGAACGTCATAAAATGCGATATATTTCATTTTTAATCTCCGGTCATTACTTCATCATAATCATTTATATTCGAGAAAAATATCACCGCTGCAAATGAATAAATCGGCATACACAAAAGGATGCTAGCAGTAAACGCTACAAAGATATGCACTGCCGTAAGCGGCTTAGAGTAGAATAAAATTTGGCTCTTTTTAAACGCGAATTTATAGTATTGGAAGTACCAATACCAGCCAAACACCCCAAACCATGCGTATATATCTCCAATTTCTCCATCCATTCCAGGATTAGCGATTCTGGAACCTAAAGAACCCGAAATCCAATATATCGGAACGCTCGTAGTTGAAGACAAATACCATTTATATGCATTAATTTTCGTTTCAAAAGAAGCCGTATCAAAAATCTGAACCGCCCTGGATGAAAACAAATAAGTACCGAAACTGTATGCCACAATTATTACAGCAATAATCAATAACACTCTGCTTAAAGGTTTCGCATATTTTACTATATACCAAATGATTATTATTGCCATAACTATAGTTGCAGTACGTGAACCGGTCAAAAAGCAAGAATAAACCGCACACCCCAATAATCCGTAATTCCAAATAGACGATTTTTTTCTATCTTGGTGAAGGAAAACAACCAAAGACATCAACGGAATTGCCATAAAAACATTTGGGTTAATAAAGATAGATCCTGCTCTAAAACCACTGCCTTCTTCTCTGGCTAAATCCAAATGCGTCCATTCCTCGGCCGAAGTACCGGATTCATAATTGTTACGGATAAAGGTAAAAACAGATTCAACCTGTGCCTGCTGCAACAGCTGAATAACAAAGTTAGGTATCAACACTATTACAGTAATAAAATAAACCACTCGAAAACTGATTTGCATTTTGACAACCGTCATCAAAAGCAATGCACAGAAAACCATACGTTGGATCTCATGCATAACAACTGCCCAATTCAACCCAAAACCTTCAATCACAAACACAAAAAAAACTGAAACAATTGGGCTCATTACCATGCAGATCGCAATTTTTTTCATTCCCTGCTCTGGGGGCTCATTTATATGTTTCATAACAAAAGCTACAAAAACTACTCCTAATCGGATTAAGTTGCCGGTTGAAGTCGCAGGTACATACACCAAAGCAGCCAGCATAAAAGCTATAAAATTGTCAGTTCTGTTATCAGCTTTCAGCATGACTATCCTACCTCACATGGTATCATTTTTTCTGATTGTATTCAAGACAACATCCCAAGAACAGGGATTCTTATTGCTGCTTTTTGTTTGATTATTTAGAGATATTTCACCTAAAATTGCGGACTGCATTAATTCTGCAAGCTTTTCGGATTTGAATGGATTAAAAAAATACGCGTTTGCATATTCACCAAGAATTTCCTTCGAATACTGGCAATCAGAAGAAAAAATTACAGTATTAGTTGACTGCGCTTCCAACAGCGGAAGCCCGATTGTTTCTATATACGATGGGAATACAATGATATTGTTTGCATATGCACGATACAAATCTTCAGTATTCAGCATTCCGCAGTGTTTAATCTGCTCTCTTTTAGGCTGTTGATCTTTCGGCAGTGTAAGTAATACCTGATAATCACTAATACCCCATCTTTCAAGGATATCAATTGCCTTATATATGCAATCCTGATTCTTGTAGATACTCTCGAATGTCGCAGGATAAAAGAATCTGTTTCTCGGACATTCCGTCGCAATCGGAATACTTTGATAAGTTTCGATTTCAAACGGAACGACTTTGATTTTTTCAATGTTAACTTTGCTCTTTTGCGCGACGTTCTCGCGCATCCAATAGGTCTGCACAAATACATCATCGGCTTTTCTCACAGATTTTTTGATGATCGCACCGATGAAACGCTGTATGATCGCCGTGCCTCGCTCCGCACTCTTCAACAACGAAAACTTCTTTTCATTCTGAAACGGGATCGACTGGTGCACATACGCCCCCTGCCGCGCTTTCACACCAAATGTGATGATGTTCTGGAGCGACAGTACATAATCCGGCTTCAAATCATTGATCAGCTTCCGTCCAGTGAAAAAGTCAAACTTCATTTTATGCAAGCCGCTTTTTTTGACTTCATCACAGATCACGATTTTGATACGGTCTGTTTCTTCCAGCAAGCGGCTGCTCAACAAAAAGAAATATTCATTCTCATGATCGTGATCAAGGATATATTCATAAAATGATTTAAGTACCGTCAGTGCTCCACCGAATTCCGCGGCGATATCATTTACCACAATTCTCATGATTTACCTGCTTATTTCATTATTATATGATAGGCTTTTTCAACCGTATAATCGCGCAACAAAAAGTCATAACCGTTTTGTCCCATCTTAGTTAAATCAGCATTTATCTTCCCTACAGTTTTGATAAAGCCGCCCACATCATTTGAATAACATTGATTTCCAAACTCATTTTCCTCGGCAATTGTACCGATATCGGTATTCGGATCGGTTACACATAAAACCGGCAGCTTCGCCTGCATATAGGACAGCAGTCGGGATGGGAAGTTCGGTATCGTAAAGCGATAGTCGAGAAAAATCATCCCCACATCACACGATCCAATCATTTTATCATAGTCCTCTTTTGGCAAGCTTTGAAGCAGCATCACATTACCGGGCGCCTCGTTATCCATAAACTGTTTCAACTTGCTGTACTCTGTACCGTTGCCAACAATCAGAAAGAAGACATCATCAAAATGCTGCTTTTTCAGGCATTCCATCAGGAAAGGAACGCCTTGCGGCTTTCCCAGATTTCCGCCATAGACAAATATCTTTTTATTCAAGGGAAGCTGATACTTCACTCTGATTCCCCTGCGCTCCTCCGGTGTACAGCTCCTGTCGATCGGATCGACGCTGTTCGGGCAAACCTCCACCTTATCAGCGCTCACCTCCGGATTGTGTTCCAGCACATAGCGGACATTGGCAGGAGACATACAACCAATGCGGTCAGAGATCACGTACAGCTTCTTTTCTTTCTTTCGAAAATGTCGATACAGAATACCCTTCACACCACTTTTGCTCAGTAAACCGATATCAATGGAATTCTGCGGAAAAATATCCTTTAACAACAGATATGTCCGCGCATTATCGCGCTTTTTGACGTACTCAATGGCATTGCAAAAAGTGATCGGCGGCGTAGAATATAATACTAAATCGAACTTAACGTCAGAAAAGTATCTCTTTATCGCCTTAATAAATACAGGCTCAATTCTAAGAGTGGTAATCCCTTTTTCAACAATATTTGTTTTCTGGATGTTTCCAATTTTCAATTTGAGGATCTTGCTGTGATTCTCTTCAACGATATGAGTTTCTTCACGGTGTCGGCGCTCTATAGGAGATATGATATACACCATATGACCGTTATTACGAAACTCTCGCATAAGGTCAGTGTATATAGTACGATCTTCTATTGAATTGAACTCCAACAATGTGAGAAACAGAACATTCATGTTTTGACCTTTTTAACCAATCGTTTTATCAACGCGAAAACAAGCTGACGAATGATATCTATCATACAGCAGATCACAAAAATCGCTGAGACACTTATTGCCATATGCAGAATGAACGTCAAAGCACTGCCATTACAATACTCCGTAGGCTTAACGATCATGCCCCACAAAACCTTATCTCTGAAAATATACTGTGTATGTATTAGAAAAACGCCAAAGGTGCATGATCCTATCAGCTGCCATATTCTGTTATATCTGGGCTTCATCTTTATAAACAGTAAGAACAACGCTGAAGAAGCAACCAGAACAGTAATTGAAGAATACTTGTAAAGATTGATCAACTCTTTATGCAGGATCATTTGCTGAACAACCTTGACTATAAAGCTCAGTAAAGATGTTCCTACAAAAACAACAACAAGCCATATCTTTTTTATCTCTATAGGATATTTTCTCAAATAAGCCGCCAATAAATATAAGAACAAGAACCAAATAAGAGAATAACCACTGCTTACTCCTAGCGATTCTCCCGAGAAGAAAATAACTGACGGAATAACAGAAAAAGCCATACAGAGTATCAGCAATAAGCGCTTGTGTTCATTTTTTTCCAAATTCTGCACCATTTTGTTCAGAAAAGGCGCTATTAAGAAAAGGACAATATAAACAGTAGCAAACCAATATTCGCCATGAATAATCGGAAACAAATATCCGGTTACTAAAGTACTGACGCTAAAACTCTCAATACCGATTACACAGAAAACAATATAGATACCGACTGAGTAGAAAACTACCTCTATAACCGTTTCAATGATCTTTGATATCTTTAGTTCTTTAGCTGTACTCAGAAAGTATCCGCTAATCAAAACATAGCAGTTAACTGAAACATAGCAAAAGCTCTCTATCAGCCAAGAAATAAAGTAGTTATTTTGACCAAAAATCAGCTTGTCTAGTACCCCCCCATTGTACAAATAGTGGAGAGTCACTATCATCAGCATAGAGATAACTCGCAATAGCTCGATATTAGAATTTCTTTTACTCTTGTTTATCAGCAACATTTCTTGCAGGCACTCCCAGATAAGTTCCTTTGATACTAAGGTTATTTACAACAACTGCTCCCACACCAATAACACATTCACTGCAAATAGTGATATTATTACTAACCGTCGCTCCCGCGCCTATCCATGTGCGATTCCCGATTTCTACAGTACCGCACAGATGGGCACCAACCGCTACATGAACGAAATCACCGATACTGTTATCATGATCGACCGATGCACAGGTATTGATGATACACCCTTCTCCGACAGCGGAATCAGAATTGATAACCGCTCCTGCCATAACCACAGTTCCTTTTCCGATTTTTACCCTTCTGCTGATTACAGCATCTGGATGGATCAAAGTAGCTATGCTATAACCATCAAGTGACCTTTGGATTCTTTCGCGAATACCCGCATCTCCAATCGCAACAATAATGTCGCAGTCTGTGTATTTGTTAGCGTTATTTGTAGCGCCAACCACAGGAAATCCGGAGCATTCGGTTAAATCAAGATTATCATCGAGAAAAGCAATATCTTCATATCCGTTTCTAATAGCAATATCAGCGATCACCTTTCCATGCCCGCTGGCGCCAATAATAATCAACTTATTCATTCCGTTGTGGTTCCTTCGAATTTTTCCATTGTAACAGAGGTATCTGACGATATCCCTTCCTGCTTAAAAAATGACTTGAACACCGTTTTAAACACGATCTTCACATCGCCAACAAAAGTAATTTTGTTTACATACTGCACATCATAGTCAAACTTCTCTTCCCATGAACAGGTGTTGCGGCCGCTGATCTGAGCTAAACCGGATAACCCGGGTCTGACATCGTGACGATGCTTCTGATGTTCGTTATATCTGGGCAAATATTCGACAAGCAACGGTCTTGGACCAACAACACTCATGTCACCTTTCAGGATATTGATCGCTTCTGGGAGCTCATCCAAGGAAGATTTCCTCAAAAACTTCCCGAACTTTGTCAGGCGAATGGAATCAGGAAGCAGCTCGCCATTTTCATCGCGCTCATCGGTCATGGTGCGAAATTTGTAAAGCCTAAATATCTTTTCATCTTTACCCGGTCTATCCTGTTTGAACAACACCGGACTGCCGAGCTTTACTCTAACCAATATTGCCACAATTGCATACAACCAACAAAATAAAATCAGCGCCAATAATGCGCAAACCACATCGAGAGGACGCTTTATGAACTTTTCATAAGGCCCGTAGGGCTTGTGCTTTTCCATAGTATCCCTTCAAATGGTATCTTAATCAAAACATCTCTTGATGATCTCGATCACGACGTCCTGCTGATCAGGCGTCATCTTGTTATCGCTGGGTAGGCACAGTCCACGGTCAAAGATATCTGCACTGACGTCACCTTCCACGCTGATAAAGTCATTTTTCTCATACAGCGGCTGCATATGCATCGGCTTCCAGATCGGTCTGCCCTCAGCATTGCATTTGGCAAGTTCTTCCAGAATCTCGGTCGGGCAGCTCTTGCCTTTTTCTGTCCAGAATTCCGCCTTATACTCTCCGCGCTCCTGACGGCACATCGCGTTTTTGTCGATCAGCAGACAGCTCAGCCAGTAATTCGGCTCGCTATTGTCCGCATCAAATGGATTCATGCTAACCGGCAGATCTTTTAGACCTTCTTTGTATCTCTCATATATTGCTTTTTTCTGTGCAATATGCTCCTGCAAGTATGGGAACTGTCCGCGCACGACGCCTGCGATCACGTTGCTCATGCGGTAATTGTATCCGACATCCTTGTGCTCATACCAAGCAGCGGATTCGCGCGCCTGATTCGCCCATTTCCATGCAAGATCATAGGCTGCTTTATCGTCGGTCAGTAACATACCTCCGGCGGAACCAGTGATGATCTTGTTGCCGTTGAAGCTGATTGCGTTGTACTTGCCGAAGGTGCCGGTCTGCTGACCTTTATAGGTCGCTCCGAGAGATTCGGCAGCGTCCTCGATCAGAACAGCGCCGTGTCTGTCGCAGACAGCTTTCAGCTCATCCAACTTTGCGGGAACGCCGTAGAGATGAGCAAAAACAACAACCTTGACTTCGGGGTATTTCTCGAAGGCTTTCTCCAGTGCCTCGGGGCTCATGTTCCATGTGTCTCGCTCGGTATCGATGAATACCGGGATGCCGTCCTCATAAACGATCGGATTCAGCGTTGCGCTAAAAGTCATATCTGAACAAAACACCCTGTCGCCCAATCTAACGCCGGCAAGCTTTACCGCCATATGTAAAGCGGCGGTGCCGCAGGAGAGGGGCACGGCATACTTGGCACCGGTTACCTCGCAAGCCATACGAGAAACTTCATCAATATTCTTACCAAGCGTTGACATCCAGTTAGTATCATACGCTTCTTTCATATATGTCAGTTCCTCACCGTGCATTGTCGGCGACGAAAGCCAAACCTTGTTTTCAAATCTTTTTATTTTCAAAACCTCAACCCCAAAGTATTTTTTTGACAGAAAAATGAGTTGCTAATTTGCAGAAACAGACACAGTAACTCATATTGCCCTAATATAACCAATATATCTTATCATAAAACATATATAATGTCAATTAGTTAATGTATTAAAGAACGAGAAGATTACGCACAATTTTTGTAAAAAACTTGTATAGAAATAATTTATATTCGATTGGATTAGAATCTCGGAATAGAACAGATTATTCTTGTAAACCAGCACAGTTTGCCCTCACACTTTCCTCGGCAAACAAATAGGGGAATATGCAAAAGCTGTTTCTGACATCAGGTACCATCTATCGTCAGAAACAGCTTTTTTAATTATTTCGGTGCTTTTTATTCCATGCCTTTGAATTTTGTCACGATTTTTATGTGATTATTCTCGCGAACATATATCTTATCAATCAGCTCTATGAGTAGCTTTCTTGACAAGTCAGTCGTACTTCTGTTTTGTGTATTTGCGCTAGGACCATTATTAGATTCAAAGCCCTTTTGATTGGCATTTATTCCATCAATCATGAGCACATAGTCATATCCGTGCTTAACCTTACTGAGGTAGGTTTTCAGCACGTTTTCACGGCTCATAGCAGTCACGAGATAGTTTTCCGTCGATTCCAGATCCATATTGGACGGCAAAAGATCAACCTTCTCCGGATGCTGGACGATACCGCGATATGGATCACTCCGTTCCTCACGGACGACATCGACCATCTTGTTGGCAAGTGTGACATTGAAATCATCGGCATTGTATCCGAGGCAGGTCGTGAGATCGCCCTGCGGATCAGCGTCAACAAGCAATACCCGTTTGCCTTCTGTTGCCAGAGCAACGCCAAGATTGACCGTTGTAGTCGTTTTGCCGACGCCTCCTTTTTGATTGCAAATGGCGATAGTTTTACACTTAGGCATACGTTTACCTCCTTCCTTGTGTATTTTATATTCACCCCGAAAACCGGGGAGGATATACGTTCTGGATAAGTGTGCGTAATCGGTTTCAAAACCTTATAGAACGCAAAAAAGCGCCCACCTCTCTCAAAATAGAGAAGTGAGCGCTGATTCAAAGTGTGTTGTATTCAGTTGTCTGATCAGGTGTAGATCACCTTGATATTCTTGGATTTGGCGCGGCTGAGATCTATGAGGATCTCGTCGATTGCGTCCGTGTAGTGACCGGTGGCGATCAATTCGTTCTTCTTCATAATAAGGACTTCAATGATTTCCTTATATGCTGCATTGTTCAAATACAGATGATACTTTTGGGTTCTCATAATCTCAACTTCCTTTGATTACATTATACATGTTTAAGACATTACTGACCATAATGCGTTTTAGGCATACAAAAAGAGCAACACCGTCAGGCATTGCTCTAATTTGTTTTATATCAGGACATTAAACTTGATGTCCTTCCACTTATAAAATTTATGCGATTTTGACGTATCGCTCCGATATTTCTCCGCGTCTTCTTCGTGTAAAACGCAGGAAATAAGCGGGTTCTCGGAATTATTACCCCTTACTGCTAATGGCAGCCTGAGCAGCAGCCAGACGAGCGATCGGAACACGGAAAGGTGAGCAAGATACATAGTCAAGACCGATCTTGTGGCAGAACTCGACAGATGTCGGGTCGCCGCCGTGCTCGCCGCAGATACCGATGTGGAGCTTGGGATTGACGGGCTTGCCGAGCTTGATAGCCATATCCATCAGCTTGCCAACGCCGGTCTGATCGAGCTTCGCAAACGGATCATTCTCGAAGATCTTCGCGTCATAGTAAGCGTCTAAGAACTTACCTGCGTCGTCTCTGGAGAAGCCGAAGGTCATCTGGGTGAGGTCGTTGGTGCCGAAGCAGAAGAAGTCAGCCTCGGTCGCGATCTCGTCAGCGGTGAGAGCCGCTCTCGGGATCTCGATCATGGTACCAACCTCATACTCGAGGTCAGCGCCTGCAGCGGCGATCTCAGCGTCAGCGGTCTCGATGACGAACTTCTTGACATACTTGAGCTCTTTGATATCGCCAACGAGCGGGATCATGATCTCGGGAACGATGTTCCAGTCGGGATGAGCCTTCTTGACGTTGATCGCAGCGCGGATGACAGCCTTGGTCTGCATCTTCGCGATCTCGGGATAGGTAACAGCCAGACGGCAGCCGCGGTGACCCATCATCGGGTTGAACTCATGGAGAGAATCGATGATCGCCTTGATCTCGGCAACGGTCTTGCCCTGAGCAGCGGCGAGAGCTTCGATGTCAGCTTCTTCGGTGGGAACGAACTCATGCAGAGGAGGATCGAGGAAACGGATGGTAACGGGGTTGCCTTCCAGAGCCTCATAGAGAGCCTCAAAGTCGCCCTGCTGATAAGGCATGATCTTATCAAGAGCAGCTTCTCTCTCTTCTACGGTGTCGGCGCAGATCATCTCGCGGAACGCGGCGATTCTGTCAGCCTCAAAGAACATATGCTCGGTACGGCAGAGGCCGATACCCTCGGCGCCGAGCTCACGAGCCTTCTTCGCGTCGGCGGGTGTGTCGGCGTTGGTTCTGACCTTCAGGGTTCTGTACTTGTCGGCCCAATCCATAACTCTGCCGAACTCACCGGCGATGGTAGCGTCAACGGTGGGGATGATACCGTCATAGATGTTACCGGTGGAACCGTCGATGGAGATGTAGTCGCCTTCGACATAGGTCTTGCCGGCTAAGGTGAACTTCTTGTTGGCTTCGTCCATTACGATCTCGGAACAGCCGGATACGCAGCAGGTACCCATACCGCGGGCAACAACCGCCGCGTGAGAGGTCATACCGCCTCTGACTGTCAGGATACCCTGAGCAGCCTTCATACCCTCGATATCCTCGGGAGAGGTCTCTAAACGAACGAGAACAACCTTCTCGCCCTTAGCGCCCTGATCCTTCGCATCTTCAGCGGTGAAGACAACCTTACCGCAGGCAGCGCCGGGAGAAGCGCCGAGGCCCTTACCGACAGGGGTAGCAGCCTTGAGCTCTTTGGCGTCAAACTGGGGATGGAGAAGGGTGTCGAGGTTACGAGGATCGATCATCAGAACAGCCTCTTCCTCTGATCTCATGCCTTCGTCAACCAGATCACAAGCGATCTTCAGAGCCGCCTGAGCGGTACGCTTGCCGTTTCTGGTCTGGAGCATATAGAGCTTGCCGTGCTCAACGGTGAACTCCATATCCTGCATATCTCTGTAGTGATTCTCTAAAGTCTTGCATACATCGTTGAACTGAGCGAAAGCCTCGGGGAACTTCTGCTCCATCTCGGAGATGTGCATGGGGGTACGAACGCCCGCAACAACGTCTTCGCCCTGAGCGTTGGTCAGGAACTCGCCGAACAGACCTTTGTCGCCGGTAGCGGGGTCACGTGTGAACGCAACGCCGGTGCCGCAGTCGTCACCCATGTTGCCGAACGCCATAGACTGGACGTTAACAGCAGTACCCCAGCTGTAGGGGATATCGTTATCTCTTCTGTAAACGTTAGCTCTGGGGTTGTCCCAGGAACGGAAGACCGCCTTGACAGCGCCCATCAGCTGCTCCTTGGGATCGGTCGGGAA
>CAZPOG010000010.1:0-30978 GCA_964588105.1 uncultured Ruminococcus sp. | reverse complement strand
ATCGCAGTGTCTTCTCATTCTCAGATGGAGGGTATCCAGACCGAGCGTCAAGAGGAATGCGTTCTGAGGCGACATCTGGGTACCGTAGTCGCGCATCAGATGGGTTCTCGCTTTGACAATATACGCCGCTTTGCCGAACTGCTCGGTGTAGACAACGCCGTGGTAGGTCTCATCGGGAGTGGTGAGCATGGTATAATCGCCCGAATTCCAGTCAAAGTTGCCGGAATCGACAACACAGCCGCCTAAGGACACCGCATGACCGTCCATGTACTTGGAAGTGGAGTGAACAACGATATCCGCGCCCCACTCGAAGGGACGGCAGTTGACGGGAGTCGCAAAGGTGTTGTCAACGATCAAGGGGCAGTGATGCGCGTGAGCGACAGACGCGAACATCTCAAGATCGACAACGTCGAGAGACGGGTTGGTCAGCGTCTCAACAAACACAGCCTTGGTGTTCTTTTTGAACGCTTTGTCAAGCTCGTCCGCAGAGATATCCGGCTCGACAAAATCAAATTCGATGCCGAGATCTCTTAATGTCTTATTGAACAGATTGAAAGTGCCGCCGTAAATCGCCGCGGAAGCGATCACATGATCGCCTGTCTTGCAGATGTTGGTGATGCTGATCAGCGACGCAGCCTGTCCGGAAGAGGTCAGCATCGCGCCGACGCCGCCTTCCAGAGCCGCGATCTTCTTCTCAACAGCGTCGAGAGTGGGATTGCCCAGACGGGTATAGAAGAAGCCCGATTCCTCGAGATCGAAGAGCTTGCCCATCGTCTCAGCGGTATCGTAAACGAAAGTGGTTGACTGAGCGATCGGAACCACTCTGGGTTCGCCGTTCTTGGGCTCATAGCCCGCCTGTACGCATAAAGTATCAATTTTCATATTTTTAACCTCCAAACAGTCCTTTGATCAATTCTATGATTTTATCTGTACCGAATACGACCAGCGCGATCAGCGCGAGAAGAAGAATCATCGAGATGACCTTAACGGTGGTGCGCATTGCGGGTGACATCGGCTTTTCTTCTTTAAAAGAATTATTCTTAAACTTTTCAATATCTGCTTCGATATCTTCTAAAAACTTCTCATTGGGATTATTCAGTGTTTCCACGGAGCCGAGCAGCTCGGACGCTTTCGGGATCGCGGAATACGGCACCAGCAGATTGATGTTATTGAGCTTGACGTCATAACCCGTCACCAGCTCGTTCGCCACACCCTGGGGGATTTCGTTCTGCTCGATAAACGGAATCTCGGCGTCTTTGAGCATGCCGGTCATCATCGCGCGTTCGGTACCGCCGACGATCGTCAGACGGACAGGCTCGTTGATATCGGTAATCTCCCGCAGTTTTTTGCCGCAGTCGGTACAGCGTATTTCGCTGTCGCTGTGAAGGCGCTTGCAGGCTTTGCAGTATTTCATGGCATTACCTCCCTTTTTTCTCACTGAATCCGATTATATCACAGATAAATTCGCATTTCAACAAGGTGAGGGAATTATTTTGAGGAATGATGAAGATACAGAACACAGCGTTACATACCGAAGGGAGGGCGCAAAGGTCCTCCCCTACGGTGCTGATTATTATCCCCTCCGCCGCTTTGCGGCGCCTCCCCAAGGCTGTTGGGGAGGCAAGCGAGGAAGGGTCAAGACACTTTCCTACGCACTTTGACGAGTGCTGCATTTTATTTCGACGTTTCGGCACGATGAGACTCCACTGACAGGGGAGATGGGCAAAGCCCAGAGGGGTGAGCTGTCCTCGCCGAGAGGAGGCATCGTGCCCTACGGTTACGTCAGCACAGGCTGGAGCTGGTTTCCATCAAATGCCGCTTCGACGCTTTCGGGGATCTTCTCAAAATTCGCTACCAATGAGTGAGGCTTCTCAGAGGGATTGTCCTGACTCAAAGGAACCAGATAGATGTTCTTCGTGTTCATCAATCTGCCGATGTTCTGCGCCGAAGCGCCTAAGGCGTCGTTGGTCGCGATACACAGGAGCACCGGTTTGTTCACTCTCAGCTGAGATTTGACCGCCATGGTCACGGGCGTATCGGTGATACCCGAGGCGATCTTGGAGAGCGTGTTGCCGGTGCAGGGCGCGACCGCTACCATATCGCACAGCCCTTTGGGACCGATCGGCTCGGCGGTGACGATGGTATGGATGACGCTTTTTCCCGCTATACTCTCTATCTCTGCGATAATCTCCTGCGCCCTGCCGAAGCGGGTGTCGGTTGTGTAGGCGTTCTCGGACATTATCGGATATATATCATAACCCATAGAACAAAGCAGTTTCATCTGTTCTATGGAACGGCGAAAAGTACAAAAAGAGCCCGTAAGGGCATAACCGAGTTTTTTCTTCTTCACCTATGTTTCCTCCCATATCTTCATAATGGTTTCTTTGATGATTCTGCCCGCCGACAGCGGCGAGCGCTTGCCCGGAAGCGAAAGAAGATGAAGGACGTATATCTCTTCTTCTCTTGCGTAATCGTCGTCTACTCCCCCGGGCAGAGAAGCGAGATCAAAGATGATCGCTTTCTTCGCGATCATACGCAGCGCGTTTCGATCAAGGACTAACGACGGTACGGTATTGAATATCAGATCATAGTCATATTTTTCTTTAAAAGAATAATCAATCGCTCTCATTCCTGCGGCTTCGATCCATGCGCGGTCCCTCTCTTTTCTCGCGGCGACGGTAACATTTGCGTGAAGGGTATGAAGCATCTTGCTGAGTGCTCTCCCGATCCTGCCGTAGCCGCAGACCAGAATGTCAGCGCCGAACAGGGAACCCTCATACTCTGTGATCGCGGCTTCGAGCGCGCCTTCGGCGGTGAGGACAGCGTTTTTGATCAGAAAATCTTCGCGCGCGGAATAATCGAACACCTGCAAATGGTTTTCGGGCAGTTTCCCGCTCATACCGCAGAACAGCGGCTTCTCTCCCACAAGCTTCTCGAGCGCGGAAAACCGTATCGGATCTTTGGCAAACGGCGCGTTCAAAAATTCTCCCGTCAACGGCATAACCGGCAAGACGATGATATCCGCATCCATCAGCACGGAGTAATCATCGCTGACGATGAGATCCCCGGTACTTTGCAGACGATCAAAGCCTGAGAGCGTGACCCTGTGTCCGTCGTCGGCGAACGCTCGCGCGCAGTACAGCATCCTTTTGTCTCCACCGAGAATCGCAGCCTTCACCGAATCACACCTTTCATGCTTATCTTATGATATAAAAACGCAAATGTGAATGCTCAAAAGTGAAGACAAAATATATGAAATATGAAAAATGAAATATGAAATGTGAAGGACGGGCTCCGCCCGACACCCATTTTGAAAGTCAAAAACGTCTTGTTCTGCGAAAAAACGAAACATATGCAAGAAAGCGCGCGCACCAAGCGCGTCCGCTTTCGTATACCCATCGCTCGTGCGCGCGCAGCGTGCAACTGAGCGGGGAATATCAATCATTTTTACTTTATAAGAAACGAGCAGTTTCTTATAAAGTAAAAAACGGAGGCTTTCGCCTCCGCTTTTCAGCTAAATATTCCGCTTCTCTCAAAGCTCTTGCAGTCAACGCATTTCTCATCTTTGGGATTCTTCTCATCCGTCGCGATGTGAACGGCGTCGAGAGAACAGAAGTTCTCGTCACCCTTGTGGTGCTTGCAGTCTTTGACGCTGCAATGGATCGAATAATTTGCGGTACATTCGTGTTTCATACTTTCACCTTCTTATAGATTCGGCATATGCCTGATAGTAGTATGAGATATTTGAGATCGGTTATTCGTCACGAAATCACCGTTGTGAAATATCCTGTAATGAGGTGATTTGATGTACATATTCTGTATGATTGTGCTGGTGTTCTTCGCGATGATCGGGCTGTGCGTATTTGCGCTGTCGATCATCAGGACGATTTTGGATCGCGGCGACGACAACGATTATCTGATCGTGATTCCTCATATCAGCGCAGAAGACGCCGAATATCGTATTCGCGCGGGGATCCGAAAAATTAACGATATCGGAAAAGGAAATATCCTGTGTCTGTGTGACGAAGAAGACATAGAAGCGGCGGATATCTGTCAGAGGATGAAACGCGAATGTCCGTATCTGGAACTCGTATCAAAAACGACGCTGAAGCAAATTCTGAATTTAGAGTAAACAACATCAGGGAGAGCATCTGCCCTCCCTGAAACGTTTTTAAGCAATATTATAACATCAAATCACAGATCAGATCGGCGATTTCGGACGGATTCTCGGGAGAGAGTCCGGATATCAGCTGCGCCTGAGAATAAAGGATCTTCGCGTAGGAAGCGAACTTGTCCTTATCACTCTCGAAGAGCGCTTTGAGCTTTTCTGTGATGGGATGATTGACGTTGATCTCCATCACGGTCTCCGCCTTGATATGCTGATCCTCCGCGCCGGGCATGGAGTTGAGCACCTTTTCCATACCGACCGAGAGAGCGCCCTCGGTGGACAGGCATACCGGATGCTTTGCTAAAGACGCGGTGAACTGCACCTTGGTCACCTTGTCGCCGATGCTGTCTTTCATGAATTTGAGCAGATCCGCTTCGGATTCGTTCTTCTTGTTGAGCTCTTCCTTCTCTTCATCGGAGGTGAGATCGAGCTTCTCGGCGGTCACGTTGAGGAATTCTTTCTCCTTGTACGCTCTTAAGATCTGCACCGCAAACTCGTCGATGTCTTCGGTCAGATACAGCACCTCGTAGCCTTTGGAGAGCACTGCCTCCACCTGCGGAAGCAGAGAGAGCTTCTCGATGCTCTCGCCCGCGGCGTAGTAGATCTTCGACTGGCTTTCGGTCATTCTGCCGACATACTCTTCGAGGGTCGTATACTTCTGCTCGAAGGAGGACTTGAACATGATCAGGTCTTCCAGCGCCTCTTTGTGCATACCGAAGTCGGCGTAGATGCCCCACTTCAAAGTCGCGCCGAAAGCGGAAAAGAACTTCTCGTACTTCTCTCTGTCGGACTTGAGCATCTTCTTAAGCTCGGAGGATATCTTCTTTTCAAGCGCCTTGGCGATGATCTTGAGTTGACGGTCATGCTGGAGCATTTCTCTGGAAATATTCAGCGAAAGATCGGAGCTGTCGACCAAACCTTTGACAAAGCTGAAATAATCGGGAAGCAGATCCTTGCACTTCTCCATGATCATCACGCCGGAAGAATAGAGCTGTAAGCCCTTCTCATACTCACGGCTGTAAAAATCATACGGCGCGTGAGAGGGAATGAACAGCAGCGCGGTATAGTCGGCAGATCCCTCGGTCTTCTGACGGATCACCTTCAAAGGAGCGTCATAGTCGGAGAATTTGTCCTTATAATAAGCGGCGTATTCCTCATCGGAAACGTCCGACTGGGATCTCTTCCAGATCGGGATCATGGAGTTGAGGGTCTCGTCCTCTTTGATCGTCTCATACTCGTTGTCGGAGCCTTCCTTGGGCTTGCTGTGAGAGGTCAGCATACGGATCGGATAGCGGATATAATCGGAATACTTTTTGATCAGACCTTTGATCCTGTATTCCTCCAAAAACTCGGTGTAATCTTCATCCTGGGTATCTTCTTTGATATGCAGGGTGATCTTGGTACCGACTGTCTCTTTATCACATGGCTTGACGGTATATCCATCCACGCCGGAGGACTCCCAGATGAACGCCTCGTCGGATCCGAACGCCCTGCTCTCAACCTTGATGTTGTCGGCGACCATGAACGCGGAGTAGAAACCTACGCCGAACTGACCGATGACGTCGATCTCATCCGCCTTTTCATCCGTGCCGTCTTTCTTGAAGTCAAAGGAACCGCTCTTGGCAATGGTGCCGAGATTGTTCTCAAGCTCGTCCTTGGTCATACCGATACCGTTGTCTTCGATCACAAAGATTCTGTTGTCCTTGTCGACCGTCAGACGGATCTCATACTCGTCGCGGGTGATCTTGACGGAATCGTCAGTCAACGACTTGAAATAAAGCTTGTCGATCGCGTCGC
The DNA here is from genome assembly GCA_964588105.1 of uncultured Ruminococcus sp. Classification (GTDB taxonomy): domain Bacteria; phylum Bacillota; class Clostridia; order Oscillospirales; family Acutalibacteraceae; genus Ruminococcoides. Next base: position 25,013 of record CAZPOG010000010.1, on the reverse strand, counting down.
TGGAGTTGGAGATCAGCTCTCTCAAAAAAATCTCCTTGTGGGTATAGATGGAGTTGATCATCATATCCAGAAGCTTTTTGGATTCGGTTTTGAATTGTTTCTTTGCCATTTTTCATTACCTCTTTTACATTTTTTGACATCCCTATTATAGTACGATGAATTAGCACTGTCAAGTCGAGAGTGCTAATTATTGTGTAAACTTTTTATTAATGATATTATGATTCTTCTTTGAAAAGATAATATCTATCATTAAGTTTTCGGCACGATGTGGGCATCGTGCCCTACATTTTATACTGCTTCGTCACAGGAAGCTCACGGCTCTTCCCCTCGCTCATCCTCCAGATAGATGGGTGATTGGCGGGCGATGTCTTCTATACAGTAATAGGTAACGTCGAGGCGAAACTTTTCACCGTCATATGAATAGGCATACTCCCTGTCGTAGACTTCACAATCGCTAAGAGAAAACGCTTCATAAAGATCCGATCGATTTCTGAGGATAACCTGCGCCTGTTCTTCGGTATATTCTATCTCACGATTTTCAAATCCCGCGAGGTATTCACGGGTCAGCCCCACCGGAATGTTGACATCAAGAAACCGCAGGCACTCGCGCTCGGTGCGCTTTGAATACAGCGAAGACGGCGGAGAGACGAGATCCAGCGGGATCTCACAACCCAAGAAACTGAGCTTCTTACGCTCTTGTATCTCACCTGTAAAACAAGTGATCTCCTGTTTGTCGTCAATTTCAAAGGATGCCGTATGGGCGGTCTTCGCCTCAATGACCGCGTCGGCGTGGACGAAGCTCACATCGCCCAAGGCGCCTTCCATCACCCCGCTGACCAGAAGCTGTCCTTCGATCACGCCGGAACCTTCCAGCAGCAGAGACTTGCCCTCCTTGACCTCGCATCGGATGATCGTCGCGTCGCACGCGGCTTTGATGTTGCACGGCTCATAGATGTTCTCCACTGCAGGAGGGAGCTGTTCTTCTTTGATCTCAACGCTCGCGTAAGAACCGGTGACGTTGATCGCCATCCAGCCGACATCTTTGTTGCGGATCATCACGTTTCTGGAAACCTCATCAAAATCCAGCGCGGGCTTGAACGCGCCGACATAGAACCCCTCCTGTCGCAGATCCTCTTGTATCTTTGTCATAGAGATCCTGTCGAGCCCGGTGATCTCGATACTCCAGACGAACTGCGACATCACAAATATCGTCAGGACAAACATCAGCGCGCCGACGACCGTTCCAACCCTGCCGCGGTGACGGCGGACGAATACGGGAAGACCGTGTCTTTTGACAATGCGCAGCCGCGCTTTGGACGCGCGCGCAAGCGGTCGGACCTTGAGATAATCACGGTTATACATCGAAGCGTATGCCTTGCCGTCGCTTCGCGCGGTATCCCATATGGGAACGCGCCTTCTGACCGTCAGGTTGATGAATCTTTCTTCAAACGGAGAAAGAATCTCAAAGCGGACATACCCTCTCAAAAATCTCAGCAATCGAAGCAGCATATTTCCTCCAAAGAATTAAAATTCAAATTCCAGCTTCATGATAAATCCGCTGATCACCAACGCGGACGGTGAGATACATTTCAGGTTGAGATTTCTGCCGAAGAAGCACAGCGTCATCCCCTCGGTGTTCACTCTGATCTGGTCTTCGCTGTAGGAGAGTACTCCGCGGCTGCCCTCGACCGTCACTTCTCTGTTGGATAAGAACTCCAAAGACGGTTCACGCATCAGCGACGGCAGATCGGCAAAAGGATTTTTCTTCATGATCTAATCACCCTTTTATATTTATGTCAGCGGATGAATATATATTAATAGTGCAAAGTGCAAAGTGCAAAGTGCAGAGTGCAAAGTGCAAAGTGCAAAGTGCAGAGTGCAAAGTGCAGAGTGCAAAGTGCGGAGTTTAGAGTTGAGACTATCGGAGAGAATGATTTATGAACAAGAAGCAGTTATTATATCTTCCCATAGCGGCAGTCGGAATCTACTGCGCGATCCGATACAGCGAGGAATGTACCCGCGGGATCACACAGGGGATCTCGTTCTGTATTGGGGTACTGATCCCGTCGCTGTACCTCTTTATGGTGATCGCGGCGTTTATCGTCCGGAGCAATCCGGCGGTTGTTCTGACAAAGCCGCTGAAAAGAGTCTCGCAAGTATTATTCGGGCTGCCGGCGGTATCACTTTCGGCGATATTGCTCGCCGTACTCGGCGGCTATCCCATCGGCGGGCGATGCGTCAAAGCGTTATATGAGCAGAACATCCTGACACAGAAGCAGGCGCAAAAGACGGCATATATCGCGGTCGCGGCAGGACCCGGGTTTGTTGTCAACTATGTCGGGCTCGCGCTGTTAAACAGCAAGAAGACGGGCATGATACTCTTAGTCGCGCAGATACTCTCGGTCATCCTCACGGGAGTGATCATCAAAAAAGTCATCCCGTGTGAAAAGGAGCAAAAGGAGATCCCGCCCGAACACAAAAGCGAGAATCTCATCGTCGACGCGGTCATGGACGCGTCCAAAGGAGCGTTCTCGATGTGCGCAATGGTTCTGCTGTTCTGCGCTGTCACAGAGGTGCTCCGATCTATTCTTTCTCCGTATCCCGAAGCGGTAACGCTGTTATCGGGAGTGATGGAAGTAACGACAGGCGCCAATCAGACCGCGGGGAAGTATCCGCTGTGGCTGACAGCGTTCTACATCGGGTTCGGGGGACTCTCGGTACACTTTCAGATTTTCGCATCACTGCAGAATGTATCGATCAAAAAGTATTTATTTTTCCTATTTAGAATAATGCAGGGAATGTTCGCGGGAATTATTACATATATATTAGTCAGTATTTTTCCCGAAACACAGGCGGTATTCTCTACCGCACAGGTTGAGTCGGCAGGGATCTCCGGTACGGTATGGGGTTCTGCCGCGCTGATCATGTCGTCGCTGGTGTTTCTCGGGTCACTTCATCAAGGAGGCAGCTATGTGCGGAATCGCGGGTATCACAACAACAGGATTTGACGTATCCCAAATGCGGGATCGGATCGATCAGATGTCAAAAAGCTTGATCAAAAGAGGACCGGACGCCAAAGGCGAATATATCAAGAAGGACGTCGCGCTAATCCACAGGAGGCTGTGTGTTATCGACCCCGAGGGCGGCGCTCAACCGATGAGCACGCTCTATAACGGAGAGAAGTTTACACTCGTATATAACGGCGAGCTGTATAACACCGGCGAGCTTCGCGAGGAGCTGAGAGCGAAAGGATATCAATTCTCTACTCACTCAGATACCGAGGTACTGCTCAAATGCTACTGCGAATATAAGGAGAAGTGTGTGTATAAGCTCAACGGGATCTTCTCGTTCGCAGTGTGGGAAGAGTTCTCTAAGCGGCTGTTCCTTTGCAGAGATCGCATCGGCGTCAAGCCGTTGTTCTATCATCTTTTCAAAGACGGTATCGTGTTTGGCTCGGAGATCAAGGCGCTGCTTTCAAGCGGGCTGCTCACCCCTGTCGTTGACGAGGAAGGGCTATACGAGATCTTCTTTCTCGGTCCCGCGAGGACGCCGGGCAAGGGTGTGTTCAAAGGAGTATCTGAGCTGCTGCCCGGAGAATACGCCGTATTTGAGGACGGCAAACTCCACAAAACCAAATACTATGAGCTGACCGCAAAAGAGTTTGAAGATAATGAAGAACAAGCGGTCGATAAGATACGTTATCTTTTGACAGACGCTGTGGAGCGACAGCTTGTCTCCGACGTTCCGCTGTGCTTCTTCCTCTCGGGAGGGCTTGACTCGAGCATCATCTGTCAGGTTGCGTCAAATTTCTATAGAAGAAATAAAAGAAATCATATCCATACTTATTCGGTAGAATACGAGGACAACGAGCGGTATTTTCAGAAGAGCTTATTCCAGCCGAACGCCGACCGTGACTACATCCGCCTGATGGCAGAAAGCACCGGCTCCGATCATACTGAGGTGATCCTCAGAAACGAAGATGTATTTGATGCGCTTCTCCCCTCTGTGGAAGCGAGGGATCTGCCCGGGTATGTGGACATTGACTCATCTCTGCTCCTGTTCTGTCGAGAGATCAAGAAGGATTTTACCGTCGCGCTCTCGGGCGAATGCGCTGACGAGCTCTTCGGCGGGTACCCGTGGTATCACAACGAGGATATTCTCTTTGAAGAGTGTTTTCCGTGGTCAAAAGAGCAGGATGTACGCCGTCAGGTGGTAAAGTCCGGTATCCTCATACGCGGCGAGAAATACGTCAGAGAAAGGTATCTCGAAACAATCAGATTGACCGACAAGCTGAAAACAGATTCTAAGCTCGACAGCAGGATGCGCGAGATGTTCCGGCTCAACTTCTACTGGTTCATGCAGTGTCTTCTCGAAAGAAAAGACCGCTGTTCGATGTATTCGGGTCTGGAGGTCAGGGTGCCGTTCTGCGATTATCGGCTGGTCGACTACGCCTATAATATGCCGTGGCATATCAAGGCGCTGAACAAAAGAGAAAAAGGCGTGGTGCGCAAAGCGTTTGAAGGGATCCTGCCCGACGAAATCATTTATCGCAAGAAAAGCCCCTATCCGAAGACGCACAACCCCGTCTATATGAAGCTGTGCGCGGATCGGATCACAGAGATCCTATCGGACAAAAGCAGGATCGTCACAAGGCTTATGGATGAATTAGGGATCAAAGAAATCATCGCAAATCCCGACGGGATCTCCTCTCCGTGGTACGGCCAGCTGATGCGCGCTCCGCAGATTTTAGCCTATCTGATACAGCTTGATCGATGGCTGGAAGTTTATCGTCCGGTCATAGAAATTTCATAAAAATGTCAAAGTTTGTTTATCCAAAGGGAAAACGATCGTGATATGATAGGTACAACATAAAGAAAAGAAAGGAAGTGACAAAATGAAAGGAGAACAGTACAGAGAGCTCAGCGCGTTTTTCTCACAGACGAAAAAACGCTCTACGACCATGAAGTCGCTCCATGACATTTTGCCGCTTCTGATGCTGATTTTCTATCCGATGGAAGCGATCTACCTGATGATCACGGAAGGGATCGGATCGGAAATCTTTCTAAGATTCACGCTGATCCCGCTGGGAACCTTCCTGCTGATTACGGCAGTCAGGGCGATCATCAACGCCCGGCGTCCGTATGAGAAGTATAACTACACGCCGGTAGTAAACAAAACGACCAAGGGAAAGAGCTTTCCCTCCCGTCATACGGTATCGGCGTTTATCATTGCGATGGCGTTCTTGTATGTCAACACAAGCATCGGCGTCATCATGCTCGTGATCGCCTCGATCATCGGTATTACCAGAGTGCTTTGCGGCGTTCACTTCATCAGAGACGTCGTCTCCGGAGCCGCGATCGGCGTTATAATCGGCATACTTGGATTCTTCGTATTCTAACGATATGTTCCCTGCCAAAGCAATTACAATAACATCCTGACATTTTTTATTTCATTTTTTGTCTCTCCTATAGAAAACCGCGTACGTAAAAACACGTACGCGGTTTTTTTCATCACGGAATATACATTCGGGTGCGGGTGCCCCGCCCGAATCTCTTCTCTTTTCTCTCTTCTCTATTCTCTGATAAGAAAAAGCCCCAAGCGGGGCTTTTCTTACAGGATGATACAGATCAGGCCGTTGCAGCCGTCATTGATGATTTTTTCGATCGTCTCCCCTACCTTGCGGCGCGCCTGCTCGGGCATGCGGTAGAGCTTGTTATTCAGCCCTTCTCCTACCAAATCGGAAACGGACTTGCCGAAGATATCGGACTCCCAGATCTTCTGCGGACTTTCCTCAAACTCTCTGAGCAGATAGGTCACGAGCTCCTCGCTCTGCTGCTCACTCCCGACGATCGGGGTGACCTCAGCGGTAGTATGGACACGCATCATATGGATCGATGGCGCAGACGCCTTGAGCCTGACGCCGTACTTGCCGCTTTGACGGACGATCTGAGGCTCCTCTAAGGAGAGTTCCTCCATCGTGGGCATCACGATGCCGTAACCGGTCTCTAATACGTCGTTGTAGGCTTCTTCGATCTTCTCGAATTTTTGCTGTTCTTTGGAAAGTCGCGTTAGATTTTCGAACAGCGCTCTCTCGTCGGGAATATCCAGTCCGGTCGTCTCTGAGAGCACGGTGTAGAACAGCGAAGGCTCCAGATCGATCCCGATATCCGCCCTGCCTCTGCCGAGGTCCATCATCTCCACTTCGACAGATCGGATGTTTTCGTTCTCTTCCATCTGCGCAGCGGCGTCCTGTACCTCGCGGATCCTCTCGATATGGGAAGATGAGGACTTGACGGTATCAAACAGGGACGAGCGCAGGTTGTCAGATCTGTCGAGCGACTTGATCCACATCGGCAGCTTGATCCTGACCTCTTTAAGCGGGAACTCAAACAGCACCGAGGCGAGGATACCCTTGACGGCGTTCTCATCCAACGCCGCGCAGTCGACCGGTATCACGGGCGCGGAGTACTTCTGTGACAGATCTCTGCTGAGCTCCATGCTCTCGGAGGAGTCGGGATAAAGAGTATTGAGCAGGATCACGAACGGCTTGTTGATCTTAGAAAGCTCTCTGACCGCTTTTTCTTCGGCGGAGATATAATCCTCTCTGGGGATGTCGCCGATAGAGCCGTCTGTCGTCACCAGAATCCCTATAGTGGAATGTTCTCTGATCACCTTGCGGGTACCGATCTCAGCCGCCTCGCGGAAGGGAATCTCGTTCTCATTCCACGGAGTTTTGACCTTGCGCTCGGCGTCGTCCTCCATATAACCGATCGCAGTATCGACGATGAAGCCGACGCAGTCGATCATCCTGACCTTCAAGGCGGCAGTATTGTCAATACGGATCTCAACGCCGTTTTCGGGAACGAACTTGGGCTCGGTGGTCATGATCGTCCTGCCGGCGCTGCTCTGTGGGAGCTCATCAAGCGCGCGGACACGCTCGTTCTCATCATCGATGTTCGGCAGCACCAGCGTATCCATAAACCGTTTGATGAATGTCGACTTGCCGGTTCTGACGGGTCCGACCACTCCTATGTAAATATCGCCGCCGGTGCGGGTCTGAATATCCTTGTAGATACTTCTTTCTTCCATAAAATCCTCCGATATACTTTGATTAATATATAGTATGAAAAGGGCTGTACATTTATGAATAAATGATGTGATTTCCTTGACAAACCACACCGAAACTATTATTGTTAATACTGTAGAATTTATTTATACGGAGGTACGAAATGTCAAACGATATCAAAGAAAACAACCCTCAAAACGAAACTGTCAATTCTCTTGAAACTGAGGAGACAAAAGCGGTAGAAGAAGCTCAAGATCTCTCAAAAGCGCAAGAGGAACCGGCAGCAGAAGAAACCAAAGCCGAGGAAAAGCCCGCAGAAACCAAAATCGATGAGGCGTCCAAGGCGATCCCGAAGGAAAAGAAGTCAAAGAAGAAGCTGATCATCATTATCGCTGCCGCGGCGGCGGTCGTGATCGCCGTTGTGCTGATCCTCATCTTTACGCTCGGCACAGGTAACGCGGATCAGGATGATTCCGACGACAGCATCACCGAGATCAGCACGAATCTCAACAACCTTTACGGCGGTATCGTGGAGCCTCAGCAAACCGCGGACATCAATAAAGACGCCGAAAGAACTGTCGATCAGGTCTACGTCAAGGTCGGAGATACCGTCAAGGCGGGTGACAAGCTCTTCTCCTACAGTACCGGTGAGATAGAGAGCAAGATCGCCACAGCGCAGATCGATCTCGAAAGCATTCAGAACAGCATCACCGAAAACACCAACAAGATCTCGCTGTATCAAAGACAGCGTTCCGAGGCGACTACCGAAGCGGAAAAGCTTGAGTACACCCAAAACATTGAGGACGAGGAAACATCTAAAAGCCAGAACCAGCTCCAGCTCAGACTCAAGCAGAACGAGATCGACACCTTGAAGACGAGCCTCAACAACTCGACCGTCAAGGCGCCCATCGACGGCATCGTCAAACAAATCAGCAACGGTTCCGACAGCGCCAACGCTTATATGACGATCCTGATGAACGGCGCGTTCCGCGTCAAGGGAACGGTCGACGAGACGAATGTCAGAATGCTCTCTCAGGGTATGCAAGTCATCGTCCATTCCCGCAATGTGGAAGGAAAGACATGGACCGGCGTGATCTCCAAGATCGATACCCAGACGACGGCGGATAACCAGAATAACGGCTACAGCGATCAGAACTCCGACAGCGCTTCCAAATACAACTTCTATATCACCCTTGACAGCACGGAAGATATGCTGCTGGGCGAGCACGTTTATATCGAGCCGCTCCTTGAAGACAGCGCAGACGCCGACATTGATGAGGAATATGAAGAAAACACTGATATTACGGCAGAAACAGCCGCGGACGACGCACAGTAACGGAGGTCTGTTATGCTGTTAGAATTGAAGGACATTTTCAAAACATACGACACCGGCACCGATGACGTTCCTGTTCTCAAGGGAGTCTCTCTATCGATAGAAAAGGGCGACTATCTGGCGATCATGGGACCCTCCGGCTCCGGAAAATCCACCCTGATGAATATCATCGGATGTCTGGACAAGCCCTCATCCGGAGAATACCACTTAGACGGAAAAGATATCTTTTCTCTTACCGATAACGAGCTCTCGGAGATCCGCGCGCATAAAATCGGCTTCGTGTTCCAGAACTTCCAGCTCTTAAAAGGTGAAACCGCATTGCAAAACGTCATGCTCCCTCTCTCCTTTGCGAACGTCAAAAGACCTTTACGCGCGGGTATCGCTCAAAAGGCGCTTGACAGAGTCGGACTCAGAGAGAGAATGAACTTTCTGCCCACACAGCTCTCCGGCGGTCAGAAGCAGAGAGTCGCGATTGCCAGAGCGCTGGTCAACAATCCCGATATTATCTTAGCGGACGAGCCTACCGGCGCGCTCGACCAGAAGAGCGGCAAGTCCGTTATGGAACTTTTTGAAAGGCTCAACAGCGAGGGCGTTACGATCGTGATCATCACACATGACGAGAACGTCGGCAAGCGCGCGAAGAAGCTGCTGCATATTGTCGACGGCGAAATCCTCGAGCATAAGAAGGAGGCGCAAAATGAAGAAGAAAAAGCTTAAGAAACTATTCATCATTCTGCCCATCTGCGTCGTGGTGATCGTCGGCATCGTCATCGGCGTCGTTATCGCCAGAAAGAATTCACAAAGGGCTTATGTTGTACCCGTTTCGGACATCAGCGATCCGTGGGTGATCTCCGTATCTTCCTTCTCGGGAACCGTCGCCCAGAGCGCGCAGGATAACATCATGGCTTCTTCCGATGACACGGTCACAGAAGTTTTCGTCAAAGAAGGCGACACGGTCAAAAAGGGCGATAAGCTCTTCCAGTATGATACCGTAGGTCTGCAGATCAAAGTCGAAGAAAAGAAGATATCCGCAGAATACCGTCAGACGCTTCTGGAACGTCAGCAAGCTCTCTTGGAAACCTACCGCGAGATCGTACCGTATGTTCCCGAAGAAACACAGGAAGTTCAGGATGAGACGGCAGCACAGGATGACGCGAACGCTCCCGTTTCTGATGAAAACGCAGAAGATATTCAGCAGGACGACGCTGCCGCCGAAGCCGAAACCGAAAAGCAGTATACCGCTCAGGAAAAAGAAGATCTGATCACCTCGCAGGAATTAGAAGTCAGCAAAGCGCAAACCGAACTGGACAAGGCGAACGAAGAACTCAGAGAAGCGAAAGAAAACTTAGATAACGCGATCGTCTACGCCAAGATCGACGGTACCGTCTCCAAGATCGGCACCCCGGGCGTCAGCGAAAGCGCCTCTTCCCCCTTCTGCACCATTATAGGAACCACCGGCGTAACTGTGAAGGGATATGTCGGAGAATTTGATCTGAAAACCATAAAGGTAGGAGATACGCTCGGCGTAAGCTCCATGATGACGGTACAAAACTCTCAGGCGGAGATCATCTCTATCAACGATTATCCCGTTGACTCCACCGGCGGTTTTTATCCCTCGGGAAACCCCAATTCTTCCTACTATGAATTCACGGCATATATCGAAGAATCGGAAGGATTTGATATCGGAGAAGATGTACAGATCACCAAGGTAACGGAGAATATCGAAGATATGATCGTTCTGGATCAGATCTATATCCTCTCCGACTCCGACGGCTCCTATGTACTGATCGACGAAGACGGCAAGCTCAAACGCCAAAACGTCACGATAGAAAAGACGTCCCAGATTCCTTATGTCATCGTGACAGAAGGACTGAGCTCTGACGATCTGATCGCTTTCCCTCACGGAACGCTGGCAAAAGAAGGACTGCTTACTACCACTGAGCAGAAAACCGGATTGTTTTAGAAAGGAGACGCTATGCTCGAATATATCAGATTAGCCCTTCGCGGCATTATCACACACAAGCTGCGCTCCTTTCTGACGATGCTGGGCGTTATCATCGGTATCGCTTCTATCATCGGTATCGTCTCCATCGTACAAGGAACGAACGCAAAGCTTGAAAAAAGCCTCATCGGATCCGGCAACAACGTAACGACCATCGCTCTGACGGACAACGGTACGACAGAATATGATTTCTCAAACGGCGAGATCCCCTTCGGTGTTCCCGTGGTTTGTGATGAAGCAATGGAGAAAATCGAAAACATCTACGGAGTCGTGGACGCCGCTACCTACCGCCACAGAGAACTCTACAGCGCGGGAGTCTATTATCAGAATATCGGTCTGACCAGCGGCAGTCTGCTCGGCGTTTCCAAAGACTTTTTTGATACGATCCAGTATGAGATCGTAGACGGCAGAGATTATACCGATGAAGAGATCAAGACCGGCAAGAAGGTCGCCATCATCGACGAAGGCGCCAAGGACAGCCTTTTTGAAGGAGATGTTCCCATCGGAAAGATCATCGAGATCAAAAAGGAACCGTTCACCGTTATCGGCGTTTGCAAGAACACCAATGCGGAAACCGCAGAGTATCAAAGCTTTGACGAGTATCAAAGCGCTTCATACAGCTCAAGCGCCGCTAACGTCTATGTCCCCGAAAACTGCTGGCCGATCCTCTTTGACTTTGACGAACCGCAGAACGTAGCCATCCATGTGGACAAAACCCGCCAGATGTCATATGTCGGCGGAAAAGCTTCAAGGATCCTCAACGCCTATCTCTCGTCTGACACTGTCAATTACGCGTCACTCAGCGCTGCGGAAGAGGAAAACCAGCTGGATGATCTGACCAACTCGATCCGACTGATGTTGATCGGTATCGCGTCGCTGTCGCTGCTTGTCGGCGGTATCGGCGTCATGAACATCATGCTCGTATCCGTCACCGAAAGAACGTCGGAAATCGGCTTAAAGAAAGCGCTGGGCGCCAAACGCAGAGCGATCCTGCTGCAGTTCTTGACCGAATCCGCAGTGCTGACCAGCGTCGGCGGCATTATCGGCGTGATCGTCGGTATCGGACTTGCCGCGATCATCTCATACGCAAACTCGCTGGAGCTCGGCGTTCCGATCCCGTGGATCGTGGTCGCGGTACTGTTCTCCGTCTTTATCGGCGTCATCTTCGGCGCGATGCCCGCTTACCGCGCGGCAAAGCTCAACCCCATCGACGCCCTCAGAAGAGAATAAACATCCTATATACAGCAGAAGCCTTCCCATAATCGGGAAGGCTTCTGTTTTAATTGGCTGTGGGTATCAGGAGCATCATCGACTCCGAGAGGACGTCGCCTTCCAAGGCGTTTTCCTCTTTGAGATCGCTGACGCGGGTAGAATAGGTCTTGGAGATATCCCACAAGGTCTCTCCCTTGTCGGCGAAGTAGAGGATCAACGCGCTGTCGTCGGGCTCTCTTTCTCCGTTTTCACACTGCTGTACCGCGCACACCGGAGAACAGCGCAGCGTATCGGAGGTCAAAATCCGATAGGAAAGCTCGATCCTGAGTTCCAGCGTCTTTTCGTCGACAATGCGATAGCTGACGGAATCCGCTCTGACGCAGATATTCTCCACTCTCTCCTTCAGCGTAATATCGGGCGAAAACTCAAACTCGGGACCGCGCTCCACACAAAAAGGCTCTGTGTCGGGGTTTTTCATCAGCAAACAGAGCTTGAGTTTGGTGCGGATCACGGGGGATTCGTCGCCTGCCGTAACGGACGCAAAGGCGGAGTCGACGCCGATATCCAGCACTTCTTCTATTCTTTCATTCTCGACAGTCATGGTATACTTTTCTACGCGGGTTATGCGTTCGGCGGATAAGGCGTCCGGCATTTTCACCGCTGTTTTTGTCAGCTCGACAGGAGAGTCAACAGAATAAGCGTCAGAAATCATTTCGACTTCTTCCTGCGTGTATCCCGTGATACAGGCGCAAAGCTTGAGGTCAAGAGACAAAAGCGAAGATTCGCTCAGCGCGTCACGGGAGGCGGAAAGGTCATAGCTTTGTACGCTCAGATCCACATCACAAACGCTGTCCTCCGTTAATCCTTCACAGTCGATCAGCCGCGATATCGGAAATGTGTAGGATAGATGCTCGACGCTTCCTTTATCCGTATCGGAGAGATACATCACCTCGAGCTCTCCCTGCGCGGTGAGCATCAGCTTGCCCGACATACACTTTTCTTCCGTCGTCTTGACGTTGACTCGGCTTTTCAGAATCGACTCGACATACGGACGATCTGACAGAGGGATGTCCTCGATGTGAGAAAACCATTCTTCCCGCAGACTGCACAGTGAGGATACGTTCAGCGTATCGGTCTTTGTCTGTAAATCATCGTCTTCGTCATAACGATAGAAATCGACGGGTTCTTTGCACATCGCCTTCGCGTATAAGGAGAACGCGCCGTGAAAGCTGAGCTTGCGCGGACTTAATGCCCTGCAGTTGATATACTCAGGTTTGCACTTGAGAGAAACAGCGCAGTGCTCGGCAGGCGTCTTGAGTCCGATCTCCGCCGACCACGGCACGCGATATTCAAAGGATCGGATGTTCTTCTTCATGCTGTCGATATACAGCACGCGGATCATCGCTTCACCCTCTGCCGAGAGCTCTCCTCCCGAGATGTTTCTCGTATAGACACAGGGATCCATCGAACAGCGCAGGATCCTCTCGATATCGGGGCAGTAATCCGGCAGGGTGACGTCCGCGTCGACAGGCTGCTCTGTCACGCTGTCGAGCGCATATCTTGCGGTATAAACCGTGTTTTTGTTAAGCTTGTATTCCATAGTTCTCTCCTTTTTGTTATTTGTAGATCATATGCAAATAAAAAAAGGATTATGATGATATGAAAAAACTCCCCCGAAAACGGAGGAGCATGATAATATCATGGTTTACTGGATCACCGTACTGGAATCTTTCAGCTGATCGATATACGGAACCATTGATTCTGTGTTATTGATCGAAAAGATCACAAATACGACCAGCACGATCAGCGCGATCACGCAGACCACCAGCCCGACAAGCGGCAGCGGACGCGGCCTCTCACCCATCATGGATTTCAGTGCGAGCAAAACACCCGCGATACAGATCGCCGCGCAGACAAGCACGATCAGCCACGAAAAATCCATTGTGAAAAGCAGCACGACAGCCAAAACGGACAGCGCCGCACACAGCAGTGAGAATCGGGTATACAGGACTTTGTTTTGATCTTGCATATAGTACCTCTCAAATAATTAAGAACCGAGAACCGGATTGATAACCGAAAGCTAAATTGTTTTCATTATAATAACATTAAAAGCAGGGAAAGGTCAAGACCTTTCCCTGCTTTTTTTATTTGATCGTATAACCTTTACTCTTCAGATAAGCAGAGATCTGCTCGTCGTCATAGTAGACGAGGTCGTCTGCTCCGGCTAAGAACTCGTTGTGGTGGCGTACCTCATGAACCAGCGTATGCCGCAGGATCTCGCGGTATTCATCTAATGTTTTGTTGGGAAATACGCGGACGATACTGCCGTAGTAGATCCTGATGCGCCTGCCGAGGTTATCGTGGATATACACGCCCAAAATATACAGGTCGTTATCCACCGCGTACTTGTGGAGACGGGAGCCGGAATCAAGCACGATACCGCCGTTGAGCTCACGGTACAGCTCTGTAGGTAAGGAGTCGGCTATCTCGTCCAAGATAGCGCCGCATTCTTCGTAAGTCATAGGCTCAGTCCAAAAAATCCTTGAGCTTCTTGGAGCGGGACGGATGGCGGAGCTTTCTCAGCGCCTTCGCCTCGATCTGACGGATACGCTCACGGGTAACGTTGAACTCCTTGCCGACCTCTTCGAGGGTGCGGCTTCTGCCGTCCTCTAAACCGAAACGAAGTCTTAACACCTTCTCCTCTCTGGGAGTGAGGGTGTCGAGCACCTCCATCAGCTGCTCTCGAAGCATGGTGTGAGAAGCGGCGTCCGCGGGAGCGGGAGCGTCATCGTCGGGGATAAAGTCGCCGAGGTGGGAGTCTTCCTCTTCACCGATTGGGGTCTCCAAAGACACGGGCTCCTGCGCGACACGCATGATCTCTCTGACCTTATCGACGGGCATATTCAGCTCTTCCGCGATTTCGTCCGCAGTCGGCTCGTGGCCGTTCTGGTGAAGAAGCTGAGAAGAAACCTTCTTGACCTTGTTGATGGTCTCTACCATATGAACGGGGATACGGATGGTTCTCGCCTGATCCGCGATCGCTCTGGTGATCGCCTGACGGATCCACCATGTCGCGTAGGTAGAGAACTTAAAGCCCTTGGTGTAGTCGAACTTCTCGACCGCCTTGATCAGACCGAGGTTACCTTCCTGGATCAGATCAAGGAAGTGCATACCGCGACCGAGGTATCTTTTTGCGATACTGACGACCAGACGGAGGTTTGCTTCGCTCAGGCGCTTCTTCGCAGAAACATCGCCTTCGGAGATACGGATCGCGAGGTCTACTTCCTCTTCGGGCGTGAGCAGCGGCACGCGGCCGATCTCTTTGAGGTATACCTTAACGGGGTCGTCAATGGAGATGTTATCGGAAGTCTCGGAATAATCCTTGGTAGAACCTGTTTCGGAATCAACCGTCTCCTCGGAGAGGTTGAGTCCTTCGATCGAAAGATCCTCCTCGATCGGGGTCTCAACGATCTCGATACCCGCAGACTCCAAGCCGTCGTAGAGCTTTTCGAGCTGTTCGGGATCGATATCCATCTCGCCGATCGCGTCGAGGATATCCTGTGTGGTTAAATTGCCTTTTGATTTGCCGAGCTCGGTCAAATCCTTTAACAGTGATTTTTTGTCAGCGCTGGGCGTCATCAAACATCCATCCTTTCATATATCTTCCTTATGTAAATAAATACTATTGCCGTTTGTCTTTTTCTTTGCCGAACATACCGACCCAGTCGTCCAGAGAAGCGTCTTTGATCTCCTGTTCGGAGGGCTTATCGTGTTCTTCCTTGATGATCTTGATATATTCATCAAGCGCCTTCATCGTGTCCGTGTCGGTCTCGTCAGGCTTTGTGATCCGCATGATCACGGAGATCTCGTCCGCGGTGAAGTCAGCGGAGATGCTCAGCATCGGATCATAGCCGTCTTTAATTCTATCAGAGAAATATATATACAGTTTTCTGTTAAAATCCGTGACGAAATCATCCGGACTGAGTCGGCTGTTGATGTAAGATCGCTTGTCGGGGTTCTTCACCAAAAAGGAGAGAAGACTCTCCTCCGCCCTGACCGCGCGCAAATTCTGCTGACGCTGGGGATTCATCCTGTCACTGCGGCCGGAATAGGTATTTTGCAGACCCTTGAACTCCGCTTTGCTCTCTTCACGGCGCTTCTGGCGTCTGAGCTTGTCCGTCTGCTCTTTGATGGACTCCTTGGAAACATCGGTAACGTCGGAGATCTTGGAACAGTAGATATCTCGCTCCATCGGATTATCCAGCGTCGCAATAATCTTTACCGCTTCGTTGAGAAAGCGCATCTTGCTCTGCGGAAGGTTCATATCATAAGCAGACTGGAGCTTATTAAGACGATAATCGACGTCGTTATAGCTGTTGTTGAGGATGTTGCGGAAGATCGCGGGGCCTTTATCGCCGTGGTTGCGGATGAATTCGTCGGGATCTTTGCCGTCGGGAACGGTCAGCACCCTCGCGGGAAGTCCGACGCGCCTGAGGATCCCTATCGCGCGGGACGTCGCCTTCTGGCCCGCCTCGTCGGCGTCATAGCAGATCACGACTTCTTCACAGTAACGCTTCATCAGAAGCGCCTGCTCCTCGGTCAGCGCGGTACCTAAGGTCGCGACCGCCTGAGGGAATCCCGCCTGATTGAGCGCAATTACATCCATATAACCCTCACAGAGGATCAGGTATTTTTCTTTCGCGTTTTTCGCGTTATTTAATGAGAAGAGGTTGTTGCTCTTCGAAAATACAACGGTATCGGAAGTATTCAGATACTTGGGCTTTTGGTCGGACATGATCCTGCCGCCGAACGCGATCACGTTGCCGCGCAGGTCGATGATGGGAAACATCACCCTGTCATAAAAGCGGTCGACGACGCCCTTGCCGGAGCGCGCCTTAAAGACCAGATTCGCGGCGACAAGCTCCGCGTCGGTAAAGCCCTTTTTTCTCAAGTGATCGGTCAGCGCAAATCTCGCGTTCGGCGCATAACCTAAGCCGAAATGACGGATCGTGCTGTTTGAAAGCTCTCTGCGATGAAGATAATCGAGCGCCGCTCTGCCCTCTTCGGCGTTGAGCTTCTGATAGAAGAATCGCGCCGCCTCGCGGTTGGCTTCATACACGCGGGTACGCAGCTTGGAGAGAGAATCGTCGACGCTGTCCTCGGGCATACTCATCCCCGCGCGCTGCGCCAAAAACCGCACCGCCTCGATATAGTCGAGATTCTCGATCTTCATGATAAAGGTGATCACATCTCCGCCCGCGCCGCATCCGAAGCAGTAGAAGGAGCCGTTCTCGGTATAGATATTAAACGACGGCGTCTTTTCTCCGTGGAAGGGACATAAACCGACCAGATTTCTGCCTCTGCGCTTGAGCTGTACATAATTGGCGGCAATCTCCGAGAGGTCGTTGCGATATTTCAGTTCCGATAAAAAGTCATCCGATATTCTCATACATTTCTCCGTTTTTGTTATTCTTGATTATTCACACATCTATTAATTACGCAGGTTTTCTCAAAATACCCTTTTTATTTTTCAAAAAAACTTTTATTTTTTTCTTTTGCCTGTAATTTTCCCAGCGAGAGTTCCCTGAGATTCTCGTTGAATTTTGAAAGATTCTCTTCGGGAAGGTGAAAAGTTAAGGAAACTTCGTCAGAAAAATCCTGCTGATCCACTTTGCCCTCACAGGACGCAATCAAGGAAGGCAGCTTTCCGTAAAGCGTGTAGGAGCAGGTCAGCTCACACACGGAGCACAGGACCATCTCACACTCTCCGGCGGCGTCGATCGCGAGCTTTGCCGAAGCGGAATAAGCTCTTACCAAGCCGCCCGCGCCGAGCAGTGTCCCGCCGAAGTACCGGGTAACGACCACGACGCAGTCGGTGAGTCCGCGCTTACGGATACAATCGAGCACGGGAATACCGGCGGTCCCCTGCGGCTCGGAATCATCCGAATAGCGGGTAACGCCTTCTTCTCTGATCACATAGGCATAGACGTTGTGGGTCGCGTCCCAATGCTTAGAGCGTATTTCGTTGATAAACGCTATCGCCTCGTCCTGTGTGCTGACAGGCTTTATATAGCCGATGAAGCGGGAACGCTTCTCAACCATCTCGGCAGAGGCGGGCTTTTGAATCGTTTTGTAGGTCATATCATAAAACCGTAGGGAACGATGCCCACATCGTTCCGGAACTGATATTATCACGCTGATAAAACCAAAAAACGGCACGATGTGGGCATCGTGCCCTACCTAAATATTTAAGGCGGTACTTCTGTACCGCCTTATCATCGGAATCATTATTTCTCCATACCGAAACGCTTCTTGAAACGGTCAACACGGCCGCCTGTATCAACAAGCTTCTGCTTACCGGTAAAGAACGGATGGCACTTGGAGCAAATTTCAACACGGATATCCTTCTTGGTAGAGCCGGTCTGGATCACGTTACCGCAAGCGCAGGTAATGGTGGTCTGCTCATACTTAGGATGGATTTTCTCCTTCATTTCATTCACCTCTTTCACATTATGCCGAAATACAACAGATTGATTATACTATACTCATTTGTAAAATGCAAGTGTTTTTTTCATTTTTCTGTTATTTTTCCGTCCGGAATACACTGAATATGCGCTAATGATAGGTCATATACTCGGCGTATTCGTCAAAATTCATATTATAAGCGCGCATAAAAAAGGCGTTTTCTTTGCCGACATAGCGGAAAAGATAGGGCGTGAAGGACATCCCTCCCGCGTTTTCCACCTCGGGATAACGCAGGACAAAGCCAAAGTCGGGAGCGTTCTTGAGCATCCATGAGAACGCGGGCGTATCGTCAAAGCGGATATTCCCTTCGGTAGTGATATACACGACGAGCCCCGTCTGCTGTTCGCTCTCTCCCGCTTTGGGGATCTTCTTTCTGATATACGACTCTGCTCTGACCGTGGAGACTTTTGCCTTGTTCTTATATTCTGTCATTGCCGACTCGAACAGCTCGTTTTGTTCTTCAAAAGAAATATAACCGCTTTCCAGCCACAGCACGACGCCGTCTTTCTCAGCGGCGGCAAGCAATTCTTCAAGCGACTCTGCCGCGTCTGAGGCAACGCTGATCCCTTTGACCTCACTCAGCGCGGGAACATAGGACGGATCCAGCGGCGACGCGGAGTTGACAACACGAAGAATCATGTCGTTTTCCTCGGCGACAGTCTCGAGATACGCGTCAGACGCAGTCGAGCCGGTGTACAGCACCGCGTCCTTGAGATAGCTCTTGTATCCGAAGAACAGCCCGACAAGCAGTACCGCAACCATGACGATCGGCAGAATGATCAATAACGCTTTTAAATTTTGATCGTGTTTTTCCTCACGGATCTGTTCTTCTTCGAACTGTCCGCGGGGAACTTTATAATGTTTTTTATTCATTTTTCATTCCCGTGGACAGTAAGATTGGTTTGTTGAACAAAATCAGAGTGGAATACGATCCCCTCCGGCGCTACGCGCCACCTCCCCAAAGCTGTTGGGGAGGCTTTATTTAATCGCTTTGGTGTCGATTTCTTCTTTGAGAAGCGCCATGAAAGCATCGAGAGGCATCGAGCCTAAGTCGCCGTCCTTGCGGTGACGGATGGAAACGGTGTTGTTCTCGATATCCTTATCGCCGATCACAACCATGTAAGGGATCTTTTGCAGCTGCGCTTCACGAATCTTGTAGCCGATCTTCTCGCTGCGGTCGTCGACTTCGACGCGCAGGCCCATATCGTCGAGAGATTTCTTGATCTCATAGATACGGTCGAGGTGACGGTCGGCGATGGGCAGCAGCTTGACCTGTACGGGAGCAAGCCACAGCGGGAACGCGCCGGCGTACTTCTCGATCAACAGCGCTAAGGTACGCTCATAACAGCCGATCGAGGTGCGGTGGATGATGTAGGGATTCTTCTTGACGCCGTCGCGGTCAAC
This sequence comes from uncultured Ruminococcus sp., assembly GCA_964588105.1. Taxonomy (GTDB): domain Bacteria; phylum Bacillota; class Clostridia; order Oscillospirales; family Acutalibacteraceae; genus Ruminococcoides. The sequence goes on along the minus strand of CAZPOG010000010.1, from coordinate 5,471 downwards.
ATATTCCATGCCGAACTTCTCGGCAAGCATCTGGTCGATCTGGATGGTGATCAGGGTGTCTTCCTTGCCGAAGACGTTCTTGATCTGAATATCGAGCTTGGGGCCGTAGAATGCGGCTTCGCCGATACCGATCTTATATTCGATACCGAGGTTGTCGAGGATCTTCTTCATCACGCCCTGCGCCTCGTCCCACTGCTCGGGAGTACCGATGTACTTCTCACGGTCATCGGGATCCCACTGGGAGAAACGATAGGAAACATCCTCGTACAGACCCAAGGTCTTGAGACAGTAGATCGCAAGATTCAGGCAGTGTTCAAACTCACCCTCCAGCTGTTCGGGAGTACACATCAAATGGCCTTCGGAGATGGTAAACTGTCTGACGCGGATCAAGCCGTGCATCTCGCCGGAGGCTTCGTTACGAAACAGTGTGGAAGTCTCGTTGAGGCGCATCGGCAGGTCGCGGTAGCTTCTGCCGCGGTTGAGGAAGGTCTGATACTGGAACGGGCAGGTCATCGGACGCAGCGCATAAACTTCGTCGTCGCTGTCGGGATCGCCGAAGACGAACATACCGTCGCGGTAATGATCCCAGTGTCCGCTGATCTTGTACAGATCGGACTTCGCCATAAAGGGAGTCTTGGTAAGCTGCCAGCCGTTTTTCTGTTCAAGGTCTTCGACAAAACGCTGCAGCAGCTGAATGATGCGTGCGCCCTTGGGCAGCATGATCGGCAGACCCTGACCGATATAATCGACAGTGGTGAAAAGCTCTAATTCGCGTCCGAGCTTGTTGTGATCGCGCTTTAACGCCTCTTCCCTTCTGGTGATGTATTCTTCCAGCATGGAAGCCTTCGGGAAAGAAATACCGTAAACACGGCAGAGCTGCTGATTCTTCGAATCGCCGCGCCAGTACGCACCGGTGCAGTTGGTGAGCTTGAACGCCTTGACGGGAGCGACACTCATCAGGTGAGGTCCCGCGCAGAGGTCGACAAACTCCGCCTGCTTATAGAAGCTGATGGGCTCGCCCTTTCCGACGTGCTCTGCGCACAGCTCGACCTTGTAGGGCTCACCCATCTCTTCGAGCATCTTCATCGCGTCCTGCGGGTCTTTCTCGAAACGGGAGATCTCGATACCGGATTTGACGATATTCTTCATCTCCGCCTCGATCTTCACAATATCCTCCGCAGAAAAAGCGGGAACGTCAAAGTCATAATAGAATCCTTCGTCGATGGAAGGTCCGATCGCAAGCTTCGCCTCGGGATACAGACGCTTGACCGCCTGCGCTAAAATATGAGAGGTGGTATGCCAGAACGCTTTCTTGCCGTCTTCGTCGTCGAAGGTGAGCAATTCTACCTTGGCGTCAGCGGTAATAGGCGTACGCAGATCGCATACCGCGCCGTTGATCATCGCCGCGCAGCAGTTCTTGTACAGTCCCATAGAAATAGACTTCGCGATCTCTGCGGGAGTGATGGTCTCCTCAAATTCCTTGATCACGCCGCCTTTGAGTTCAATGTTGATCATAGTTCTTACTCCTTTTGATAATATATGATATTTATTTATTTTCATTCAATAAAAAAGCCCGATAATTCTATAAAAGAACTATCGGGACGTTATTGACTATAACGCGGTTCCACCCAACTTTGACACTATCCAAGGATACTCACTATCGTTCAAACAATAAGTATATCCCTCCACCGCTGATCGCGGTCCCCCTCACTTTCACAAGGGAGGCTGATAATGTCCTCATTATCCTTAACGCGGAAGACGTCGCCGCATTTCCTCGGCAATCTCAGGGGCGGTAACATCAGCGTCGGCGCACCGTCATCTCAGCAACCAACGGCTCTCTGAAGCGCTTCATACCGATATCGTGTCCCCGTCATCGATCTTATTCACAACAATGATAATATATCACTAACCGTGATGTGTGTCAATGGATTTTTTCGCAAAAGATATTACAATATTTATACAATATGCGCCAGTATCTTCTGGATCCGTGTCGCGTCGAGTATGGTCAGATATCCGTCATAGTCGGTATCGGACGCCGCCTTTGCTTCGAAAGAAAGATCAACCAGAGACGCCATATACTTCTGGATCACGGTCGCGTCAAGTACCGTAAGGTGGCGGTCGCGGTCGCTGTCGCCTTTGACAGCGTCCAGATTCGCGACACGGGAAAGCGACGATGCGGCAAAGGACTTGTCGGATGCGGACAGCGTAAACACCGGACACTCCTCAAACGCGGACGAAGGGATCCTGACGGTAGCGTCGGAAACGGAAATCGCCTTGAGCGACTGACACTTATAAAACGCCTTGTCATAGATCGAAGAGACGTCGGAGGACATCAGCACCAGCTTCAAAGACGTACAGTACGCGAACGCGCCGTAGGATACCGAAAGCTCTTTTCCGCACAGAGAAAGCTCCTCGAGCCCCGTGCAATTGAGAAACGCGCCTTTATCCACCAGCGATACCGACGATGGCAGAGAAAGGGTCTTGAGCTTCTTGCAGTTGACAAACGCTTCTTCACCGATATGGACAAGTCCCGAAGACAGCGAAAGATCGGAAAGCGAGGTACACTGGCAGAACGCCTGTTTGCCGATGGCGTAAACAGACGAAGGGATCTTCACCTTACTCAGCGCGGTATATTCATAGAAAGTCCGCGGAGCGATCAGACGAACGGAATCCGGAATCATGATCTCATCGTCGCCGCCGTTGTAGGCGGTCAGGATACCGTCTCCGAGTACGACGAACTCTCCTGCCTGCGCCTGATAAGAAGTACCTGTAAAAGCGTAGGCGTCGATGAACTTGACGCTGTTCGGAATACTCACCAGTGACAGATGAGTACACTCAAAAAACGCGCCTTCCCCTATCATGCTCAGATCATCGGACGCAGAGAACGACCGAATCGTCTGACATCTGAGAAACGCGTAGGGCGCGATCGACCATATCCCGTCGGGCAGCGTCACCTGTGAAGCGGTACCGTTATACCACAACAAAGCCTTGCCGAGGGTAAAGAACTCATCGTGCGACTGCGTCAGATACGGGGTCTTGTCAAAGCAAAATGCCCCGACGCTGTAGACGTTTTCTCCGCCCGCTACCTCACTTAGTGAGGAACAGTTATAAAACGCCTTATCCCCTATCTCGGTCACAGAGGAAGGGATCGTCACGCTTTTTATGGATGTATTATCCTCAAAAACGCCGGACTCGATCCGATACACCTCGGTGGGGATCGTGATATTTGCCGCGTCTCCGCTGTAGGAGAGCAGTACGCCGTCTTCTACGGTAAAATTCGCCGAAGCGGCGGATACCCCGATTTGCGCCGTCGCGGTGATAATGATACATATAATTATCAAAGAAACAATTCTTTTCATCATCATCTTCCCAAATCTATCTTTTCAAAAAAGGGCGGGATAGCCCGCCCCTTTGTCATCATCAGTTTTCTTCGGTGATCTCGAGGATCAGCTTGTCGATCTCGTCAAGACGGGACATATAAGAGGGCGTGCCCTTCTTCTTATCCTCGTCGGCGTATGCGTCCTCGGTCTTCTCGATAATATAGTCCGCAGAGCTCTCATCAAGCGGAGGGATATCGGTCTGAGGAGGCGCTTCGGGATCTTTCTTAAACTCCTGATACAGATATCCTTCGGTATCGGTAGAAGCATAATAATCGGAAGGAGTCAGCTCATCGGGATCCTCTACCTGAGCGCCGATGACAAATCCCTCGATGTTTTCCTCGGGAGGATTGTTCTCCAGATCCTCTTGGTCTTCTTTCTCACGGTTCGCTTTGAGCCCTCTGATGTTCACCTGCTCTCTGGTCCTCACCTTGGTGGTGATCTCGATCAGAACGAAGAGTACATAGCAAGCGAATAACAGCGCTTCTACCGGCGGAATCATCATAAACGGCTCGGAGAAGGTGAAATCCTTCATCAGATCAAAGATGCCGTAAACCAAGCCTGCCGCTACAGCGGGAAAGCCGTAAATCAGTGTGGATTTAACAGCGTGCTTTGCTTCTGTCATAGAGAGCATCACCGCAAAGTTGAACCAGAACATGGTCATAAAGATGTAGACCGCAAGCACCGTAACGTCGGCGGTTACCACCGAAATCGTCGTGATCTTCACAAAAGAGTTGATCAGACGCAGCGCAAAGAAAAACGCGGGAAGTACAAATACCAGACCGAGCTTCTTCGACTCGCTTTTGCTCATAAAATGGGAGAGTCCCAGCACAACCAGCGCGATCGCCGATAAAACGGCAAACACGATCTCGATCATTGTAAGGACCTTAAAGTCGCTGGATGTAAACGCGATAAACAGCTGATAAGCGCCGTCGGCGGCAACTATAAGCGCAGAAAGCAAGGCGAATATTCCCGCCCCGACGTTTTTGTTCGGGATATAGTAAGGTGAGATCTTTCTGTCAACCAAAGAGAATATCAGCGCGAACAAGAACACCGCGACAATACATCCGAGCGCGATATAATCAAGCTGGATTGCTTTCAGTCCGAGCAGATAAACGCCGTCTTCGGGTACGATAAAAAGCTGTACTACCTTCAGGGCGATCGCCGCTAAAGTAAACGGAATAAAAAATATCCAACTAAGCTTAGAAGTCATATCCTCATAGCCTTTCCGCCCGCCGTGTCAAAAACGAAGAATCGCGGATGCGGGCAACCGCCGCGAAAATCAAAAGTGTGATATATTTCCAATTACACACAATATATTGTATCACAGAGCATAAACACGGTCAAGTTAAGGTTTTGTAACCCCACCGTAACGTTAGTCCGGTTATCTCTTTCTTCTGCGCTCGTTACGCTCTTTCGCTTTCTTTCTTCTCGAATAGGAAGACGAAACGGTGATATATACGATAAACAGGATCACGATGATCGCGACCGCCATCAGAAACCATACGGAGGTCAGCACCGAACGCACCGCGTCCGTCACATAGAGGATCGGGCTGACGCTGACGCTGTCCTGCGCGACAAGGTTGATCTTCTCAAACTCCTGCCCCTTATAAAAAACGGTCGCTGTGGTGATGATATCTCCCGCGTTGATCGGAGCGCTGACGGAATCGGTGTTGTCTGGAACGATCTGGATATCGCCCTCCGCGTAGTCATCGGGCAAAACAACATTCAGATCGGACTCTGGAACCAAAAGGATCGACTCAGTATCCCACGCATGGTCGACCTTCTGTTCACATACCGGCGTGGACTTGGTGGTCGCTGTCACGAAGGTGAGATTCAAAAACGCCCATCTGAAGAGGTCCGCAGCCTCAAGCATACAGTACTGTTCCAAGTCGTCCTTGTTCTCATTATACGGCGCGTGCAGCGCTACGCACATATAGGCGTAACCCTCATACACCGCGGTAGAGATCAGGCATCTGCCGGCTTCAACGGTGGTGCCGTTCTTGATACCGGTCGCGTATGTATAGAAGTACTCTCCCCCGCGTCCCGGATCGATCATGTAGTTGGTGGTAATGATCGGAAAATCATCGTTCT
>CAZPOG010000009.1:0-32377 GCA_964588105.1 uncultured Ruminococcus sp. | reverse complement strand
CATGCAGCGCCTGTACCAGCATCTTGAACTCGGTGATACGGGTGTTGCCGTTGTAAGGATCGGAAGAATACGCGCCGTCGGGAACGTTGTAGTTCTTCGGGTCATAACCCCAGTTATACTGAGGAGCGTCGGTGGTCTCATCTACGGAGGCAAAGTCCTCGATCGGCATCAGCTGAACACAGTTGATGTTGTGCTCTACAAGATAGTCCACACAGGTGGAGATCTTGCCTGCGCCGTTTAAGGTAGTGTTGCCCTCGGTGAAGGCAAGGTACTTACCTCTGTTGGCTTCACTTACGCCGGAGGAAGCGTTGATAGAGAAGTCACGGACATGAACTTCCCAGACGACCGCCTCGCCGGGATTGTCAAAGAGCACGTGCCTGTCGTTCGCCCAGCCTTCGGGGTTGGTGGAGCTCAGGTCAACGATCATACCGCGGTCGCCGTTCGCGCCTACCGCCTTGGCGTAGGGGTCTACGGTCTCTTTGGTGACGTTGTCTCTCTTGACGAGATAGGTGTAGTACTGATTCTTGTGATCGCCGGAAAGGGTCAGTGACCAAATACCGTTGGTGCTGTTGTAAGTCATCGTTTTGGTATCGATGGTCTTAGCGCCGGACTCGGAATCGGTACCGGTGGTATACAGACGCACCTGAACGGACTGCGCCTCGGGAGCCCACACCTTGAAGGTGGTGGAACTTGCGCTGTAGGTAGCGCCGAGGTTGGTCTCGTTAACCGCCTTGGAAGCGTAGTTCTCGTACTTGTTCTGGTTGTAGTAAGCTCCCGACTCCGCAAGGTCAAGCTCTTCGGCAAACGCCGAGATGCTCAGACTTGAAATCAGGAGAACCGCCGCCAGAATCGCACAAATCAGCTTTCTTAATTTCATAAAATCCTCTCTTTCCTCAGAGAATTTGCCGTTATGACCGTTTCTGTTTTTCCTGATAACGGTATACTCCCTGAATCTGTAAAAAATAACCTAATAACAGTTGTAATTATTATAGCATATTGGTAAAAAAGAATAAAGAAATTTTACAAAATTCTCTGCTTGCTTTTTGCACAATCTTTTTGTGACAAATTTGTACAGTTATTACAAAGCCGTAATAAATATATACAAAAATGGAAAAATCTTGAAACTTTTTCTCCCGCTTTCGCTCTGATCTATATTTCTTATAAAGAAAAAAGAGGCCATTGCGAGGAGTGACCCTTGCGGTCACGACGCGGCAATCCTCTTCCTCGTACGACCGTCCGCATAAAACCGTAGGGGAGGGTCTTGACCCTCCCGCCGAAACGTTGACAGCAAATACCGTTTTCGTTTGCGTAGTACATCAGCCGTAGGGCAAGGTTCCACAGCCGGAGACGGCACCCCTCTGTCGCTTCGCGACACCTCCCCCACGGGGGAGACCTCCCTCGACTTGCCGGTCGCAGCAGCGTTATATCAATATTTTACGTTTCATACAGGAGCAGAATTTAACCTGCATTTCCTATAACCGATATGGAGTTAATACCAACGTTTCGGCAAGTCGTGGGCGCCTTGCCCTACACTTTATTATTAACGGTTCCATAACAGTGATAAACACTGGTTTAACCACAGGGTCAGGGAGGGCGTGGAAGCCCTCCCCTACAACAATGCGGGCGATCGATGGTCGCCCCTACACCCCATCCGAAAAGTCGCGATCAAAACAAAAAACCGCCGGTGTCGGATGACATCGACGGTTTAGTATTTTAGTTTCAGATTTCTTCACATACAGCTTCCAGACCCTTGGGGATCTCTCCCTCGGCGGAAGAAACGAGGATCGTGATGTGCGCCTCGCTCTCCTTGGAAAGCGCGTCCAGTCTCTTGACAAACTCTTCGATCCCGTTTACGCCCTCGGGGCAGATCTTGAAGGTAGAATCAACAAAGATATCGGTTACGTCGTAGTTACCTGCGCAGATACCGCTGATGAAGCCTAAGAGCATATCATAACCCTTGACGCCGTAGACGTCGGTGTCGATCAGTCTCGCCTTATGGGTAACGTCATAAGTGAGCTTCGCGCCTTTTTCGATAACGACTACGTTACCTGAGGACTTTGCGACCGCTTCGTTCGCGAGAGTAATAAGCTTCTTCGTTTTACCTGAGCCTTTTTTACCGATAATTAATGTAACCATTTTACAGAATCCTCCTGTGTTTTACTTAACAAACAATATTATTTTAAGCGAGCCTCCAGCTCCGCCTTTCTGTCTTCAAAGCCTTCCTTGCCCAAGAGAGCGAACATGTTCTTCTTGTAGGACTCAACGCCCGGCTGATCAAAGGGATTGACGCCCAAGAGATAACCGGAGATCGCGCATGCCTTCTCAAAGAAGTAAATCAGGAAACCGAGCTCAAACTCGTCCATCTTCGCGACATTCAGCACAATGTTGGGAACGCCGCCGTCGTTGTGCGCGAGGATGGTGCCTTCGCACGCCTTGCGGTTAACATACGCCATGGTCTTGCCTTCTAAGAAATTCAGCTTGTCAAGGTTCTCGGGATCGTTGCCGATGGTGACCTCTCTCTGGCACTGATCGAACAGCACAACGGTCTCGAAGAGGTTCCTGCTGCCGTCCTGGATGAACTGACCCATCGAATGCAGGTCGGTGGAGAAGATAACAGACGCCGGGAAAATACCCTTGTTGTCCTTGCCCTCACTCTCGCCGTAAAGCTGCTTGAACCACTCGTTCATCAGCGTAAAGGCGGGCTCGTAGGACACGAGGATCTCGGTGGACTTGCCCTTTCTGTAGAGCAGGTTGCGGATCGCAGCATACTTGTAGCAGTCGTTGGAATAGAGGTCGTCGTTGTTGAAGGTGTCCGCCGCTTCCTTCGCGCCCTGCATCAGAGCGTCGATGTCGGCGCCCGCTACCGCGATGGGAAGCAGACCGACAGCGGTGAGAACGGAGTATCTGCCGCCGATGTCATCGGGAACGACAAAGGTCTCATAGCCTTCGCGGTCGGCGAGGCTCTTCAAGGTGCCCTTCTTCTTGTCGGTGGTGCAGAAGATATGATCCTTCATGCCATCCTTGCCGTACTTCTTCTCGAGCAGTTCTCTGAATACTCTGAAAGCGATCGCGGGCTCGGTTGTGGTGCCGGATTTGGAGATCATGTTAACGGAGATCTCCTTGCCCTCGCAGATCTCAAGAAGCTCCGAGAGCGCGTTGGAGCTGATGGAATTGCCGGTATAATAGATCTGAGGAGTATCTTTGCACAGCGCGTTATAGTTGGGGGACTTCAAAAACTCGATCGCCGCTCTCGCGCCGAGATAAGAGCCGCCGATACCGATGACGACAAAGATATCACAGTTCTGCTGGATCTTCTTCGCGGCGACCTTGATGCGCGCGAACTCGTCCTTGTCATAGTCATAGGGAAGCGTCAGCCAGCCGGTGAACTCCTGTCCGAGGCCCTTTTTGGTGTGAAGCGCCTGATGAGCCGCCTTGACCTGATTCTCGATTCCCTTGTATTCATTATCGCTGATAAAGCCTTGTAAATGTTTATCACTGAGAATGGTGGGCATATTCTTTCCTCCTTATAATTCCTCTGCGGAAAAATACATTCTCCCGCTTATATGATTAAGAGCATTATACTATATTTTCAGCCGCTTTGCAATATGATTTGTCATATTTTTGTAAACATTCTCTAAATTTTGATGTCGGGAGGAAAGAGAGCACAAGATGTTGGGATAATGTGGAATTAGGAATTAGGAATGAGAAATTTATGGCGGGACACCCGCACCCGATTATTAATTGTCATTCAGAGGGAGCTCGCGACCGAAGAATCCCCTTGTCATTACTACCGTGTGATAAGGGACTCTCAATGCGAACGAAAGTGATAGGAAGGGGATTCTTCGCTTCGCTCTGAATGACAAACAATTCCTAACTCCTCATTCCTAATTTGCTTAAAGCTTCACTGCCGCATGGTACAGCTTTGTCAGCACCGTCAGAAAGATCATCGCTTCCACGCTGTCGGCAGTGACAACATCGAAGGACGCAACTGTCTCGCCGCCTAAGGTATAGCTCAGCGTGCCGACCTTCTGTCCCTTTTCCACGGGAGCGGTGATACTCTCTGCAAGATTCACGGACTGTTTAACGTTGCCCTCTTCCCCTTTCGGCACAGTCACGGCGGCAGAATCCTCACAGAGGATATCCACATCATCCTCCATTCCGCCTTCCACCGCCATCGGATACAGCTCTTCGCTCATATCGAGCTTTACGGTCATAAAGTTCGCAAAGCCGTAGTCAAGCAGGGTCGCCGCGTCCTTGAACCGATCCTTGCCCGACGGAGCGCCGAGCACCACAGCGATCAGGCTCAGCCCGTCACGCTCTGCGGTAGCGGAGATACACGAGCTCGCCTCAGAAGTTGTGCCCGTCTTGAGTCCCGTGATGCCGGGATAGGTCTTCAAGAGCTTATTGGTATTGACAATCTGAGTCTCGCCGTCCCTGAGAGAATCCAGCCAGATCGAAGTATAGTCGAAAATCAAATTGTGCTTAATCAGCTCTCGCGACATCAAAGCGACGTCATACGCCGAGGTCAGGTGACCTTCCTCGTCCAATCCGTTACAGTTGAGAAACGTCGTCTGATCCATCCCGAGCTCCTTTGCCCGCTCGTTCATCATTGTAACAAAGTCATCCTCGCTGCCGCAGATATGCTCCGCGAGCGCTACCGCGGCGTCGTTGGCAGAGGCAACGGCAGTCGCCTTGATCATCTCGTCCACCGTCATCTGTTCACCCTCCTCAAGCCAGATATCCGAGCCTCCCATCGAAGAGGCGTGCGCCGAGGTCGTGACAATATCATCCAAATGTATTTTGCCCGAATCAAGGGCTTCCATCACCAACAGCAGCGTCATCACCTTGGTGATCGAGGCGCAAGGTCGCTGTTCATCTTTATTTTTCTCAAAAAGAATTTTACCGCTGTCAACGTCGATCAGTACCGCAGACGGAGCGGATATCTCCTCCTCGGACAGCGCAGAAACCTCCAGCGTCAGTATCGGTATTGTCAGCAATAAACATAAGAGTACAGTTAAGATTTTTTTCAAAAGAAAACACCTCTTTCATTCTATAGTCAATAGATATGAAAGAAGTGGATAATTCATGATATATGAAATATGAAATGTAGCGGGAGTGCAGGGGAATTAGGAATTAGAAATGAGGAGGAATTGTCATTGCGAGGAGTGACCCATACGGTCACGACGCGGCAATCCCCTTCCTTTTGCAACCGGTATTAATGACAAGGGGATTCTTCGGTCGCTTAGTCGCTCCCTCTGAATGACAATTACCAATCGGGTGTCGGGCAGAGCCCGCCCTTCACTTTTCTCCATTCTCTATTCTCTATTATTTCGGGAGGGTCAAGACCCTCCCTTACTGTGCTTCTCTTTTCTCATGGTGATCAGATAGTTGACCACCGCCATCATGATGATGATGAAATAGCCGATGAAGCTGTAGATATCCGGCAACTCGGAGAAGATGATCAGGCTGAACAATGCCGCAAAAATGATCTGGGAGAAATCGTATACGGAAATCTCCTTCGCGGGAGCGTAAGAATACGCCGTAGTTACCGAGAACTGCGCGAACGCCGCGCACAGACCCGCGGAAAGTAAAAAGACAAGCTGCCATACCGTCATCGGCTTATATCCTATGAGCGCGATCGGCGTCACCGTCAAGGTGGAAAAGAACGAAAAGAAAAACACGATATATGCCTTGTTCTCTTTGAGTTGTCCGAGCTTTCTGACAAACGCGTATGCCGCGCCCGCGAACGCGCCGCTCATAAATCCGATCAGCGCCGGTACCAAAGCGGTATTGGAGAAGCTCGGCTTAATCACAAACAGCGCTCCGACAAAAGCTCCCGCCACCGTCATCCACTGGAACATTTGCGGCTTCTCCTTCACAACGATAAAGGAGAAGATGATAGTAAAGAACGGCGACATCTTGTTGAGGATCGAAGCGTCGGACAGCACCAGCCTGTCCAGCGCATAATAGTTGCATATCACGCCGAGCAAGCCGCAAACCGTGCGGAGAATCAGGTATTTCAGACTGCCTTTTGCCGTGGGTTTCAGCGGCGCTTTATTCTTTATCAGAATAATAAAAGCAAATACAGCCGCGATTGCGTTGCGGAAAAACACCTTCTGGAAAGTCGGCAGATCTCCCGAAAGCTTGACAAACATATTCATCGCCGCAAAAAAGAACGCTGAAAGGATCAGATATAGGATCCCTTTCTGCCTGTCGCTCACGAAGCCCGCCTCCTTTTCATAAGATATTATAGGAACAATACCACCCCGTATCCCGGGGAGGCTTATCCCCTCCGGCGCTTCGCGCCACCTCCCCAAAGCTGTTGGGAAGGCTTACCCCTCCGGCGCTTCGCGCCACCTCCCCAAGGCTGTTGGGGAGGCTAATATTATTATACTTGGATAACTGTTATTTGTAAAGAAAACCTTTTCGTATAAACAGAAGAAAACATGTCAAAAATATCATTGTACATCGAAAGACACGGAGAGTGAATCCATTGAACATCAAACGAGGAGACATCTACTATGCCGACTTAAGCCCCGTGGTAGGCTCGGAGCAGGGCGGGATCCGTCCGGTGCTGATCGTCCAGAACGACGTCGGCAACCGCTATTCTCCCACCGTGATCGCCGCGGCGATCACCTCAAAGCAGACCAAAGCGAACCTGCCGACCCATATCCCCATCAAGGCAAAGAATACAGGACTGCTGACCGACTCGGTAGTCCTGCTCGAACAGATCCGCACGATCGACAAAAGACGGCTCAAAGAGAAGATGGGATCGGTCACAGAAGGCTCGATGAAAGAGATCAACAACGCGATCTCAGTATCATTCGGGCTGTAATATCGCAGAAAGGGACGACCGCAGGCCGTCCCTTTTATCTGAACAATAATGTTTCAATGCCGTCGCGTGCGTTTCGGCTTACCCTTTCTTGAAAAAAGCGGTACATAGGCAATCACAATACGCAGGATACCGTCAATGATCATAGCAATACCGACGCCCCAGATATACCGGAAGATCCTATCGGAACGAATCAGCAAAAAGCTGATACCGTAGCCCGAGCTGATAAGAGCCTCTAAGATATGAATGATCCTCTTCCACAGGTTATCCTCTTTGTCATTGATCGCAGCGTCAAGCGATACAAAAGTGAATATCAGCGCGATCACGCCGAACAGCACCGACCCTAAAATATACACCGCCTGATCCCGCAGCAGCACCACCAGACAGATGATGATCATCGAGATACACAGATACATCCGATACCGCAGCCGAAAGAATTCCCAGTTATTTTTATATAGCTGACGGAGCGTAAAGACGATTTCTATCAAGGTCAGTCCGGTGAAAACGAATTTTGCCGACGTCGCCAGCAGGTTATCCTTTGCGACAATAAAGAAAATACCGATGGCAATAAGGATAATGCTCTTGGCGACCACGTTCTGCTTGACCCAGTTGAAAAAGCCCATCGTGCCGATATCCTTGAACGCTCTGCCGAAGAGAAAGTGCGTCGGCAGCGAGACCACAGCTTTCTTGGTAGCGTCGGAGGCACCGAGCATACCTGTCAGGATATTTTCAAACCCTTCCACACCGATCTTGGAAAAGTCCTCCACAGTTTTGCAGCCGTTAGAGTCAAGGCTGTCAAACAGCTCCGTGACAAATATCCTTCTCTCTTCGGGGGTGATATCCGCGATCCAGCCATTGATAATGGAGCCGATCTCCTCCGACTCGGGGGAATGATCGCTGACGCGTTTGAGCCTGCCGTATTTGATTCCCCAGCTGAAGGGATCGTGCTGCATAAAGCCTTCCTGTGAGGAATCCACAATGATCGTATTCGTGATCTGCGGCTCAAAGAGCTTGCCGATAATACAAAACTGCGGCTGGATAGAGGTCGCTCTGCGGTTGACGCGCGCGATCTCCGCGGTGCTCATCACTTCGGGACAGATACCGGGACCGTCCAACAGAAAAACGCGCTCGACCTTATTCCACAGGTCATAGTCCAGCAGACAGGAGGAGTACAGCGCCATGTTCGCGCCCTTGGAGTGACCGCCGATATAGTTCTTCACGCCGTCTCTGATATGCTCGGCGGTATATTCGAGCGCCATCTTCTGCGCCGCAGTACGCTCAAAGCATATCATGAAGTCTTCTTTCCATCCCGTGAGGGTGTCGTCGGTACCGCGAAAAGCGATGAACGAAAAGTCGCCCTCTTTCAAAAAGGTGACCGCGCAGAACTGGATAGATTTTTCTTTATCCAGCTTCTCGGAATAGTCGATCACCTTAAGTTCGGAAAACCTTCTGGACTTCGCAAGCAGCTTAATAAACTCGGCGGTCATCTGGCAGGCAAAGGTACCCGCAACATTAACGCCGACATGCCTCTCCGCGACAACGCGGTCATAATGGCCCGACAGCGTCAGCGGCAGATCAGGGTAGTTCTCCGAGAGCGCCAGATCGTAATACGCCGCCTGACACAGGCACAGCGCGTCCACCTCTGAAAAATGAAATTCGTCAAAAGTAAACCGCCCCATCCATCTCAGATAATCGATCATGTTGTCCATCGCTTCACCTCCCTCAGATTACTATGTGTTTATTCTATATGATAATCCGCAAAAAAACAAGGGTTTTGTCATAATTCAGACAATCGCCAAATCGAAAGATAACAGCCGCCGTGCAGCGTAAAGCTGATCGGCGGCTGTGTAAGGGGATTAAAGAGGTGGGTTTTCAGAAATGAAAGGAGTATTCAGATAAACACAAAATATGTGAGGATTGTCTATCGTTTACCAAAGTCCGAAGGGATTTTGGAAGAAGCTGTCGTCCGGTTCACTGGAAGCGGTGTCCTGCGTTTTTTCCTCCAGCGTCAGCGAGAGTGTGATCTTCTCATAGCTTCTTTCCAGCTCAAACGTTACGGTATCTCCCACCGCATGTTGGTTAATGATGTTCTCCACATCGGAAGCGGAGGAGATCTGCTTTCCGTCAACGGATACTACTTTGTCGCCCTGACGGAAGCCGGCAGAAGCCGCGTTGGATCCGCTTTTGACAGAAGAAATATACACGCCGGAGTAGTAATAATTGGTCGAATCAACAAATTCCATTCCGGAATCGGGTCTGCCGGTGACATAACCGCTCTGCTCGAGGTCGTCCAGAATATCGACGATACTGTTGATCGGGATTACAAAGCCGATGTTGTCGATTGTCGTTCCCGAAGAAGAGCTGGAGGACTTTGCGACAACAATACCGATCAGCTTGCCGTAACTGTTAAAGGTACCGCCGCCGGAGTTGCCGGGGTTGATCGCCGCGTCGGTCTGCATCAGGTGCATTGAATGCTCGTCGATCGTGATCTCACGATCCAGCGCGGAGATGATACCTTCCGTCACGGAACCGCCCAAGGTTCCCAAGGGGTTGCCGATAACGACTGCTTTGTCTCCGATATTGACGGTGCTCGAATCACCCAACTCAGCGCAGGTCAGTCCCGACGCTTCGATCTTCAGCAGCGCGATATCTACATCCACGTTATCATAGCCGATGACTTTCGCGTCATATTCTTCACCGGAAGTCGTAGTAACCTTGATGGTCGACGCGCCCTCGATCACGTGATAGTTGGTAAGAATATAGCCGTTTTCACGAATGATCACGCCCGAACCCGCGCCGGTAATCGGATACTGTCCGTAAAAAGTGGTCTGTACGCTCTCGGTAGTGATCTCCACTACCGAACCCGCTACCTTGTCCACGATCTGGCTGGTCGTCAATTCTGTACCGGGCTCCGCTGTAGCAACAACGGGAGTAACGCCGGTTTCATCCTTGTTCTGCGTCGCAACTCCCGCTTCTGTCGGGGTACCGGAACGCATATATCCCGCGAGCAAGCTGCCGCCGAAGCCTGCAAGACCGGATACGAGAACACATACTATCAGCAATATCGCGATCGTTCCCGCTCCGATTTTTGCTTTCGGCTGTCGATGCGAAGCCTGCCGCTGAGGAGCGCGATAGCCGTCTCTGTACTGAGCGTTCGGCGTCTTAGGAGTCGCGGCGGGACGGTCGGAAGCAGTCATCTTGCTTTGGATCGGCTGTCCGTTGATATAAGGAGTGCGGCGATAGACGTTTCGGTATTCGTCCGCCTGCATCCGTTCCTGACTCGGATACTCCGAAACATCATGCATAGCAAAGACTCTGTCGGCAGGGGTCATATCCTCCATGCTTTCATCGATCTTTCGGATCGGTTCTTCGGTCTTTATTTGCGGTGTATCGCTGAAAGCGTCAAAGTTATATGCATCAGGGATTTCCTCGGTCTGTTCACTTTTCATATCGAAGAAGCTGACGTCCGGATTATCTTGATACGTCGTCCTGTGTGAAGACGGCTCGGGCTGCGCCTGTTTTTGATCTTCCAGCAGATCGATCGTATCCTTCTCATCATCATGCTCCAATGCGTTCATGATATCCTTAAAATCATCTGTCATAATATACCTCCTGTTGGGATGTCGTTTTTGATTACGCTTACAGAATAGTATCATAAAGTGAAAAAAATATGATACACCAGTGAATCTTTTTTGAAATTAATATTAATAAATTATGAACTCGTCAGTTATATTTCATATCCGGAATTATAATATACTAAAGCAACTCTTTTGAGGGCTTCTGACGCTGTCGGTCAATCACCATCTGCAGATAGGGCAAAAGCTCGAACCCCATTCGCTCATAAAGCCTTTTGGCGCCCTCGTTGTAGTCTTCGACCTCAATACGCAGACGCATGATCTCGGGCAAAGATTTAAGATAACGGAAGAATTCGGTGGCAAGTCCTCTTCCCCGATATTCCTCCTCTATATAAATCTCCTCAATCGTGACCGAGATCCCCCCCGCCTCTTGCGAGAAGGTCTTGGACAACAGAGAGAAGCCGCACGGCGCGCCGTCACACTCAAAAATATAGCACTTCATATACCGATCACTCTTCATACATTCGTCGAAGGTGACCTCGTAGTTTTTTTCGTCAACGGGAGCGTTCACCGCGTCGGTGTGATAAAACGCATCCGCATAGCGATAGTAAAGCTCTCTGTCCTCTTCTCTCAACGCTCTGAACATCATCGCTTCTCCTTCCGAGTTTATTCTTTCCGTAGAAACATATTCTAACACAAAAAGCAGAAAAACTCAAATGATATCACAAAGAAATTTGTTGTAGACAAGAAAAGCTTCCTTTGCTATAATAACGAAAGAATTTGTTTTGGGAGGTATATTATGATTTATAATAATGTGCTGGAGGCTGTCGGACAGACGCCTTTGATCAGGCTCAACCGTATGGTAGATGAGGACAGCGCCGACGTTCTCGTCAAGTTTGAAGGTCTCAACGTCGGCGGCTCCATCAAGACCCGCACCGCGCTGAATATGCTCAACCACGCCGAGAAGAAGGGCCAGATCAACAAGGATACCATCATCGTCGAGCCCACCTCGGGTAACCAGGGCATCGGGCTCGCGCTCGTCGGCGCGGTCAAAGGATACAAGACCATCATCATCATGCCCGACTCGGTCAGCGAAGAGAGAAGAAAGCTCATCAAGCACTACGGCGCGAAGGTCAAGCTGATCCACGATGCGGGCGATATCGGCGCGTGTATTGACGAATGTCTGCAAACCGCGCTCAAGATGAAAGAGAAAGATCCGAGAGTTTTCGTTCCCCAGCAGTTCACCAATATCAACAACGTCCGCGCGCATAAGAAATATACCGCGCTCGAGATCATGCAGCAGTGTGCGGAGCCGATCGACGGCTTCTGCTCCGGCATCGGCACAGGCGGCACCATCACCGGTATCGGCGAGGTGCTCAAAGCGCAGTATCCCGAGATCGAGATCTGGGCGGTAGAGCCGGAGAATGCCGCGATCTTAGCCGGCGGCACCATCGGCACTCATATGCAGATGGGCATCGGTGACGGACTGATCCCCGATATCCTCAACACCGATATCTATGACGATATCTATGTCGTATCGGACGAAGAAGCCCTCACCACCGCCAAGAGACTTGCCAGAGAAGAAGGACTGATGTGCGGGATCTCCAGCGGCACCAACGTCGCCGCCGCTCTGAAACTCGCCAAAAAGCTCGGTAAGGGCAAGACGGTCGTCACCGTCCTCCCCGACACCGCGGAGCGGTATTTCTCCACCCCGCTCTTCGAAGAATAACAAGATACAAGACCGTCTTTCGGGACGGTCTTTCGTTTTTGAACGTATTCGTGAAAGAAAAAAGTTGAAAAAAACCGAAAAAACTCTTTTGTTTTTTTATTGCCGCATATATAATAGAGAGAAAGGAGCGTGATAGCCGTGCATTTATTCAAAGGAAAACTGATGACCTTTATTACATTAGGGCTTGTCATGCTGATCTTCATCGCCCTGATCGGCATCACGGTCTATTCCTCGGACTTTCGGACCGATATCGAAAGCAAAAGCGTGACCATAGACGGAAAGTACAGTATCGACGGCACAGATTGGTACCCCACCGGAGAAAAGCGGATCGTCAACGAAAACTTCTCCGTTCTCAACGTCATCGGCAAGGCGTCCAAAGGGTATCAGAAAGGCGATATGCTGATCATGTCCGTCGACAACGTCTGGTTCGATCTTTATGCGGACGGCAAGACCGTCGCTACCAACAAGAGAGACGAAGAAGGACCTTTTCAGTATACGCCGGGCTATTCGATCTGCTATGTACAGCCGGAGGATATCAGCCCCGACTCAGAGCTGGAGCTCTATCTCTACTTCCCCTATCAACACCATTCCAACAGAAACTTCGGCGACTTCTTCGATATGTACGCAGGCGATGAAGCAACCGCCTATGAGCTGTTATTCCAGCATAAAGGACTTACCATTTTCTTCTGCTTCCTCATCTGCTTCTTCGGACTGTTCGCCTTCCCCATCGCGGGAGTCGTGTTAGGCAAGATCGACTATCGGTATCTGACCTTCGGCGTGCTGTGCTTCTTCTCGGGAATCTTCATCCTCCTGCAAAGTATCTACTCCTATCTGCCGCTGTGGATCAAAGATCCGATTCTCGGTATGTCCATCAACAACGCCGCCTACTACCTCATGGCGCTGTCGGCGCTGGTCTATATCAAAACCAACCTGCACAAAAGCGTCAATAAGATCATCGGCAACATCATCATTTCTGTTTTTGCGGCGCTGACGGTACTGGCTACCGTTCTGCACCTGACGGGCGTGAGCGATCTTTACGCCACCAAACCGTTCATGCTGATCTTCCTTGTGATATGCACCGCCATGCTCACCATGTGCCTGCTCACCGAGGTCAGAGAGAATACGGAAACCTTCATGGTCATGCTGTCGTGGATCCCGCTGGTGATCGCTTTGCTTCTGGACACCGTCAACGATTTTGTGTTCTTTACCACGCTGCCGCTGTTTGAGATCGGCGCCGCGCTGACACTTGTCAACCAGATCGTCGTTCTGCTTATCGACCTGAGAAAGCAATATCTCGAATCGCTGAGATACCAGCAGATGCAGAAGGAGCTGTATGAAGCGAAGGTATCGCTGATGGTCTCCCAGATCCAGCCGCATTTTCTCTACAATTCTTTGACTTCGATCGCGATGATGTGCACCAAGGATCCCAAGACGGCGCGAGACGCTACTATCAACTTCGCCGACTACCTCAGAGGCAATATGAACTCCCTTAAGGAGAAAAATCCCGTTCCCTTTGAGAAGGAACTCGAGCACCTGAAGAAATACCTGATGCTGGAGAAAATGCGCTTCGGCGACATGCTCAACATCGAATATGATATCCGGACGACCGACTTTGTCATCCCGCAGCTTTCCGTCCAGCCGCTGGTAGAAAACGCCGTCAAGCATGGCGTCGGCATGAAAGAAGACGGCGGCACCGTCACCATCGCGACCAAAGAAACGGATGACAGCTATCTTGTGATCATCTCCGATGACGGCGTGGGCTTCGATACCTCGGCTCCTCCCAAGGACGACGGCAGAACGCACGTCGGCATGGAAAACGTCAAACAAAGACTCAAAGAGATGGTCAATGCCGAAGTCGTTATCGAAAGCAAGATCGGCGAAGGCACCGTCGCCACCATCATCATACCCAAAGAAAACTCCGAACCATAACGAAAGGAATCCGATATGAGAATATTATGTGTAGACGATGAGCCTTTGGCTCTCGAAATGCTGGAACAAGCCGCCAAAGAAGCCAAGCCCGACGCCGAGGTCAAAGCGTTTATGAAGCACTCTCTGCTCCTCGAAGAAGCCAAGCAAAACGGCTGTGACGTCGCCTTTTTGGACATTCATATGCGCGGTAAGACCGGTGTGGAGCTCGCCAAAGAGCTCAAGGAGATCAATCCCAAAATGAACATCATCTTCGTCACCGGCTTTGATGAATATACCGGCGACGCGATGCGCCTGCACGCCTCGGGCTATGTGATGAAACCCGTCACCAAAGAGAAGCTTGAAGCGGAGCTTGAAGACCTGAGGTTCCCCATCGTGCCCAAGTCCGACGCGATCCTGAAGGTGCAGTGCTTCGGCAACTTCGACGTCTTCACTCCCGATGGCACGCCGGTACACTTTGAGCGTTCCAAGTCGAAGGAGGTCTTCGCGTATCTTGTCCACCGTCACGGCAGTTCCTGCACCGTCAAAGAGATCGCCGCGGCGCTCTTTGAGGACGAGCCGTATGATCTCAAGCAGCAGGCGTATATGCAGAAGATCTTCTCCGCGATGATGAAAAGCCTCAAGAAGATCGGCGCCGAAAAGGCGGTCAACAAATCCTACAACAGCCTTTCGGTCAACACCAAGCTGCTCGACTGTGACTACTACCGCTTCCAGGAGCTGGACGCCGGCGCGGTCAACGCGTATCAGAGCGAATATATGAGCCAGTACTACTGGGCTGACTTCCTGTATGAGGATTATTAGTCCGAAGGAGAACCCTTTATGCAAAAAAAGATCAGAAAAAGATTTATCTTTCTCAATCTGTTCATCCTGATCAGTTTTCTCTTGTCTCTGATGATCATCGTATGCTGCGCAAAACAGTACACCCTGACTCTGACGCTGGATACGAGCGGCGAAGCCCGCATCACCGATTACAGATATCAGGTGGAAGACAACCATCTTGAAGTCACCGACATCAAGGCAACAGACGCAGATCTGACCCTGACCGTAAAGCCCCTTTCTGTGGGAGCAGACGCTATTGAGATCTATTACACCATGACCGGTCAAGAAGAAAGCTACGAATTGGTGCGGTTTTACAGCGGACCTCTCAAAACGATCTTCTCTCTGTCGACATTCTTTGATTTTGAGGGGAGCGCTTATGTGATCCTGTTGATCATACTAAATCTCCTTGTCGTAACTGCTCTGACGATTTTTTCTTTTGTCGACTATCTCAGAAGAAGCGACTTCGGCTATCCGATGGTCGCCTGCGGCGGCGTCGGACTGTTCTGCCTGTTCTATTTCTTTATCAACGTTTTCAGTATCGTAGAATTCGGAGACGATTCTTTCTTAAATTTTTACATAAGAACGTTCGGCGGTTATATCTACCAGCTGAGCACTTTTAACTCTCAGTTTGCTCTGGTTACCGCTCCGTTTATGGTGATTTTCTCCCTTGCGCTCACCTACAGCAATATCGCGCTGATCATCAAAGAAGGCTTTCGGCCTGTTAACCTGCTGGGCGTCTTCTTCGGCGTGCTGTGGCTTACGGGATTTACGCTGGATACATTGATTGATTATAATATTTCCGGATCCCTCGAGTATGTAGCGCTGATCTCTTCTCTGACCAGCGTGATCTCCACTTTGATCTGTTACTTCGAATGTATGCTGTTCTCCACCATGCTCTCCGCTTATCTTGCTTCGCGTCATAAGCCGCCGTACGATCGCGACTATATCCTGATCCTCGGCTGCTCCATCCGCAAGGACGGCACCCTTACCCCGCTTCTCAGAGGCAGAGTCGACGCCGCAATAAACTTTGCGAAAGAGCAGATAGAAACCACGGGCAAAGCCGTCAGCTTCATTCCCTCCGGAGGAAAGGGCTCGGATGAAGTCATCAGCGAAGGCGAAGCGATGAAACGCTATCTCATCGAACAAGGTATCAGTGAAGAGATGATCCTTCCGGAGATAAGATCCGCTAACACCTTTGAGAATTTCAAGTTCTCCAAGGAGATCATCGAGCAGGATAAGAAGGACGACTATAACGCCGCATTCGCCACGACCAACTATCATATCTTCCGCGGATATATTCTTTCAAAGAAAAATAATCTCAAAAACGCGCAGGGGATCTCCGCCAAAACAAAGTGGTATTTCTTCCCCAACGCGTTCTTAAGAGAGATGGTCGGACTGTTTGTCGACAAGATCAAAATTCACATTTTAGTGATCGCGATCCTTGTCATCATGTTCGTTCTGATGAACATCAGTCTATTCATTTAGCAAAAAGCAAAAAGGCTGCCGCAAACAAAGCGGCAGCCTCATTTTTGTGATAAATTACTCTGTAAAGTCGGCGGCGTCGAGGTTGCAGATATTGGTGATCGTCGCCTTGCCTTCAAGATCCTGATAGACGGTCACGACCTGAATGATGCTGTATGCAGGCTCGGAGGAAGCGATCGTACTGTGACACAGAAAAGCATAGTTGGTGCCCGAAACAACCTGGGTACCGAGCAGCGCCATCAGGTTCAGGATGTTGCCCTCATAAGTCTCTGTCGCCTTATCAAAAGCGTTCTGCGCGTCGTCGGGGATCGGCGCCCGGGATACTTCCTCGGGAGCGTTCCAGCCGCCGGAGAGAACCTCCGATCGGGTCTTGCCGGGGCTTGAGACATACGCGGTTAGATCAAAGTCCGCTACGTTGGTGATCTGCGCGTTGCCGTCAAGATCGTTGTAGATGATCACGACCTTCAAAGCGGTTACGGGATTGGCGGTTACCGACGTTCCCTTACACAGGATCGCATAATTCATTCCCGCCACAACCTGATTGCCGATATAAGCAACGGGAACAAAGCTCATTCCCGTATATTCCGCAGTCGCCTTGTCAAAAGCGGTCTGCACTTCATCAGGCAGTACAGCGGCTGCTTCATCCTGCGGTATTTCCCATCCGCCGACAAAAGGCAAGTCCGCCGCTTCGGTTACGGTATCGGCGGTTGTTTCACTCTCCGGTTGAGTTGAAGAACAAGCCGCCAGAGAAAAGACGAATAACACAGCCAGCAATAACGCAAGTATCTTTTTCATAATATCCTCCTGAAAAAATGATTATTTATGGTTTTCGGACGATTTGTCCGCATCGATTTCATTTACAATCCGATATACATCCTGCCACGAATGAGCGCGATAGAGATTCTCGTCGCCGACTTTTCTGTTCCACGGAGAATCATACACGATCACATACAGGCTGTTCTTGAGCGTTGCGATGTTCTCGGGATCATCATCAACCATAATGTCGATATGATGCCTTTTGCAAGCGGCGAGCTTCTCGGGAGCCGTTTCCTTCTGAGGACAGAAGACGATCTCGTCGTAAATGATACCGTTCTGCCTGAGCCAACGCTTTAACAGTCCGCGGGAGATATATCGCTGCGGGCCCTTCTCCGCCGTGAAGGCACGGCCGGTGATCAGGTGGATGATGTGACCTTCGCCGCTGAGCTTTCCTATCATCTCGGCGCTGCCCTTGATAGCGGGCTCGCTCGTCCAGTAGCGGCGCGCGTTCAAAAACCAGAACATTTTGCTCTGCTTTCTCGTACAGCCGAAAACCTCCTCAGCGGAATAACCGTCGGGATTGACAATTTTTAAATTGTATTTTTTTCCTAAGTATTGGGCTCCGTAGGTACGGATATAATCCCCGTAATCGATCAGAACACCGTCAATATCGATTCCTATGTTCATACAAACCCCCGCGGCTAAAGATAAGTGTTCTGTATTATTATACCTGTTTTCTCATCGTAAATCAAGAGAAACCTCTCACAGTATTGATAAAATCACAATCGCAAGGAATTCTTCGTTTTCTCTTTGCTTCAGACAGAAGACGGCATCCCGTATCGGACGCCGTCTTTCTTATCTGATCTTTATTCTTCTTCAGTCGCATAAAGCTGAGAGAAAGCTCCCGCTCCGGGTGCGGCAGGCGCCGCGGGACCTCCCATCATAAAGTCGCCGAACACGCCCATCGCGGCTATATTGACGTCGGAAGCGTCAACCATATCGTCATGAGTCTGGCTGCCCGAAGTAGAGCCCAGCTCTCCCTTAAGCTGCTTTCTGATACTCTGTGCGCGTTTTTCGCAGAAGAGCTTCAACGCCTCAACCGCGTCGTCAAATCCCGTCGCGACCTCATCGGTTTCGTCTTTCTCTTCCATATACGGTCCGATCATTTCGGCAACGCGGGTGATCTCTTCTTCACATTTTCCGGATTCGAAAAACTCCGAGAGCAGTTTCTCATAGTATCCGTGGTAGGATTTCAAATATTCTTCATTGGAGAAGATCACATTCCACAGGGGGCGTTCTTCCTCCGTCGCCCCGTTGAGAGGCGTATCGATCGCCTTGTTCAGCTCTTCGGTCGTATCCGCACCCGCCTGGAATCCGCAGAAAGCGAGGTTATAATTCAAGGGGAATATCGTAACGGCGCCGTCTTGCTCATAGAGATAATAATTGCGCAGCGTTGTGCCGGTATAGCTGTCGTAATTCAAGACAAAGTTGTGCGCGACAAAGAAGCGGATGACCTGATCGATATTCCAGCTCTTCTCGATATCTTTTCCGTCAGAAAGCGCCTTGATCGCCGCAATCAGCCTGCTCCTGTCTTCGTCCGTGACTTCGCTCTCCTCGTTATCAAAAATCGCCTTGTAGCTGTCCGGACTGTCATCGATGTATACCAGATCGGCACCCGCGCAGTCTTCATCGGACAAAGGCGGATTCATGCCGATCGGCGTCCGCGGATTTGCGGCTATCTCAGTAGGCTCCTGCGATTCCTTAACAACCGATAATTCTCCGACCTGATTGGACATTTGACCCGGGCCTCCCATCGGCGGCTGCATTCCCGGAGGGATCGGCTCGCCGTTCTCATCGGTGGGGATCTGACCTCCCTCGGGCGGTACGGGATCGCCGTTTTCGTCAGTGGGGAACTGGGCGTTCTCCGGAGGTACGGGATCACCGTTTTCATCGGTAGGAAACTGCTCCGGTTCGGTTTGCGGCTGTGTTTCAACATCCTGATTCCTCTGCGCCATCGAGAGGATCGTGTTGCCGCTGTCGGGCTGATAGAGAGCGCCGCCGCTACCACCGTTTGTCCTTATCAAAAACGAATCACGGACATTCTCTACGGCGACATACAGGCCGATATCCTCACCGTTAACGGCAAGAGTGGTATAGCTCGCCATAGGCGCGCTCACGCCCATCTCTCTCATGATCATATAGGAAAGGTATTCTTTCATATAAGTAGCATCGGAGATCACATCGTTGAGACTGAGGCTGTCAAGCTCCTGAAACGGCGCGCCGTCCTCCGCTCCTGTAAAATCCACCACAAAGCTGTATCGATCGGTATATGACGAAACAGCGCGTGATAGGGTCGTTCTCTCCTTGACCGACAGCAAAGCGTTCTGAGAGGGATTTCCGTCAATGCTGACCTTTACGGCATAGGAGGTAAGATCCTGCGGATTATCCTTGAGATCCTGCCAGTCCTCTTCGGAAACTTCTACCTCTGCGGTATGAACAAAGGAAGTGTCAAAAAGACCTCCCTGCGCCGCATAAGCGACAGCGACCACTTCGTTAGGCGTAGCGTTATCTCCGTCTGAAGAACAGCCGGATAAGCCGATCGAAACAACAAGCGCAGCAGATAATAGTATACAAACTAATTTTTTCATATGTGCCCTCTTTCCCCATACTCTGTCAGTGATCATTCAAAGTCAGTATCATTTTATCACTTCCGTAACCATTTTTCAATAAAAATTATTATAACATTATCGACGGAATAAATATGCCGGAACCGATGCTTTTTTTCTTTCGAAAAACAGCTTTGACAAGGGTTGTCCACTCTTTTGAGAAACCGGCTTAAAATGCCGAAATTTTTCCTATTTCTGTTAAATCTGCACAAATTTCCATAAAATAATGAAATAAAATAACAATTTTTGCATTATAATTTGGTCTTTATTCTTATAACACATTAAAAACAAATTCTTTTCTTATATAATATTGTATGATTGTATTATAATTGTTTATATTATGTCTTCTTATTGATATAAAACATATATATTTTAGCATTCTCAGATCATTCATTCAGGGGGCGATCTCTTGTCAATTTGCTACAACTGTTTCCGTGAAAAAGATGATAATCAAAGCATATGCCCTCACTGCGGATATGAAGCTTCCTCCTCAAAAGCGAAATACCCTTCCTCCCTTTCGGAAGGCACCGTGCTCGCCGGCAGATATGTCGTCGGCAGAGTGCTCGGTCAGGGCGGCTTCGGCATCACCTACATCGCGCAGGATTATAACGACAAGAGCCTTGTCGCTATCAAGGAATACTTTCCTGACACCCTTGCGCTGAGATTGGATTCCATCAGTATTTCATCTTACTCCGACGAGAGATCGGACAGCTTTGAATATGGCAAGAAATGCTTTCTTGAAGAAGCGGATACCCTGTCAAAATTTATCGGCAACGATAATATCTGCAAGATCCTCAGCTATTTTGAGGAAAACGGTACCGCATACTTTGCGATGGAATATCTCGAAGGCGAAAGCCTCTTGGATTATATCAACCACAACGGCGGAAAGATCAAATACGAAGAAGCCAAAAAGCTCTTGTATCCCGTGATGGACGCGCTCACCGCGGTACACGAGCAGGGCATTATCCACCGTGATATCAGCCCCGATAACGTTTTTATCAAAAGCGACGGTAAGGTTAAGCTGATCGACTTCGGCGCGGCGCGCTACTCCTTAGGCGATAAGAGCCGTTCTCTGGACGTTGTATTAAAACACGGCTACGCCCCGAAGGAACAGTACACCCGCCACGGCAGGCAGGGTCCCTTCACCGATATCTACTCCCTTGCCGCAACTTTCTACAAATGCATCACCGGCAGAACGCCGCCGGATTCCATCGATCGTATGGAGGAGGACAACATCATCCCGCCCTCCAACCTCGGCTCGGATATTCCGAAGGCAGCAGAAGACGCTTTGATGACCGCGCTGTCGGTCAATCCTTCCGACCGCTTCCGCTCGATGGCGGACTTCAAGTCGGCTCTCGAAGGCAATACCACCGTAATGCCCACTCCCGGCGCCAATACCGGCTACAACCCTAACACCGGTTACGGACCTAATACAGGATACAACCCCAACATGGGCTACGGTCCCAATACAGGCTACCATCCTAACACGGGATACGGCCCCAACACAAGCTATAGCCCTAACACCGGTTACGGTCCCAACACAGGCTACGGTCCTAATACAGGCTACAATCCACCCGCTAACAATACCGCCTCAAGCTTTTCGGGTCAAACAGGCTCCCAGCCTACCCAGAAGAAGTGGTTCGTTCCCGTAATCATTTCCGTCGTTGCCGCCGTAGCGGTTATCGCGGTAGTTGTCATCCTTGTCTTTGCTAATAAGAATCCCGTCCCTGTCTCCGACTCAAGCGGCAAATCAACACCCGTCGTCAGCAACATTGACGTTGAGGAAGATAAGCCGACTGAAGAGCCGAAAGTCGAGATGACCTCCTACGCCGGTAAGAGCTTTGACGAAGCAAAAGCCGAACTCGAGAAGCTCGGTTTCACCGTCAATGAAGAAAGATCATTTTCCGACAGCGTCAAGAAAAACTATGTTATCTCGCAGAGCATCGAAGCCGGTGAAATGGTAACCCCGACCGATATCACTCTCACGGTCTCCAAAGGCGGTGAACACAGCCCCAAGGGCTATGACCAGCAGGTTGTTGTCGAAGCATCTTCCGGTTCATCCTACGGCACTCTCTATCTTTACACCTGGGGCGAAGGCGAATGGGTAGAAAAGTTCTCCTGTTCTGCGCGCGTAGGCACAAACGGTATTACGGATGACTACGGAGAAGGCATCAAGGCTACTCCCAAAGGTGAATTCAAATTAGGCTTTGCTATCTCAGCGAATGATATCGACACCAAGCTGGATGTTTACAGAGCAAGCTATGATACCTGCTTTGTTGACGACACCTCCTCTTCGCTTTACAACACCATCCAGGATGTCAGCTCTCTGCCGTCCGGCACTCACTATGATAGGGTCGGCAGCGGACTTACCAACGGAGAAATCTACGCCCAGATCTTTATTGAGCATAACGGAAACGGCTTCTCACAGGCTCCCTCCAGAACTGCCGGCTCCGCCATCACCATCTGCGGCATGAACACTTCCCTGAGCGATACATGGGGATGTATCGATATCGACGCCGATAATCTCAGAACACTGTTAAAAGAACTGGATCCTTCTCTTGATCCTCATATCGTAACCAAAAACTGATCAGAAGGAGCCGGAGTATGAATCAAAAATATAAACCGAACCCGCAGCACAATAAACCCCTCGATCAAAAAAAGATGATCATTATCATTATCATCGCTGCGGTCACGATACTGCTTATTGTCGGCGCTACTGTTTTTGCGTTATTCACCATATCCAAAAATGCAAAGCCGATCGAGCCATCTCTAAAGCCTTCCGAATCTGCTTCAGCGCTGAGCTCCGTTGATCCCTCTATCGTGTCTCCGGTGACACAGCCGGACGAGACGGTTGCTGTGTCAGCGCCTCCTCTCACGGAAGAACCCTCCGACGACGTCAAGATGGATGAAGAGCTTGAAGAGCAGCTTGCCGATCAGGGTATCTCCGCAGAAGAAGTGACCGAACAGGCAACAAGCCAGATCATCACCGTATCATCCTTTGGCAATTCTGCGACGATAGAATTCTGGGAGATCCGGGATAACGAATGGACAAAAGACGATTCGATGACCGTATCGGGATATGTCGGAGAGATGGGCGTAACCGATGATATGTCAGAATATATCAAGGCGACGCCGTCAGGCTTTTTCCCGGTGATGGATGCTTTTTACATTCATTCCAAGCCTCAGACGGGTCTTGATACCTTCCAAATCACCGAGGACACCTACTGGGTGGATGATCCCTCCTCCGACTTCTACAACCAGCATGTCGAAGGCACCCAGTATCAGGACTGGAATTCCGCAGAGCATATGATCGATTATTCCTCCTATGAATACGGCTTTGTGATCGGATATAATCTGGGCTGTGTCAAGGGCGCGGGATCCGCGATCTTCTTCCATATCGGATCGGGTCCTACCGCGGGGTGTGTCGCAACGTCAGAGAGCTATGTTCTCTCCTATCTCTCAAAGCTCTCTTCCGGCGCAAATCCGTATATTCTTATCAATTAAACTATTTTTGCTTCTTATATTTCGAATTAATCCAAATTCACTCAGAAAAAGGTGAAGTCATGCAGAACAACTTATGCCCTAACTGTTTTCAGCCGATAGATCCCAACGCATACACCTGTCCCCTATGCGGTTTTTCAAGACAGAGCAATTGCGAGAAATACCCCTTGGCTCTCACGCCGGGAACGGTATTGGCGGGAAGATTCATCATCGGCAGAGTTTTGGGACAGGGCGGCTTCGGTATTACCTATCTCGCTCAGGATTACCAGACAAAGGAAAGAGTCGCGCTGAAGGAATACTTCCCCGAGGCGATGGTCACCAGATCACAGAATCTGACGGTATCCTTCTTCTCCGGTGAAAAGAAAGACTTCTTTGAATACGGAAAATCCTGCTTCTTAGAAGAAGCGAAAACACTGGCGCAGTTCATCGGCACCGAAAACATCGTCAGGATCTACAGTTATTTTGAAGAAAACGATACCGCGTACTTCGCGATGGAATTCATCGAAGGCGAAAGCCTTCAGGATTACATCTCCTCCAAAGGCGGCAAAATCCCCTTTGAAGACGCCAAGTGCATCATCTTTCCCATCATGGACGCGCTGGAAATCGTCCACTCCAAAGGCATTATCCACCGCGATATCAGCCCCGATAATATCTATATCTGCAAAAACAACAGCGTTAAGCTGCTTGATTTCGGCGCGGCGCGCTACTCCTTGGGCGACAAAAGTCGTTCTCTGGACGTTGTATTAAAGCACGGCTACGCCCCGAAGGAACAGTACACCCGCCACGGCAAGCAGGGACCGTTCACCGATATCTATTCCCTTGCGGCCACCCTCTATAAATCCCTCACCGGAAGGACCCCGCCCGACTCGATCGACCGACTGGAAGAAGACAACATCATACTTCCCTCCAACCTCGGCTCGGATATTCCGAACTACGCGGAAGACGCGCTGATGAAGGCGCTGTCCGTTCATCCGTCGGATCGTTTCTGTTCGATGGCGGACTTCAAAACGGCGCTTGGAGGCTCGTGCAATACCGTGTATGTCGATCAGGGATATAACGCTACCGAAAATGCTGTCGGCAGCGAAGACACGACCGCGACTGTCACCGATTTTATTCCTCCTGTGCCGAACGTCGGATATACCGTTCCGGTCAACCAAACCGGCGTCGCGAGCTATACCCCCAACTTTTCAAGCTACCCGGGTTATAACGGCGCCACAGACTATAACGGCAACACGGGTTTTTCAACAATGCCCGAATCCTCTTATCCCGTTTCCCAGCAGCCGCCCGCTCCCCAAAAGAACAACCATAAAGCCTTGGTGGTTCTGCTCACCGTGATCCTCAGCGTTGTCGTCGCGGCAGCGGGATTTGTGGTAGCGATCGTACTGATGAACCGACAGGGTCCGGATCCGACGCTGGACACCAACGTATATGTCAAAAATATATCGAGCACTCAAGGCGCAAGCATCAACCGCGCTACGGAGAAGCCCACCGAGAAGCCGACTGAAAAGCCCACACAGAAACCTACCGAAAAACCGACCGAGAAGCCAACGGAGAAACCGACTGAAAAGCCGACCGAGAAGCCTACGGAAAAACCCACCGAAAAACCGACCGAAAAACCCACCCTCTCCGCCGACGCGGAACTCGATGACGCGACGGAATTCACCGAAGCTTCGGCAAGCTCCACCCTTTCGTCTGAAAAGGGCAACGACTTCAGCGCCGAAAATGTGCTCAAGAATGACACCAAATGCTGGTGTGAGGGCGCATCCGGCGGCGGTAAGGACGAATATATCGAGCTCCAGCTTCCCGAGAAGCAAAAGCTCTACGGACTGCAGTTCGTCAACGGATTCTCCGCTTCGGAGTCGCTTTACAACCAATACGGCAAAGCAAAGAAGATCACGCTGGAATTCTCCGACGGTCAGACGCTGGACATCGATCTTGAAGTCTACGACTCCTCTAAGAGAACCAAGATCCAGAAGTTCACTTTCAGCGAACCGGTCTCTACCTCCTATGTCAAGATCATCATCAAGGATTTCTCCGAGGAAGAAAACGAGAACACCTGTATCTCCTATATCGCCCCCTACCAAAAATAAACGCTGTCATCACACACAGCAATACAGGTATATATTTTCCAATAACTAAGGTGTGCTTATGCAGGACTATTTATGCCCTAACTGTTTTTCGCCGATCGATCCCAACGCCCGGCAATGTCCGCGCTGCGGATTCTCCGCTATAGAAAACCGCGAAAGATTTCCGATGAGTCTTCCTCCGGGAACCGTACTGGCAGGCAGATTTATTATCGGCAAGGTCTTAGGTCAAGGCGGATTCGGTATTACCTATCTCGCAAAAGATCATCAGTATAATCAAATCGTCGCGCTCAAGGAGTTCTTTCCCGAGTCGATGGTTGCCAGATCGGACAGCCTGACCGTTTCTTTCTTCACCAGCGACAGAAAAGAAAACTTTGACTACGGCAAGGAATGCTTCCTCGAAGAAGCGAAGACGCTGGCGCAGTTCATCGGAAACGAGAACATTGTCAGGGTATACAGCTATTTTGAAGAGAACGAAACCGCCTACTTCACGATGGAATATATCGAAGGCGAAAGTCTGCAGGAATACATCACCCGAAAAGGCGGCAAGATTCCCTTCGAAGACGCCAAGCGCATCATCTTCCCCATCATGGACGCCATGGAAGTCGTTCATTCAAAAGGGATCATTCATCGGGATATCAGCCCCGATAATATCTACATATGCAAAGATAACACCGTCAAGCTGCTTGATTTCGGCGCGGCGCGCTACTCCTTAGGCGACAGGAGCCGTTCTCTGGACGTCGTATTAAAACACGGCTACGCCCCGAAGGAACAGTACACCCGCCACGGCAGACAGGGTCCCTTCACCGATATCTACTCTCTTGCCGCAACTTTCTATAAATGCATCACCGGCAGAACGCCTCCGGATTCGATCGACCGTCTGGAAGACGACAACATCGTTCTTCCCTCCAACCTCGGTTCGGATATTCCGGACTACGCGGAAGACGCTTTGATGACCGCCTTGTCGGTCAACCCGACAGACCGCTACCGATCCATGTCCGATTTCAAGCGTGCTTTGGAAGGACAGCAGGCTGCCGTTTCTCAAAATATTCCTGCGCCAAATGCTCCGGTATATACACAGGAGCAGACTCCTTATCCCTACCCTGCTCCGCAGCCCGTCTATCAGCAGCCGGCATATCCGTATCAAAGCGAAAACCCCGCCCCGCAGAAAAGCGGCAGCAAAGCGCCGGTCGCCCTGCTGATCACCGCGATCGTCTTGGTGGCGGCAGCGGCAGGAATTACCGCG
Source organism: uncultured Ruminococcus sp. (assembly GCA_964588105.1). GTDB lineage: Bacteria > Bacillota > Clostridia > Oscillospirales > Acutalibacteraceae > Ruminococcoides. The sequence goes on along the minus strand of CAZPOG010000009.1, from coordinate 5,761 downwards.
GCGATCTTCCTGTCAGGCGTCTCTCTCTTCCCCAAAAATGTCGAAACCACTCCTCATGTCAGCGCCGACAACGCCGACGATGCCGCCGAGGTCAACGATCTTGAAATCACAGAAACCATTGCGGCAACCGTCGCTGTGACAGAGGCAACCGAAGCTCCCGACATCCCCGATGCGACAGCGTTCGAATCTGCTTCTGCCAGTTCTGTCCTTCCCGATGAAGCAGGATACAACTACAGCCCCTCCAATGTTCTCAAGAACGACTCCACCTGTTGGTGTGAGGGTGTTAACAGCTACGGCGAGGGCGAATACATCCAGCTTAACCTCAAAGGCGACCAAAAGCTGTACGGACTGGATATCATCAACGGATACGCAGGAACCGAAAGGCAGTACACCTACAACAGCAAGCTTTCACAGATCACCGTCGAGTTTTCAAACGGAGAAAAGCTGACTGCTACGCTGGATACATACGATCCTTCTCAAAGAAATAAAATCCAGACGCTGACTTTTGATCAGCCTGTCGTAACCTCCTACGTCAAAATCACCATCGACAGCGTTACCAAAGGCGAGTGCGGCGATACCTGTCTCTCCTATGTAGCGCCTCATCCAAAGGAAAAATAAATATGAAAAGATCACTTACCCTGTTGATCGTTTTATCCTTGATCCTGTTGTCGCTTACGCTTTCTTCCTGTCAGGATAAAAACGAGACAGAGCCCACCGTACCCGATCAGACCGAAGCGACGCAGCCTGTCATGACTATCGTTCTGACAGCGCCGCCCGAGACGATCCCGCCGACAGAGGAACCTACAAAATATGTATCCGACGGCGTCAGATCCGATCCGGATGATGTTTATGACGCCACCGGATTTGTATCTTTGAGCGAAGTGATACCGAGCGTTGAGTTGGATATCCGATACTATTCCGACTACAATTTTGTCGGCGAGAGGATCAACGGCTACGAAGAGCCGCTCGCGCTGCTCTCCAAAGAAGCCGCAGAGGCCCTGTCCGACGCCGCAGACGATCTGGCAGAACAAGGCTACGGCATCAAAATCTACGACGCCTATCGGCCCCAGACCGCAGTCGATCACTTCATCTCCTGGGCGAGCGACTGGAGTGATACCAGGATGAAAGAGGATTTTTATCCCGAACTGGACAAATCCGTACTGTTCGACTACGGCTATATCGCCTATCGCTCCGGTCACAGCAGAGGCTGTACCGTAGACATCACGCTGTATGATCTCGATACCAAAGAAGACGTAGATATGGGCGGCACCTTCGACTACTTCGGTCAGCTGTCTCATCCCGACTACACGGGGATCAGCGATGAACAGTACCAAAACCGCATGATACTCAGAGAAGCCATGACCGATAACGGCTTTCGCGCATGTCCTACCGAATGGTGGGATTTCACCCTGATCGATGAACCGTATCCCTACACATACTTTACATTTCCCGTCAGCAGTGAATCATTGAAAAATAATGAAAATTAATATTAATCTAAATTGAAAAGCAGGTGTTATTATGCAGGAAAATTTATGCCCCAATTGTTTTCAACCATTAGACGCTAACACAAAATTCTGCCCCAACTGCGGTTTCTCGGGACAGAGCAATCAGGAGAAGTACCCTGTTGCCATCCCTGCGGGAACTATCTTAGCCGGTCGCTACATCGTCGGTAAGGTACTCGGTCAGGGCGGATTCGGCATCACCTACCTCGCGCTTGACTACCAGACGAAAGAGAAGGTAGCTCTGAAGGAATACTTCCCCGAGACCATGGTAACCAGGACCGAGGCGCTGACCGTCTCCTCCTATGCCGGTGACAGAGAAGAAAACTTCAACTACGGCAAGGACTGCTTCCTTGAAGAGGCAAAAACACTCGCAGAGTTCATCGGCAACGATAACATCGTCAGAGTTTACAGCTACTTTGAGGAAAACGGCACAGCTTACTTTGCGATGGAATACATAGAGGGAGAAAGCCTGCAGGAGTATATCACCCGCAAGGGAGGCAGGATCCCCTTTGACGACGCGAAGAGGATTTTGTTCCCGATCATGGACGCTCTCTCCAGCGTACACGCCAAGGGCATTGTCCACCGTGATATCAGCCCCGACAATATCTATATCTGCAAAGACAATTCTATTAAACTGCTCGACTTCGGCGCCGCGCGTTATTCCTTAGGCGACAAGAGCCGCTCCCTCGACGTTGTCCTCAAGCACGGATACGCTCCCAAGGAGCAGTACACCAGAAGAGGCAGACAGGGTCCCTTCACCGACGTCTATTCTATCGCGGCAACCTTCTATCGCGCGATCACGGGTCAGACCCCTCCGGATTCTATCGACAGAATCGACAACGACGAACTGGTTCCGCCTTCACAGCTTGGCGTCAGCATTCCTCCCAAAGCGGAAGAAGCGCTCCTCAAAGCGCTTGCCGTACAGCCTGAACAGCGTTTCCAGAATATTGACGCGCTGAAAAACGCGATGTCTATCGCTTCCGCTGATTCCAACGCTACCGTTGACGGTTCCGGGATCACTTTCTTTGACAAGACCCCCGGTGCGTCAACTCCCGGCGCTTCTGCTCAGACCGGCAACGCTGCTTATCCGAACACATACGCTCCTACCTCGCAGAACGGTTATCCGACTTCGCAGAACGGCTATCCGACTTCGCAGAACGGCTATCCGACCTCACAGAACGGTTATCCCGCTTCGCAGAACGGTTACCCCACTTCGCAGAACGGCTATCCGACTTCGCAGAACGGCTATCCGACTTCGCAGAACGGTTATCCCACTTCGCAGAACGGCTATCCGACTACCCAAAACGGCTATCCGACTACCCAAAACGGCTATCCGACCACTACCATGCAGAACGGATATATGCCTCCTAACAACGGCTACAATAACGGAGGATTTAACGGCACAGGTCAAACTCCTCCCAAGTCAAAGAAGAAATGGCTGATACCCGTTATCATCGGTACTTCCGTGCTTCTGACAATCCTGTTGATACTGATCCCCGTTCTGACCTGCTCCGGCGGCAATAAGCCGACTCCCACTCCCACTACCTCTCCGGATTCTTCTTCCGGCACTTTCTCCGGGTTTTTTGATTCTACAACAGCGCCCTCCGGCGGAAACTGGGTCGTCAGCGTAGCTGCCGCAAATACCGACGAAAACGACGAAGACACCCTCATGACCACCGTCAAACCCGGCGTCAGCTACTTCCACGTTGACTTCTATGTCTCCAAGGGCGACTCTTCCAACCCGATCACCGTATCCTACGTCGTCGACACCGGCACAACCACTACCGACAAGAAGACTTGGGATGATGTTGAACCGGAAGATACGCTGACGGTATACTGGAGCAACGGCTTCTCCAAGGATACCGAGGGCACAGTCACCATCATCCTCTACAACGAGGACGACGGCGGCGCCAAGCTCTGTGACTTTACCTTTGAGATCACCGACGGCACCTCCTCAGGCGGCACCTCCTCAGGCGGCAAGACCTACAACGACGCTACAGGCGCTACCATTCATGTCGGCGATACATGGGAAGTCGACGGTCTGTTCTTCATCACCATCAACTCTATCACCGAGACAACCGAGCGCAATAAGTATGATACTACCGATCCCGCCGCGGTCTATATCGTTGACTTTACCTACGGCAATATCGGCTGCAAGGAAGACGAAGTCTACTTCAGCTTTACTCTGGACACCAAAGACGCCGCAGGCAAGGACGTCGACTACTATACCCTGACCGACGTCAGCGTCAATCCCGATTTCCTCGCGATGGGTGAAACGCTCCACTGCACCCAGGTGATCGCCGTCTCCAAAGCCGGAACCGTTACCTCCACCCAGTGGGCGTATGACGGATTAACCCGCTATGAGGCAGACTTCGTCTTAGAGCCTTAATCAGACTCTCATACTTGACACCCCTTTTCTTCCGGCAGTACGCCGATACCCGCGCCCGGCGCAGGTAAACTCACACGATTCCGGAGGACAGCATGTCAGAGCTTTGCTACTACTGCTTTCAACAAAAACCCGAGCTGGCTGCGTGTCCGCACTGCGGATACGTAGCGGGTATGTTAAAAAGTAAATATCCCCTCGCCCTGCCTGAGGGATCGATCCTCTCGGGCAGGTACATCGTAGGGCGCGTGCTGGGTCAGGGCGGCTTCGGCATCACCTATGTTGCCCAGGACTGGCAGACCAAACAGCTTGTCGCCATTAAGGAGTATTTTCCCGATGCGACGGCAACGCGTTCCGGCTCCTGTACGGTATCCACCTTGGGAGGCGACAGAGACGCGCTGTTTGAATACGGCAAGGATCGGTTTGCCGATGAAGCAAAAGCGATTTCCCGCTTTATCAACCATCCCAACATCGTGACCATATACAGTTTCTTTGAAGAGAACAACACCGCCTACTACGCGATGGAGTATATCCGGGGAGAGAATCTTCTCAACTATCTCAACCGCCGGGGAAAAAAGATCTCTTTCGGCGACGCAAGAAGGATCCTCTATCCGATCATGGACGCGCTCACGGCAGTCCACAGCGTCGGACTGATCCACAGAGATATCAGCCCGGATAACATCTTTATCACCGAAGATAATATTCCGAAACTCCTCGACTTCGGCGCGGCGCGGTATTCTTTGGGCAACAAGTCCAATTCGCTTGACGTTATCCTCAAGCACGGCTACGCTCCCAAAGAACAGTACACCCGCCACGGACTGCAGGGACCCTATACCGATGTATATTCTCTGGCCGCAACCTTCTATCGGGCGATCACCGGTCAAACGCCGCAGGATTCTGTCGAGCGTCTTGATCATGACGATATGATCCCGCCCGAGCGGCTGTGCAGAGATATTCCCCACATCGCTTCGGTCGCGCTGATGCAGGGGCTGTCCGTCTATCCGAAAGACAGGTTCCAGACCATGGCTGACTTCAAAGCCGCCATGCCTCCTATGCCTGTCATCAAAAACAATAACCTTTCGCGCAAGAATGACGCGATCAATCATCAGAACAACGCGGCTTTTGTGAGGAACAATGTTCAAAACGCCGGCTCAGTCAATCCTCCCTCTTCCTTTAACGATCATCTGATCATCCCGAAATGGGCTTTTGGTCTGATCATCGGGGGAACCGCTCTGATGCTGCTGATACTCATCATTGTTCTGATCATTTCTCTGTCGTGATCGTCGATCGACATCTCACCATATCCCCAAAACCCACGTAATGACAATCATCGGAAAGAGATCTTTATGAGTGACATTTGCTACAACTGCTTCAAAAGCATCCCCGACGGATCCGACGTCTGCCCTTACTGCGGATATCACAACGGCTCCGCTTATGTTTCCCATCCTCTTGCGCTTAAGGAAGGCTCCGCGTTAGGCGGAAGATATATTGTCGGCAGAGTATTGGGACAAGGCGGTTTCGGCATCACCTATATTGCCAAAGACCACCAGTCCGGCGCATTGGTCGCGCTCAAGGAATTCTTCCCCGACACGGTCGCTCTGCGTACCGACGGTCACACCGTCTCAACCTTCTCGGGAGAAAAACAGGAATTTTTTGACTACGGTAAGGAATGCTTCCTCGCTGAAGCCGAAACGCTCTCAGCGTTTCTCGGCAACGACAACATCTGCCGCATCTACTCTTATTTTGAAGAAAACGGTACCGCCTACTTCACAATGGAATACATCGAGGGGGAAAGCCTTCTCGACTACCTTAAACAAAACAGCGGCAAAATCAGCTTCTATGACACGATGCGGATCATCCTGCCCGTGATGGACGC
>CAZPOG010000008.1:0-33718 GCA_964588105.1 uncultured Ruminococcus sp. | reverse complement strand
GGCGTGTTCGCCTTCTCTCATCTCGCCTTCGATACCTCTGTACTCGATCTGGGATGAATCGGAGATCAGAGACAGTCCGGAAGACACCAGATAAGTCATCTGCGGCACGGTCAGCGATGTAACGGAATTTGCTTTGATTGTACCGTAGAGCTCCGACACGACAGAGATATTCGCCTTGGCGGCAGGGATCGCAGAATTCAGAAACGCCTGAATATACTGGATCTGACGCGCCATTCTGTCGTTGTTAGACTCGAGCTCAGACATATCTCTGGAACGGACATAAGTCTCCGCTTCTTTGCCGAAGAGAGTCGTACTCTCCCCCGCCTGGATCGTTGAACCGTCGATCGGTGAAGTAAAGGTCATGGTCGGCGTCAGCGTCACGCCTCCGATCGCGTCGTTGAGCGTTACCAGAGCGTCCAGATCCATCGCAAAGTAGTTGTTGAAAGGCAATCCGAAGAAGAGCTTGGAAACAGCCGCGGTGGTATTCTCAGCGCCGTTCTTTCCATCGCCTTCAAAGGAGTAAGCGTAGGAAAGCTGGATCTTCTCGGTATCGATAAAGGTTCCCTGATCGGAATACACATCCACATCCGCCATGGTATCTCTGGAAACAGAGATCATGGTGACGCGATTGGTATCGGAATCGATCGCTAAGATATAGATCGCGTCGCTCATCATCGATTCTTCATCTTCGATATTCTTATCAACGCCGATCAGAACGATGGAAGACACCTTCTCGTTGAGCTTGTAGGTATCGCCGTTGTAGGTGATCACCTTGCCCTCGTCCATGATCTCGACTTCCTCTGAAGCGAGCTCCTTGCTGTCCTCGGGGATCACGATCTCGACGTCATTATAATCATGCATCTGGGCGTCGCCGATCTGACGCAGGATCAGGAAGGTGGAACCGGTCACGATCGTCAGTCCCAATATGACGGCCAGCACGATCCATAGGATCCTGACCGCACGTTTTCTCTTCCTTCTTCTTCTCTTCTTTTTATGAGGGGTTCTGAACACATAACCGTCCATCGCCTCTTTCTCTGCTTCGGGCGTGTTGTTGTTTTTGGTTCTGCCCGAATGCATCGAGGTACTGCTGTGGTGGTGATGATGGTGATGGTGATGATGATGGTGGTGATGACGGTGTCTTTTCCTTGACGCGATATAATCGGTCTCGTCATCCTCCGCTCTGAGCTGAGCTTCTCTCTCTCTTGCCTTTGCGGCTTTCTGACGCTTTTTGGAATTCTTGACGCTTTCCTTGTAGCTTTCCTTCGGCATCACGAATTCGTCTTCGGACGCGACGACCTTTTTCGGCGCGGAGCTCGCATGCTTTTTGGAGCTTTTTATACTGTCCTTATAGCTCTGCGAGGGCATGACATAAGCGTTATCTTCCGACTCTGCCTGAGGGGCCTCTATAAGTTCTTCTTCCAGCTCTTCTATCTCTTCGTTCACTTCAAGCGTCTCATTCTCTTCTTTGCTCATCCACCTTCACCCCCTGTACCAGATATCGTGTGTTGCCTCCGCCGTTGGAGCAGGTGGACAGGGTCAGTATTCTGTCGTCTGTCGTAAGCTCAACTCCCTCTCTGATATGGCAGTTATAAGAGCGCGGCTCCAAGGTGGAGTCGAGGTATTCTCTGAATGAGTCCTCATGCTCCATGTGATAGGAGTTGAGGATATGTCTGTCGTCATAGGTATATGCGGCATAGATGAAATAAGTGATCACCTTGTCCTGCGTGAAAATGAAGATGGTGTTGTTCTCCTTGAAGAACTCCTCATCCTCAAAATTGTGCAGGGAGGCGAACATCGAACCGTTGAGCATATTGTGACCGTAGAGCACCGTCACGGGATCGTCAAAGCGGGTCGAGTTCTGGGTCTCGGAATAGATACTGCCGGAGAACTGGTATTCTCTGTAGATGTTATGGTCGAGATAGAACGTATCGTCTCCGTCTAAGATACTCTGCACCACGGGATAATCCACCGCGGTGTTGGGGATATAGATCCAAGCGTAGATATCGTGGTTGATATTCATCAGCTCGTCAAAAGAGAGCGTCGTGTTCTCCTCTTCCGACGACATCCGATAGCCGTAGGGCTTGAGCTCGGTCGCGGGCTGGGTACTCACCTGAGACGGTGTCGCCTCATCCTTTGTCGCCTCTGCGGTTTCTTCATCCTGTGCCGACGTAGCGGAATAGGGGATCTCGGGGCTGTCCTGCTGTGACATAACGATAAAAATCACACACGCCGCGATAACCAGCAAGGAGATGATCAGTATCATGATCCATATGGCCTTTTTGCTTTTCATATACTTCATTCCTCTTGAATAATATCTGAATAATCATAAATTATAGACATAAATTCACAGCTATTATACATCATTCAAAAAATCCTGTCAATGTACCAATTATGAACACCCGTTTTTTCTATGTTCATTTTACACACAAACAAAGATTCTCTTTTGTAGGATTTTCATAAATCTCTGTTTTCACGCGGAATGATACTTTAATTATATCGGGTTTTGTGATAAAATAATGATATATGTACAAAGGTGTTTTCACCGATTCCAAAAGGAGGAAAGCTTTATGAAGAAAATTCTATCCATCGTTCTGTGCGCGGTCATTATTGTTCTGACGATCTGCTTTGCTGCAGGCGTTGTCACTACTGCCGCCGTCACACAGATCCAGTATAACTATGTCGGCGCTCACGCGAGCGACAGAGGTTGGGCGCAAGGTAATATCGTCGTCTCTGCCGGACCCTCCGACGGAGGCTCCTACTTCCTTTACTGGGCGAATGACAGCAAGGCGCTCGACGGCTTTGACTATATCGCCAAGATCAGCGTGAACGCGAACAGCTCCGCAAAATTCACGATGCCCGAATATACCGCTATCCCCGCCGACGCTACCAAGGTCGTCGGATTCCTCTCTTCGAATGAGCCGGGCAACAAGGCTGTCTCCGCTGCAAAAGCGGTTTATGACATCCCCGCCGAGAAGCGGATCGGACAGACTACCTCCGAGAAGCTCTATTCCTTCGCGTCCTACTCCGACTTCCATATCGCGGAAGGCAGCTCGGTAGGAACCAGCAAGTATCCCTATGACAACGAGCATGAAACCGCCGCGTTCAACGTTGCCGCAAGCAGAGGCGTCGACTTTGTCGTCACCACCGGCGACCATATCAACAACCAGCGCGATGACGAGAACGGCGGCAACAACCCCTCCGCTGCGGCAGAGTGGAGAACCTATACCAAGAACCTTGCCAACTCCAACTTCACCGGTCCCGTCTATGAAGCGATCGGCAACCATGAGCTGTGGAACTATGACACCGAGTCGAGCTACTCCGGCAAAGACTGGAAGACCGGCTCGAGAGCCTTTGTGATCGCGACGGGTCTTAACTCCACCACCGAATCCGTCAACTCCGGCAACGCCTACTATGAGGTGACCGAGCCCAACACCGGCGACCACTTCCTCTTTATGGCGCTCGAGGGCGGTTTCTATACCGATCGCGTCAACGAGTTCTCCGACGCACAGCTGACATGGCTTGAAAACAAGCTCAAAGCTTACCAGAACGACGGTCACAACACCTTTATCATGGAACACAGTAACTTCTATAAATGGGGTTCGGGAGACCAGCTGAACAACCCGATCTATGATATCCCGCTGAAGGACAATAATCCCGCTACCGTCAGGCTCAAAAACATCCTCAAGACGTACAAGTATCCGATCCTTCTGTGCGGACATACCCACTTCAAGTTCTCTCTGCAGCTCAACTACTCCGACAACGGCGGCACCTCCGCTACCATCATTCACAACTCCTCCGTCGGCGGCGTCAGAGATATCAAGAACGGCACCACCAGAGTCAACGATACCACCCTTCAGAATACGGAAGGATATATCGTAGAGGTATATAACGGCGCTACCATCTTCCAGGGCGTCAACCTGTACTACAACAAAATCATCCCCACCGCGACCTACATCGTAGAGACCTCAGGAGAAATGCCCTCTCCCGATACGGAAGCTCCTACAGATCCTCCCACACAGCCTCCTACACAGGCACCCGTGACCGATCCTCCCACAGAGCCTGAGACGGTGCCTCCCACAGAGCCCGAAACAGAGCCTCCCACAGAACCTCCTACAGAGCGTGAGACTGTCGCACCGATGATTTACGGAGACGTTAACCTAAGCGGCGGTCTGGACGTTCTCGACGCGACCTATATCCAGAAGTATCTTGCTTCCATGATGAAGCTCACCTCACAGCAGCAGATGCTCGCAAAGGTTGACGGCACAAACATCATTAACGTCATCGACGCTACACTGATCCAGAAGAGACTTGCTTCTCTCATCCCCTTCTTCCCGATCGAAGATGATCTCATTCCCGTCGGCGCCGATATTGAACTCGCCGAAGAAGGCGCTGTGATCGAACTGGAAGTTGCGGCAGGCGATCTCAACACTTTGAGAACGCAAGCGCAGACAGCGCTCTCCAAGTACTACGCGCTCGCGTCCTACGACCAGTATCAGGCGTTGAAGAAGGCGTACAAAGAGAACGCGGACTACGATACTCTCTACGCCGCATACAACAACTTCAACTCCGCGGTGGCATCCTTCTACAACTCCACCCAGATCACTCTCATCTTTAACAATACCAAGAACTGGGGCAATGTCTACGCTTATTGCTGGGACGGCACGACCGTCAAGAACGCCGCATGGCCCGGCAAGATGTGTACCAAGACCGGCAACCAGTACAGGATCACCATAGAACGCGGCAAGTATGTCAATGTCATCTTCAACGACGGCAGCAACCAGCAGACCATCGATCTGCCGCTGTTCGATATTCCCAACCTGACATATACGCCCAACAGCAGCTCCTCCAAGTATACGGTCAAGTACGAATAAGATAAACCTCATACGAAAGCCCGCTTCCGAAACAGGAAGCGGGCTGCTTTTTATGTATTCAATTCATTTACGTTACACGATACGGATGTTCAGCGTGTCGGTACCGGAGGTGGGAACGGTCTTGTTGGAACTGATGATGATCACGATATCGCCCTTCTCCACGATGCCGGTCTCGAGCGCTTTCTCCATCGCCTGATCGGTGATCTCGTCGGTGTGCTGTTTCTCTTCACCCAAAACGGCGGTGATGCCCCAGTTCAGGCAGAGCCTCTTGCATACCCTGTCGGAGGTCACGACCGCGATGATCGGACAGTTGGGTCTGTAGTGAGCCATCGCGCGTGCGACTGCGCCGGTCTTAGATTCCGCGATGATCGCCTTCGCGCCGATGTTCTCAGCAACCACCTTAGCGGCGGCGCAGATGTTCTCTCTAAAGCCCTCTATCTTGCCCTCTATGAGCTCCTGACCGCGCAGATCCATCAGGTCGACATTCTTCTCGGCTTCGGCGCAAATGTCTCTGAGCGCCTCTACGGACTCGACAGGATACTTACCCGCGGCGGACTCGCCGGAAAGCATAACGGCAGAGGTGCCGTCATATACGGCGTTCGCAACGTCCGAAATCTCCGCTCTGGTAGGACGGATGTTGGTGGTCATGCTCTCGAGCATTTGGGTGGCGGTGATAACGTATTTGCCGGACAGCACACACTTGCGGATGATCATCTTCTGGATCTCGGGCAGCTTGATAAAGGGGATCTCCACGCCCATATCGCCTCTGGCGACCATGACGCCGTTGGATTCTTTGATAATGCGGTCGATATCATCCACGCCGCTCTGGTTCTCGATCTTTGAGATGATCTCAACATCCTCATAGCCTAAGGAGTCAATATAGTCTCTCAGCTTGATCACGTCATCCGCGGAACGGACAAAGGAAGCGGCGATCACGTTGACGCCCTGCTTAAGACCAAACTCGATATCCGCTCTGTCGACAGCGGAAATATACGGCATATTGATGTGATAGCCAGGGATATTGATACTCTTGCGGTTAGAGAGCGTTCCGCCCTTCTTGACCTTACAGATGATCGCCTCATCGGTAACGCTGATGACTTCAACGGAGATCTTGCCGTCGTCGATCAGGATATTCCTGCCGACGCTCTGAGGATCATTCTTGAAAATACTGATCAGCTTGGGATAAGAGAGGCTTACGCCCTCTTCGTCGCCCCTGCCTGCTGCTGCAAAAAGTGAATACTCCTGTCCGTCCTTGAGCTCGATACTGCCGTTTTCAAAGGTGCCGATTCTGATCTCGGGACCTTTGGTGTCCAGCATCAGCGCGACGTTCTTGCCCGACCGGGCGATCGCCTTTTTGACGCGATCGAAACGCTTAGTCATTGCGTCATACTCGCCGTGCGACATGTTAAAACGCGCAACGTTCATGCCCGCGTTGATCATCTTCACCAGAATATCAATGTCGTCACAAGCGGGACCCATCGTACAGACTATTTTTGTATTCCTCATAATATCCACCCTTCTTCCGTATATTTGCGGAGATTACTATGTATATACTGATACATTTATATAATACCACAAATATATGCGGATGAAAAGAATATTTTTCTGTTCATTTTGTAGAATTCTCAGCAGGTTTTCTGTGAGAATTTACAAGAATGATTCCTACCGCGATCAAAACCACGCTGAGGATATACATCGGATCAAAGATCTCGCGCTCGCCTAATATCACAAATGACCAGAAAGCGCCGGTGATCGGGATCATCAGGTTGAAGATCAGGATCTTGCCCGCCTCGTTATATACCAGAAGCGCCGTCCATACAGAGAAAGCCGCCGCGGAAACAAAGGCGAGGTACAGTACAAACAGCATACTCTTGAAGCTCAGCGTCAGACCTCCGCCCATGATCACAGCGGATATCACCAGCAGGATCCCGCCGAACATCAGCTGGTAGGAGGTGGTCTCAAACACCTTGCCCCGTGAGATCTTCTTGCCGATAAAGCCGCCCGCGGTGTTAAGGACGGTAGCAATCATCACAAAGCCTTCTCCGATAAACGCAAATGAGGTATCCAGCGAGGAGAAGTTCACTACAGCGATACCGGCGATACCGAAGACGATACCGACGATCTTCCACACGGACAGCTTCTCATCCTTAAAGAACAGCGGCGCGAACAGCACCGAGAGAAACGCCGACAGAGCGGTAAGGATCGAGGTCTTGGTGGCGGAGGTGTTTGCAACGCCGATGTAGTTGAACAGATACATCAGTCCCGTCTGAACAGCGCCGTACAGCAGCACCCATCCCCATTTGCCCTTATCCGCCAGCGGGAATCTCTTCTTGATGAGACAGGCGACAACAAACACCATTAAGCCCGCCAGCGCGAACCTGACGCCGGCGAACATCAGCTTGTCGCCGACAGCGTCTATCGCAAGCTCTTTGTAGGCGAGCTTGATCACGGGATAGGCGGATCCCCACAGCAGTGTACAGAGAAACGCCAGCCCCATCGCTATCCACTTTTCGGAAAGATACTTTTGCATAAAACACCTGTAATAATGAAGAGAGAAGAAATATGGATGTCACGCCTCGTTGTCCTCCGCTTTTCCTCAAAAATCCTTTACTCAACCATTTTGCTCCGTGACTTTTTGTCACTACACAAAACCGTGTTCGTATTTGATTTTTGAGGGCTCCGAACCTCAGCGCTTCGCACTCGCTTCGCTCGGACAAATCTATTTGTCATTCAGAGGAGTGACCCTTGCGGTCACGACGTAGGAACCCCCCTGTTATTACTACCATCTTTTGAAAGACGATCCATGCCCACGGTAGTAAGAGGAAGGGGATTCTTCGGTCGCTGTGCTCCCTCTGAATGACAAATACAAATCGGGTGAGGGCAGAGCCCTCCTACATCTATTCTCTCTTCTCTATTCTCTCTTCTCTAATAAAAGAGGCCCTCTTTCGAGGGCTCTTAGTTATTTGATTGCTTTCTGGTAGATCTCTTTGATCTGGTCGGCGTTTGTGGAGATGATCATGGAAACATACAGACCGTCCTGATCTACGGAGCAACTCTCGATGATCTCTGCCTGCTCGGCGTTGTAGTTCTTGTTCTGGGCGAGCTTGGTGTCATAACGCAACTGTAAAGCTTCCTTCACTCTGTCGGCAGCGGCGTCATCGGTAGCTTTGATCATAATGATCTCTTCCTGATCAACGCCTGTCGAGTTGATGCATCCGGCAAAGTCCTCAACATCTTCTGCGGCAATACCGTAATACTTGTCCAGCTGATCAGTGGTGGTGAGCACCAGCATATCCTTGAGCTCGACCTGCTTGGTGATATCCTCATAAACGGAGGAAAGCTTCTTACCGCCCGAGCAAGCGCAAAGAACGGTGGATAAAATAATGACGGCGACTAAGATAATAGCAATTTTTTTCATAATCATTCTCCTGTTTCTGTTTTCAGTTTAGTATGTTGAACTGTTTATCATATTATACGTTGTTCTTGAGGAACTCCACCCACTTCTCACACGCGTCGGTGGTAAAGTGGATTCCCATGCCGTCCGGATCGGAGCAGTATTCCACGGGAAGGTTTCCGTCCGCATCGGCGATGACGCTGTAAAAATCGAGGAACTTATAGCCATCGCCCTGAGACTCGACATAATCCTTGAGCATTCCGTTGAAGATCTGAATGTTCTCGTTGTTGAGCGTTTCTCTCTGCATGGAAGAGATCATCGGGGTCGTCGACTCGATATAGATCATGGCGTCGGGACCTTTCGCTCTGACCTTCTCGATCAGTGACTGCGCCTGGTCAAAAGCGCCTTCTACGCCGTAGTTGCCGATATCGTTCATTCCCAGCGTGATCATTACCTTGTTCGCGCCGGTAACGGGGATAACATCCTCGACCAAATGAATCTCGCCGTGATAGACCGGATGCACCGCGTTCTCGTCGTTGATATCCCACTGGGAGTTGCCGTAGCCCAGCGAGCCGGCACAGTAGAACATAGCGTCGCCCAGCGCGTCGGGATCGTTATCGCAGTAGTACTCCAGCATGACGGTAACGCTGTCGCCGACGATCGCCATATCATTAAACCATGACGCGTCCACGGGATGAACGATGTCCGGCTGGGTAGGCGCTTCGGTCTCACCCGACGTCTCTTCAGTTGAAGCGTTATCCGCCATCTCGTCGATCGTCGCCTTTCCGAAGTCATATTTGGTTGTACAGCCTGCCACCGTCAAAAGAATGATCGCCACACACAAGGTAACCAGCATGATCCGGACTTTTTTCGGCAGTTTCATGATGCTTTTCGTATCAATCACCCCTGATTGTCATGAATTGACACAATTTCTTCCGATAATATACCATTATAGATACCATATACTGTATTTTACAAAATTCGAGGGAATAAGTCAAGTATTAATTCATAATTAATTAGAGAATAGAGAAAAGAGAATAGAGAATAGTTATGGATACTCGCTTCGCTCGGACAAGTATAATAATAAATGTAGGAAAACTTTAGGGCGGAGATGGAACTCCGCCCCTACAATTATAATATTCAGGTGAGGGCAAAGCCCTCCTACATCTATTCTCTCTTCTCTCTTCTCTATTCTCTATTCTTTATTTCCTGTCTTCCATCTTTACATAGTCCGTCTCTTCGCATACGCTGATGTAGGCGGGACGGATGATGCGGTTGACGTTTAAGAGCTCTTCGATACGGTGAGCGCTCCAGCCGGTGATCCTCGCCACCGCGAAGAGCGGGGTATACAGCTCCTTGGGCAGATCCAGCATGCTGTAAACAAAGCCGGAATAGAAGTCGACGTTCGCCGATACGCCCTTGTACATCTTGCGCTTGGACGCGATGACCTGAGGCGCCAGACGCTCGATACGCGAGTAAAGATCGTATTCGTCGATCATGCCCTTCTCCTCGGCGAGCTCTTCGACAAAGCCCTTGAACACCTTTGCTCTGGGGTCGGAGATCGAATAGACCGCGTGACCGATACCGTAGATCAGACCCGACTTGTCATAGGCTTCTTTGTTAAGAATCTTTAAGAGATATGCCGCGATCTCTTCGTCGTCGGTCCAGTCTTTGACGTTTGCCTTGATCTCGCGCATCATGCCCATGACCCTGAGGTTCGCGCCGCCGTGCTTGGGACCTTTCAGAGAACACAGCGCCGCCGCGATCGCCGAATAGGTATCCGTGCCCGACGAGGTGACGACACAGGTGGTGAAGGTGGAGTTGTTGCCGCCGCCGTGCTCCGCATGGAGAACCAGCGCCAGATCCAGCACCTTCGCCTCGAGCTCGGTAAACTGCTTGTCGGCTCTTAAGGTTCTGAGCAGCATCTCGGCGGTGGGCTCGTTATGCTCGGGGTTATGGATAAACAGGCTGTCGCCATTGATGTAGTGGTTATACGCCTGATAGGAATATACCGCTAAAAGCGGGAACAGCGAGATCAGCTTCAGACACTGTCTTAATACATTATCGATAGACAGGTTCATCACGTCGTCGTCATAGGACGCCAGCGTCAGCACCGCTTTCGCCAGAGAGTTCATCATATCCTTGGAAGGCGCTTTCAGAATAACGTCGCGGACAAAATAGCGCGGCAGAGCGCGGCTGTCGGACAACAGCTCCATAAAGTCGTCGAGTTCCTTTTTGGAAGGCAGCTTGGAAAACAGCAGCAGATAGGCGACCTCTTCAAAACCGTAGCGTCCGTCGGAGATACAGCCTCTGATGATATCCTCTACGTTGATCCCTCTGTAGAACAGTTTTCCGTCGGTAGGCACAATCTCCCCGTCGACTATCTTGTTCTGTCGGATCTCGGAAACCTCTGTCAGGCCCGTGAGCACGCCGCGTCCGTTGATATCTCTCAGTCCGATATTGACATTGTATTTCGAATAAAGATCCTTTTTGATCCCGCCTTGCGCGATACATCTCTCGGAGAGCTTCTTGATCCTGTAGTCTGTTGTGTTGATTTGTGCCATAAACTCACTTCCTTTATTATGGGTTGTCATTCTGAGGAGGGCAAAGCCCGACGTGAGAATCCCCTGAAACAAGTTGTCAGTTCCCGGTTGTCGGTTGTCGGTTGATGTCACCGACAAGTAAGATGATAAACAGCCGTGCACAGCACCCAAAAACCGAAAACTGATAACTGTGAACTAATAACTATATTATTATACCTTATTTTTTCCTTTTAGTCAAATAAACATTGTGAAAACCTGTCGGATAAGAAAAAACCCGTACTTTTCACAAACATTCCACCGTCCGTTCATAATTTGTTCATAATTCCAACAATCCCGAAACACATTGGCTTTTTATAATACAGTCATAACAGAAAAACACACGAGATCACCCAAAGGAGGCGCACACAATGGCTTTCACCTATATCTTCAAAAGAATCGAAAAGAAGTATATCCTCACCGAAGAACAGTATCGCTTCATCAGAGATCACATCGACACCAGAATGAGCGTCGACCGATACGGCGAAACAGTGATCAACAACATCTACTTCGACAACGAGCTTGACGAGCTGATCGAATCTTCTCTGAAAAAACCCGTCTACAAAGAGAAGCTCAGACTCAGAGTCTACGGAGAAGCGGACGAAAACGCCACCTCCTTCTTCGAGATCAAGAAAAAGTATCAGGGCGTCGTCTACAAGAGAAGGATCTCTCTCCCCTTAAAAGACGCTTATGACTATATCGAATCGGGCAAGCTCCCGCAGATCGAGGGCAACATTCCCTCGGAGATCGACTATATGATCAAACGCTACCGTCTCTCCCCCAAAGCCTACATCGGCTACAGACGGATCGCGATGGTTGACAACGAGGATCCTGAGCTCAGGATCACCTTCGACACCGACGTCACCTCACGCTATGACAACATCGCTCTGGAAGAAGGGCTGATCGGTCACAGGGTACTTCCCGAAAAGACCTATCTGATGGAGATAAAGATCCCCGGCGCAATGCCTCTGTGGCTGGCGCATATCCTCAGCGAAGGAAAGATCTACTCGAACTCTTTCTCCAAATTCGGCAACGCTCACATTCAGCATAAGTTCATGATGCAGCATCAATACAAGGAGGCGATCTGATGATTTTTGAAAGTGTTTTAACGACCGATACCCTGACGCTCGTACAGGGCTTGATCTGTACAGGCACCGCCCTCGTCTTAGGCGTTATCTCTTCACTGGTTTACCGCTTTAAGAGCTACTGCTCCAAGAATTTTGCCGTTACGCTGGCGCTTTTGCCTCCGATCGTGACGATGCTGATTATCATGGTCAACGGAAACCTCGGCACCGGTATCGCGGTGGTCGGCGTGTTCTCGCTGGTACGCTTCCGCTCTCAACCGGGCAACTCCAGAGAAATCCTCGCGATCATGCTCTCTATGGCGATCGGTCTCGCGACAGGCACAGGCTATGTCACCTTCGCGGCGTTCGGCACGGCGCTGGTATGTATCATCTGGCTGATCCTCTTCTCCACTCCCTTCGCGAAGACCACCCAGAAGGAACTCAAGATCGACATCCCCGAGAACCTCGACTATGAGGGACTCTTCGACGATATCTTCAAGGAGTACACCACCAAGCAGGAGCTGCATACCGTCAAGACTGTCCAGATGGGCAGCGTCTATGAGCTCAAATACTACATTACCGTCAAGGGCAACAAGAGCGAGAAGGAATTTATCGACGCGCTTAGAGCCAGAAACGGCAACCTCCCCGTCTCATGCGGAAGGGTTTCCTCAACCGGAGAACTCTAAATAATTAGAAATTAGGAATGAGGGATTGTCATTCAGAGCGAAGCGAAGAATCCCCTTGCCTTTAATTCCGGTTTCATAGAGTCGTAGGGCATGATGCCCACATCATGCCGTGCCTCCCCTATCGCTTAGGGGAGGTGGGCAATCCGCTTGCGGATTGGTCGGAGGGAATAATTGAAATTGTTCGACCAACGGGAGTAACTTTTTTATAAACTGTGTGCTTAAACCCCTCCGCCCTTCGGGCACCTCCCCAAGGCGATTGGGGAGGCTTGCACAACGGTCAAGACCGTTCCCTACGGTTTTAAAGCAGTGTTCCACAATAACTAACAACTAATCACTACCCATTATTTTGGTTTTCATAAAGACTTCCTTTTTCATACGAACAAGAGCAGGGCTCCCCCTTCCCTGCTCTTGTTTGTTTCTTTTTTCACTAATTGTAGGGGAGGGCTTCTGTGCCCTCCCTGAACGATGATATCATTGCAAAATAAGGGAGGGCATGGAAGCCCTCCCCTACATTAATCATATTAACAAATGTTATAGATCACACATTAAATCTGAACAGCACCACGTCACCGTCTTTCATGACGTATTCTTTGCCTTCGGAGCGAACTAAACCTTTCTCCTTTGCCGCTGTCATAGAGCCGCAGGCGATCAAATCCTCAAAGGCGATGACCTCCGCGCGGATGAAGCCGCGTTCAAAGTCGGAGTGGATCTTGCCCGCCGCCTGAGGCGCCTTGGTGCCCTTCTTGATCGTCCACGCGCGCACCTCGGGCTTGCCTGCGGTCAGATAGGAGATCAGACCGAGCAGGCTGTAGCACTCATTGATCAGACGGTCGAGACCGCTTTGCTCGAGACCCATATCGGAGAGGAAAAGCTCCTTCTCCTCTTTGTCCATCTCGACGATCTCCGCTTCCAGCTCCGCGCAGATCGGCAGCACGCCCGCGTGCTGTTCGGCGGCAAGCGCTCTCACCGCTTTTAAGCGCTCATTGGAATCGATACCGTTCGAGAAATCATCCTCGCTCATATTCGCCGCGAAAATGATCGGCTTGTTGGTCAGCAGAGCTACCTCCGAGAGGAGCTTCTTCTCATCATCACTGCATTCGACAGCGCGCGCCGGCTTGCCCTCGTTGAGGGTGGAGAGCACCCTCTTGAAGAACTCTACCTCGGCGAGGTACTTCTTATCGCCCTTGACCATCTTCTGCGCTTTGTCGATGCGTCTCTGCACCATTTCCACATCGGAGAGGATCAGCTCGAGATCGATCGTCTCGATGTCTCTGAGCGGATCAACAGAGCCTTCTACATGGATGATATCGTCATTATCAAAGCAGCGCACCACATGCACGATCGCGTCGCACTCGCGGATGTTAGAGAGAAACTTGTTGCCTAAGCCCTCGCCCTTACTCGCGCCCTTGACCAGACCCGCGATATCGACGAACTCGATGGTGGCAGGAGTGTACTTGTCGGGATGATACATCTCCGAGAGCTTGTCGAGACGCTTGTCTGGAACGTTGACGACGCCGATGTTCGGCTCGATCGTACAGAAAGGATAGTTTGCGGACTGCGCGCCCGCGTTCGTGATTGCGTTGAAGAGAGTGGACTTGCCGACATTCGGAAGCCCGATAATGCCTAATTTCATATTGTTATTCACCTTACCTGTAGGGCGGGAGCAAGCTCCCGCCGAAAATCTGTAATCCATATTACCACCATGTCAGAGAAAAGTCAATGTTGCATAAGTTGTAGGGGCGTTTCAAAGAACTGTAGGGGAGGGTCTTGACCCTCCCGAAACGTTGATTTCAACGCAACGTTTATAAAAAGGTTACTCCCCTCCGCCCTTCGGGCACCTCCCCAAGGCGATTGGGGAGGCTTGCACAACAGTCAAGACCGTTCCCTACGGTATTACGCTCTGTGATGCATCATGATTGCAAAATACAACTGCCTGATATCATTTCATCAAAATTCCGTTTACGCATTGACAAATCCGCTGATTCAAAATACAATAATCTCGGTGATACGATGAAAACATACGACTATATCCTGTTTGACTTTGACGGTACGCTGTCCGACAGCGCGCGCGGGGTCAGAAAGTGCATTGAGCTTTCCCTGACGGAAATGGGACGACCTGCGCCCGATCTCAGTGACTACTCCCAATATGTCGGTCCTCCGCTGACGCAGACCTTCGAGAAGCTCTGCGGGCTGTCCCGCGAGGAGAGCTTTACGGTACTCCCGATCTATCGCAAATACTATAACGAAGTCGGGATCAACGAAAACAAGATGTACGACGGTATCGAGGATCTTCTGCACTCGCTCAGAGCCGCCGACAGGAAGTTAGCTGTCTGCACCTCGAAGAACGAAATGCTGGCAACAAAATGTATGCAGGCGATCGGCGCAGACAAATACTTTGACGCGATTTGCGGCTCCAAGGACGACGGCTCGCGCAAGGAAAAACGCGACCTCATCCCCTACGCCCTCGCGACTCTCGGATGTATGGATCGGGATAACGCCGTGATGATTGGCGATACCCGCTTTGACGCACAAGGCGCGAAGATCTGCCAAGTGGACTTCATCGGCGTGCTGTACGGCTACGGAAATGAAGACACCATGAGAGAACAGGGCGCGAACGTCTTTGCCGCTGCGCCTGCCGACCTCAAAAAACTGCTCATATAGGATCACAAGGATGCATATAATCAATCGGTGATGATATGCTCCTGTGCTCCCTTAAAGTAAAAAAACATACCGTCACGCTTGTCTCACTGATCTGCGCGGCGGTATTTGTATTCGTATGCTTTTTTGCGCTTCGGCTCTCTTCTGCCGATACGATCACTGTCGGAGATAAAACAGTCACGCTCACGGCAGAATCCGAGGAGGATATCGGGGAGTTCATCTCTGCTTTGGGATATGAAGCGGATGAGCTGATCTCAAAAAGGGAGGTCGTGATCCCGTCTCAGTGGAACGAGCTCTATACCTCTTACGCTCAGACGCAGAAGGAACAGGGCTTTGATCTCAGTAAGATCAAAGGAAAGGACGCGAAGGAATATACCTATTCTCTCAAAGACAGTGAGCTCTTCGCCGTGATACTGGTTTGTGACAGCAGGATCGCCGCCGCGCACCTCTCCCGGCTGGATGGGAGTGCAGAGATAGAGGAGCTTTTATAATGAGGATTTCTTTCACGGTTGTTGGTTGTCGGTTCAACCGTAGGGGAGGGTCTTGACCCTCCCGCAAGCCTCCCCAATCGCCTTGGGGAGGTGCCCGAAGGGCGGAGGGGTTAAAACGCACAGTTTATAAAAAGGTTGCTCCCGTTGGTCGAACAATTACAATTATCCCCTCCGACCAATCCGCAGGCGGATTGTCCACCTCCCCTAAGCGGTAGGGGAGGCTCGGCAAGTCGAGGGCGCCTTGCCCTACGGTATAAACATCACAAAAAAAGAACCGTCGCTCGGACGGTTCCTTTTATTTTTCTGTTAATACTCTGTCATCGGGTCGTACTTGTTGCCGTTGTAGCGGCACTCGAAGTGCAGGTGAGCGCCGGTAGAGTAGCCGGTAGATCCGACATAACCGATCAGCTGTCCCGCCGATACTGTCGCGCCCTGCGATACCGTTGTTGCGGTAAGGTGGGCGTAGATGGACTCTTTGCCGTTGCCGTGGGAGATCCATACATAGTTGCCGTAACCGCCGCCGCAGCCGCAGCTGTAGCTCTTGCCCCAGTTATGGGAGCAATCCGTACAGGTAGCGATGACCGTACCGGACGCCGCCGCGACAACAGGAGTTCCCATGATGCCGCCGCCCGCGATATCCAGCGCGCCGTGGTTTCTGTAGCCGCGCCATTCCTCAAAGGAGGAAGTCAGCGTATAGAAGCCGGGAGTCGGCCATACATAGCCGCCGCCTGCGGGAACATCGACATGATAGCTGGGATCAACTTCCTGGATATAGGACGACGAGCCGCCCTCGGAAGAAGCGCTCTGCTGTGCCTCGCGCTGCTGTCTGTAATATTCCTGAATCTCTTCGGAGAGACCTGCTAACTGTTCTTCTGTCAGCGTCAGATTCATCTGAGCGTCATCGGAAGCTGCCTGCAGAGTAGCGAGAGTTTCTTTGTTCTCTTCCAGAAGGGTGTTGAGCTCAGCCTGTTTTGTTTCCAGGTTCGCCTGCTCTTCTTCGAGCTCTCCCTTTTCGGTCTCAAGCTCGGCTTTCTCTTCTGAAATAACTTCCAACTGACCCTGGATCTCAGCGATCAGTTCTTCATCATGCGCGGAAACAGACTTGACCAGCTGAACCTTATCAAGAAAATCGCTGAAGTCCTTCGCGCCGAGGATGATCTCTAAGGAGCTGACGTCGCCCGCAATGTAGATGGTCTTGATCCTCTGGCGGAGAATGTTCATGTTCTTCTCGATCTCCTGATTGCCGGCGTCGATCTCGCCCTGTTTCTCTTTGATGTCTTCGTCGAGAGCGTTGATCTTCTGGTGGCTGACAGTGATCTCTTCGTTAACGGTCTGAACCTTACCGACCAGCGCGTCAACATAATCCTGCTGTTCGCTGACCTCTGAGTTCTTCTCGTTAAGGATCCTCTGATACTCCGCCGACTTCGCTTCGAGCTCCTCCTGCTGCGCCTGTAATTCTTCAAGGCTGGTCGCGAAAACCGTGACCGCGGTAGAGCAGATCAGCAGAGCGGCGATGATCACCAATGAAAGGACTCTCTTCATACACATCCCTCTTTTCATGGGTTGTTTCTGTTACCTATTATACTACGAATACAGATAAGATTGTGAACTATCTGTTACAATTTGGAGAAGCCTGAGTTTTTTGGGAAATCTATCCAAAAACTCATCACATTCCAAATCATTTTATACTACTTGCAGACGATTACCAGCCGAGGATCTCGTTGCCCTCGTGGGTCAGATATCTTCTGATAGATACCATCGATCCCAGCGCGCCTACTACTACGCCCGCGCCGACAAACGCGCCGATGATCGGCCACATAACGTCGGTGAAGGGAATGTACTCAAACGGCAGGATATGCTCCGCGGCGCGGATGATCGCGTCCGCAAGCACGTAGAGAAGCCCGATCGAGATGCCCGCGGACACTACGCCGATCACGATACCCTCGATAACAAACGGGATACGGACAAAGGCGTTGGTCGCGCCGACCGACTTCATGATACTGATCTCAAAGCGGTGGGAGAACATCGTCATACGGATCGTGTTGCTGATAATAAACAGCGAGATAACCGCCAGCGCAAGGATGATCCAGAAGCTCATGACCGTGATCAGAGTGGACAGCGAGGTCAACTTCTCCGCTACGTCGGAACGAGAGGAAACCTCCGCTACGCCTTCGACTTTCAGAAGCTCCTTGACCGTCTCGTCATACTTGGAGAGATCCTCCATGATGATATGATACGCGTGCGGGAGCGGGTTGTCGTCGCCTGTCATATTCTGGAACACTTCGTCGCCCAGTACGTCTTTGTATGCTTTGATAGCCTCATCCTTGGGATAGAAATCGGCTTCTATCACATTGTCTATTTTTTCCAAAGACTTGCCGATATATACAGCCTCTAACTCGGAAATATCATCTTCAAGATAGACGGTGGTGACGTTCTTGTCCTCTACGGAAGAGACGATACCCGTAACGTTGACCGTCATCATGATCGCCGAACCGGTCAGCACCAGACACGATACCAGAACGCCGACGGAAGCAAGCGACATCATACGGTTATTCCATATGTTTTTGAAGCCTTCCTTTATCAGATAGCCGAAGCTGGAAAAATTCATATACATTTTCCTTTCCGGACGCTTGTACAAACGTCCTCAAAGATTAGATCGCGATATAGGTCTCGGGCGTGCCGGTATCGGAGACGACCTCTCCGGCGTCGATGGTGATAACGCGCTTGTTGAAGGATTTGACGAGCTCGTGCTCATGGGTAACGACCAGCACGGTAGTGCCGCGCTTGTTGATCTCCGAGAGAAGCTCGATGATCTCATAGGACATCTCGGGGTCGATGTTGCCCGTAGGCTCGTCGGCAATGATCATCTCGGGGTTGTTCACTAAAGCGCGGGCGAGCGAGACTCTCTGCTGCTCACCGCCGGAAAGCTCCGAAGGATGGTCGTTGGCCTTATCCTTGAGTCCGACAAGGTCGAGAATGTAGGGTACGCGCTTCTTGATCGTGCTGTTCTTCTTGCCGACACAGCGCATCGCGAACGCGACGTTCTCATATACCGTCATCTTGGAAATCAGACGGAAGTCCTGGAAGACGATACCCATGGTACGTCTGAGATAAGGCACCTTGCGGCGTTTCATCTTCTCCAGATGCATATCGTTGACGACGATGGTACCCTTGGAGGGAACCTCTTCGTGCATGATCAGTTTCAAAAAGGTACTTTTGCCCGCGCCGGAAGCGCCCACGATAAAGACGAATTCGCCTTTTTCAATGCTCAAAGAAACATTGTGAAGTGCGTGGGCTCCGTTGGAACTGTATATTTTTGATACGTTTTTAAATTCAATCATAATATCTATCCTTTATGTTGTCATTGCGAGGCTCGTGCCATATGGGGTCCCTAAAACTCCCCGAGTTTTGGGGAGAGGAGGAACGGCGACGTGAGCACGAGAGTGGTCATACTTGACCGCTCTGCAAACATAACCCGTGACGACGACGTGGCAATCCCCTTGTCATTTCTGCCGGTTGCAATAGGAATGGGATTCTTCGGTTGCTTTGCTCCCTCTGAATGACAAGCAGGTTCCCACATAATGTCTTATTAGTATTTTGTCGGCGCAGAGGTCAGGTACTTCTTGACCATCAGCGCTACTTTGAAGACGATCGCGTCTTCGAACTCACGCAGGTCGAGACCGGTGAGCTTCTTGATCTTCTCGAGACGGTAGACCAGGGTGTTTCTGTGTACAAAAAGCTTTCTCGAAGTCTCGGAAACGTTGAGGTTGTTCTCAAAGAACTTCTGGATCGTGAACAGGGTCTCCTGATCGAGCGAGTCGATAGAACCTCTCTTGAATACTTCCTTGAGGAACATATCGCAGAGGTTGGTCGGCAGCTGGTAAACCAGTCTGGCGATACCGAGGTTGTCATAGCTGACGATAGTGCGCTCGGTGTCAAACACCTTGCCGACCTCTAAGGATACCATCGCTTCCTTGAAGGAATGAGCGAGATCCTTGATGCCGACGACAGCGGTACCGATACCGACGGTGCAGTGGGTATAGAACTCGGTCGAAAGGGTATCGACGATAGAACCAGCGAGCTTCTCAAGATCCTTGGAAGAGATGCCGGGCTTGATCTCCTTGACAAGAGCGATCTCTGTCTCGTTGATGTTGATGACAAAGTCCTTGGTCTTGTCGGGGAAGAGATTCTGTACGACGTCAAAGGCGGAGATATCCGTCTTGGAGGTGATCTTGATCAGCATAACCACACGGCTGACTTCGCTGTTGAATCTCAGCTCTCTCGCCTTGAGATAAATGTCGCCGGGAAGGATATTGTCGAGGATGACGTTCTTGATAAAGTTGGAACGGTCATACTTCTCGTCGTAATACTGCTTGATGGATGAGAGAGAAACCGCCAGCAGCTGGGCGTATTTCTGGGCGATCTCATCGCTGCCGGATACAAATACGGCGTATTCCGCCCTCGAAGAAGAGCCGAACGACTTGAAGGTGTGTCCGTTAATTACAAAGGGTACGGTAGCCGAAAGCGTCTCGGAATTGATGCTCTCGTTGACCTCGCCGATCCTGCCCAGCTCAGAGCATGCGATCACGACCGAGGTCTCGTCAACCACTCCTATCGTTCTGTCGATAGCGTCTTTCATCTGATGGATAACGCCTTGAAATAATCTATTGGACATAGTACTCCTCCGATTTTCATGAAATAAAAAGAATAGTCAAAATACCGAACGATTTGGCGACTTTCATAGAAATGCCACCTATCTCATATACATTTTACACAAAAGCAAAAGAAAAAGCAACCTTTTTTTCAAATTCGTTTGTCGTATTTTCATATGAAACCGCAAAATAATAATAAATTATTCATAATTATTGCACAACGGTAATATTTTCTTTTATAGAATCATTCTTGCGGATACGACTGAAAAACCTCGATTTTATCGCATTTTTTGAGATTTTTCGCTGTTTTTTCGTCGATTTGTTTTTTGTCGAAAAACTGTGTAATAATGCCGATTTCCGGCAGAAACCATGAAAAATTACAATTTTGCAAATTTTTTGTGAATGAGCTTTACGCCTGTGTCTGCATAAAAAAAGACCACAAGATATTGTGGTCAAGATAAATTGTTGGGCAAGGCGCCCTCGACTTGCCGAAACGCTGTGATTATCGCACCGTTTATAAAAAGGTTACTCCCGTTGGTCGAGCAATTAGTATTATCCCCTCCGTCAGCCTATGGGCTAACACCTCCCCTAAGCAGTAGGGGAGGCTCGGCAAGTCGTGGGCGCCTTGCCCTACGGCTAACGTGATTCGCAACCGGAAAAGTCATCTATTATCAAGGTTCAGGGAGTGCGTGAAAGCCCTCCCCTACATTTAAAAAATGGAGGAACGAACATTGCTGTCCGTTCCTCATGTTTATTGCATATACACTTGTAGGCTTTGTAACAGGAAGATCAAATAGGAATCAGGTGAAAACGGAGTCCTCCCGCCACTCTTCACTATTCATTCTTCTCTCTTCACTTTACAAACGATCAGTTTGTAATAGTCATCTCGGTCTCTTTGTCGAAGAGGTGGAGCTTCTCAAGCTCGAACGCGATCTCGATGGTGTCGCCGGGCTTCGCGGTAGAGGTGGGCTCTACGCGAGCGGTGATCGGGATGCCACCGATGTTGACATACAGATAGATCTCTGCGCCCATCAGCTCGGTAACGTCAACGTTAGCCTTAACGATGCCGTTGCCGCCTTCTGCTTTGTACTTATCTAAGAACTCAGCCTCATCGTGAACGTGCTCGGGACGGATACCGAAGTAAACTTCTTTGCCGGCATAGGGCTCAAGGCAGCCGTTCTTGTTCTTGGACTCGGGCAGATATACAGTGTACTCGTCAAACTTAAGGGCAAACTTGCCTGCTTCCTTAACGAGGATCGCCTCTCTGACGTTCATCTGGGGAGAACCGATGAACTCTGCGACGAACTTGTTGCAGGGGAGGTCATACAGATGCTGAGGAGTATCAACCTGCTGAATGAAACCGTCCTTCATAACGACGATACGGGTACCCATCGTCATAGCCTCTGTCTGGTCATGGGTTACATAAATGAATGTGGTGCCCAGTCTCTGATAGAGCTTGTTGATCTCGGTTCTCATGTTAGCTCTCAGCTTCGCGTCCAGGTTGGACAGCGGCTCATCAAGCAGGAATACCTTAGGATCACGAACGATAGCACGACCCAGCGCGACACGCTGTCTCTGACCGCCGGAGAGAGCCTTCGGCTTTCTGTCAAGATACTCTTCGATGCCGAGGATACGAGCAGCTTCGCCGACTCTTCTCTTGATCTCTTCCTTGGGCATCTTTCTGAGCTTCAGACCGAATGCCATGTTATCATAAACCGTCATATGAGGATACAGAGCGTAGTTCTGGAAAACCATCGCGATATCTCTGTCCTTGGGCGCTACGTCGTTGCACAGCTTGTCGCCGATATAGAGCTCGCCCTTGGAGATATCCTCCAGACCCGCGATCATTCTCAGGGTCGTGGACTTACCGCAGCCGGAAGGACCTACGAGAATGATAAATTCCTTATCTTCAATCTCGAGGTTGAAATCGGTTACAGCAATAACGTTACCGTCGTAAATTTTATAAATGTGTTGCAGTGATACATTAGCCATTAGAAAACCTCCATATAATCCATTTACGTCCAATCTGTCACACTTTCGGTGATTGTACAGATATAATATATCACAATTCTCCTTGCATTACCACTTATTTTTTCACTAAATATTCATACCGAAATTTAGACAATATCCCGATAGCACAAAAAATGGATATGCATTTTTAGGCGATTTGCCAAATTAATATGAAAAAGTATATAAAAAACGCGGGTTTTCTTGTCACTCTTGGAAGATGAGCGCCAACTCGGGCTCTGTCAGCTCTCTGATCTCTCCCTCTTTGAGGGAGCTGTCAAGCTCCAAAGCGCCGATCCGGTAGCGCTTAAGGGCAGTGACGGTATAGCCGCAGGCGGCAAACATCCTCTTGACCTGATGGTACTTCCCTTCCCGAATGGAAAGACAGACCGTATTCCCCTCGATCGACAGGATCTCGGCGCCCTCGCACACGGTACCGTCTATAAGGGTGATTCCCGATGAGAACGCCTCTTTGATATCGTCATCGGGCGCTCGATCGAGTTCGGCGCGGTAATATTTGTACACGTGCTTCTTCGGAGAGAGCATCCGATGGGCGAAATCTCCGTCGTCGGTGATGATCAAAAGCCCTACGGTATCCTTGTCCAGTCTTCCCGCGGGGAACAGACCGGGACGCTTCATCTCGTCGGGCAGGATATCGAGAACTGTCTTCTCTTCCCTGTCCTCTGTCGCGGAGACGACGCCCTGGGGCTTGTTGAGCATATAGTAGACGTGTTCTCTGTAGACGATCTCTCTGCCGTCGAGCATGACGGTATCGTGATCGGTGTCTATCTTGCTGTCGGACGATTTCGCCGTTTCCCCATTGACGGTGACGGCTTTCTTTTTGATCAGCGTCTTGATCTCGGAGCGCGAGTACATCGTGTGGGAGGATATGAACTTGTCAAGACGGATTTTCATATGGCACCTCGTTGATGAAATGTCATTGCGAGGGAGCACAGCGACCGCGGCAATCCCCCTGTCATTACGACCGGTTGCAGGAAGAAGGGGATTCTTCGCTTTGCTCTGAATGACAATTCCTAATTCCTCATTCCTAATTCCTAATTGTAAACAGCCTTTTTGCGTTCTCGGTAGTGATATCGATCAGCTCCTGCGTATCCATTCCCCGGATCTGTGCGATACGTTCGGCGGTATAGGCGATGTTCTTCGAGTCGTTTCGCTTGCCTCTGAAAGGCACGGGAGAAAGATACGGCGCGTCGGTCTCGAGCAGAAGCCTGTCGAGCGGTACCGCGGCGGCTACCTCAACGGGAACGCGCGCGTTCTTGAAGGTAACAGTGCCGCCTAAGGAGATATACAGCCCGAGTTTCATTACCTCTTTGAGCATTTCGACCGAACCGGAATAACAGTGGAGCAGTCCTTTGGGACGGTACTTTCTCAGATAATCCATGATATCTCCGTGCGCCTCGCGATCGTGGATCACCGTAGGAACATCCAGCTCCTTTGAGAGCCTCAGCTGTTCTTCAAAGACACGGTGTTGGGAATCTCTGTCGATCTCCCAGTGATAGTCAAGCCCGATCTCTCCCAGCGCGACCGCCTTCTCATCTTTCAATAACGCGGCAAGCTGATCGAGATAGTCTTCATCGAGTCCTTCCAGATTCTCCGGATGGACGCCGACGCAGGTATAAAAGTTCTCATATTTTTTTGTATATGCCAAAAGCGTCTTTGCCGAGGGGATATCCACCGCGGCAGAGAGGATATACGACACGCCGCACTCCTTCATTGAGGACAGCAGCTCGTCACGGTCTTCGTCAAACCATTTGTCGTCATAGTGCGCATGCGCGTCAAAAATGTTACGGTATATCATGATACTACTCTTTTGCTGATTGTCATTCAGAGGAGCATTTGCTCCGAAGAATCCCCTTCGTTTTAATGCCGGTTTCTGATTGACTTCTGAATTAATATAATTTCGGCGGGAGCAAGCCCCCGCCCTACATCAGGCGCGGATGTTCCCGCCGTAATCATTCCATTATGAATTATGCATTATGCATTATGAATTGAATCAAACCAACTGTCCGCCGGGGAGGATCTCATCGTCGATGGTGACGACGCGCAGCTTGCCGTCGGACTCCGCGGACAGGATCATGCCCTGACTCTCGAAACCCATCATCTTGCGGGGAGCGAGATTCGCGATGAAAGCGATGTTCTTGCCGACCAGTTCGTCGGGCTCGTAGAACTCGGCGATACCGGAGAGGATGATCCTCTCGCCGAAGCCGTCGTCAAGGGTGAACTTCAAAAGCTTCTTAGACTTCTTGACCTTCTCGCACGCCTTGACCTTCGCCACACGGATCTCTACCTTTTCAAAGTCGTCAAAGGCGATCTCGTCCTTGTGAGGCTCGGGAGTGAAAGCAGGCTCGCTCTTCTCTTCGCTGTTCTTGAAGATCTGGTTGAGTTCGTCGATCTCCTTGTCAATATCGATACGCGGGAAGATCGCCTCGCCTCTGTGAACGGTAATGTCAAGAGGCAGTACGTCAAACTTGTCGGAGTTCTCATAGGTCGCGAAGTCAGCCGCGCCGATCTGCTCAAACACCTTGGGCATAGTCGTGGGCATAAAGGCGGAAAGCAAGGTGGATGCAATACGGATCGCTTCGAGCAGGTTATACAGCACACTGGCAAGACGCGCCTTCTTGGTCTCGTCCTTGCCTAAGATCCACGGGGTGGTCTCGTCGATATACTTGTTCGCTCTGGCGATCAGCTTGAAGATCTCCTCGAGCGCGATATTGAGCTTGGTGTTCTCAACCGCGTCGTCGACCTTTTCTTTCAGAGAAAGCGCGACCGCCTTGAGGTCGTCGTCGAAGTCACCCGCTTCTCTGTCGGTCGGCAGGGTGCCGCCGAAATACTTGTCGATCATCGCGACGGTACGGGAGACAAGGTTGCCCAGCCCGTTGGCAAGATCAGAGTTGATACGGTTGATCATGATCTCGTTAGAGAAGGAAGAGTCCGCGCCGAGCGCCATCTCTCTCATGATATGATAACGGA
Organism: uncultured Ruminococcus sp.; assembly: GCA_964588105.1. Taxonomy (GTDB): domain Bacteria; phylum Bacillota; class Clostridia; order Oscillospirales; family Acutalibacteraceae; genus Ruminococcoides. Next base: position 8,325 of record CAZPOG010000008.1, on the reverse strand, counting down.
TCGCGTCTACGCCGTAGCGCTCGCCGAGGATGAACGGATCGACAACGTTGCCTAAAGACTTAGACATCTTCTGACCGTTGAAGGTGATCCAGCCGTGCACGGCGAGATGCTTGGGAAGGGGCTCTTCGAGACCCATCAGCATCGCAGGCCAGATGATCGCGTGGAAGCGCATGATATCCTTCGCGACCATGTGGACGTCGGCAGGCCAGTACGTGCCGTAATCATCATACGCGCCGTTGTTGTAGCCCAGCGCGGTGATGTAGTTGGAGAGCGCGTCGATCCAGACATAGACCACATGACCGGGATCGAAGGTCACCGGGATACCCCATGTGAAGCTCGTGCGCGATACGCAGAGATCCTCTAAGCCGTAGGTCTTGTTGCCGTTCTCGTCAACAGACGGCTGCAGGAAGTTGTTGACCAGCTCGACAGCGCGTGTCTTAGGTCTTAAGAAATCGGTCTCGGTGAGGAGCTTCTCGATCCTCTCGGCAAAGGGAGCCATCTTGAAGAAATACGCCTCTTCCTTCGCCTCGACGACCTCTCTGCCGCAGTCGGGGCACTTGCCGTCGACCAGCTGAGACTCCGTCCAGAAGCTCTCGCAGGGAGTGCAGTACTTGCCTTTGTATTCGCCTTTATAGATGTAGCCCTTGTCATACAGGGTCTTAAAGATCTTCTGGACCGCCTCGACATGGTAGTCGTCGGTGGTACGGATGTAGCGATCATAGTCGATGTTCATGAAGCTCCACAGCTTCTTGAAGATCAGAACGATATCATCCACATACTGCTTGGGGGTAACGCCCATCTCCTTCGCCTTGAGCTCGATCTTCTGACCGTGCTCGTCGGTACCGGTGAGGAACATCACATCATAACCCTGCATACGCTTATAGCGCGCGATGGAGTCGCACGCCACCGTGGTATAGGTGTGTCCGATATGCGGGTTGCCCGAGGGATAATAGATCGGGGTCGTAATATAGAATGTTTTCTTACACATAATTTCACCTTCCGTGAATGTTTTTCGCAATTACAAGTAGTATAGCACAAGTTGTTTTCTTATGCAAGAGTATAAAGCTGAGGAGAAAAAAGCCGCGGCGAGAATATGTATCCCTCGTATTCACGAAAACATTGATAACATAAACTCATTTTTATTTATCCTTTTCGGTATCTCATTTCTTCTGCCTTTTCAGTACTTCGATTCTTCTGCTGCACACCTCATATCTGTATCTTGCGTCTTTAAAATCAAGCATTTTTCCGAAGGTTGCCTTTGCCTGAGATAAAACCGCAACAGAATTGTAATCCATCTGTTTTACCGCAATATAGTATTCTTCCTGCTGTCGATACTCATGAATCTTTCTTTTACAAAAATCGATCCGAGGTCTTGCGTCTTTGTAGAAAAAAACCGAACTGAATTTTTTTATTGCTTCGTCATAGTATCCTTGCTCCTGAAGCTTTACCGCTCCCCGATAAATCGCTTCTTTGCGAGCGTTCTCAGCTTGGTTGAAGCATTCTTCGGAAAGCGCTTGGGCGTCTCTCCATCCGGAGATTGACTTGAATACGTTTGCTGCCACGGTAAATCCCATTGCGTTTGTTGCAAAATTCATCAGGTTGACGCCTCTGTTATACACCGTATCCAGCTGTGCTGCCTTATTTTGTTCTCTGATCCAAACATTATATCTTTCCAACTCGGATACCAGCGCAGCCCTTCCGAATCGAATCACTTTTTTGTAATTGTTGCTGTCATCAAAAGGCTTAGGCAGGCTGACAAGTTCATTCCACTGATGAACCTGAAGCTGAGCCATCAGCTTAACAAGGTACGCTTCGCCGTTTTCGGGATCCTGATCGAGCACACGCTCGGCATAGGTATCCGCACTATTCCAATCACCGTCTTCTAAAAACAGATACGCGCGCTTCAACAGCGGCGACATATCGGAACTAATCGTCGAGAAATCACGAATGGTAACCGTCTGAGGATTTGTGTATTGCACCGGAGTCACAAAAGTCACGGACTCACCGCCAATCAGCGCTTCTTTGAACTCCATCATGCTCTGATAGCGATCCTCCGCTCTGACCGACAACGCTTTTATCAGCGCGCTTTTTGCGCCGGACGGAATATCACAGCCCAGTGAACTCGGATCGATCAGTGTATCTTCTTCCATACGATCGATGGAGTCGGGCGGAAGCTCGCCGGTGATAGCATAATATATACTTGCCGCTAAGGCGTAGACGTCCGTGAAAGGACCTTGTCTGCCGCGGCGAACATACTGTTCCTTGGGCGCGTATCCGTGCTTGAGGACGATATCCAGACTGCACGAACGATTTCCGAGAGAATATCTCGCGGCGCCGAAGTCGATCAGTTTGACAGCGCCGTCCTTCGTGATGAAAATATTATCCGGACTGATATCGCGGTGGATGATGCCCGTCGCGTGAACCATCGACAAAGCGTCCATCACCGGAAAGAAAAAGCGTTTTGCCTCATCATAGGGGATGCGTCCGCCTCTTCTCTTAAGGTAATCCATCAAGCTCTCGCCCTCGAGATATTCCATCGCAAAATATGTAGTGTTGTTCTCTTCGAAATAGTTAAACACCTGCACAATGTTCGGGTCGCCGATGAACTGGGCAAGGGTCTTCGCTTCTTCAAGGAAGCACTCCTTGCCGTAGAGAAAAGCCTCTTCCCTCTCGCCGGTGAAAGGAACAACGGTCACGCCGCTGCGTCCCGCTAATGAATCGGGATAGAACTCCTTGATCGCAACGAGATGCTTGTCTTTGTAGTCCTGCGCGATGTAGGTAATGCCGAAGCCGCCCTGCCCGAGGATCTTGCCGATCAAATACTTGCCGCCTACGACTGCGCCGCAGGGCAAAGCAAAGGGGTACTTTCCCCTGCTTGCTTGCGCATCATAGCCGCAATAGGGGCAGATAAATCCCTCATATTCATGAAAGCACTGATAGCATAAGCTCATTTTTAACTCCTTGCATGAAATTAGATTTCACCGTAGTAATTGTATCATAAATGTATTATTTGTCAATAAACCCGACCTCTTTTACGACCGTGTAAAACCGCTTCTGTCCACACAGATTGATCCGGGTGATTTCACGGCGGGATTCTGACGAGACGACGTCAAAACACCGGTTTTTCTGACAGTATTCAACAAGTTTTTTGATCATCAGAGCGGGATTTTTTCACGTTTTAAAGAAAAAACGGTTTCGACAGGATTATCCCTTGACAAAGTCAGGGATTAGTGCTAATATATATGCACTGAACAACAGTATATATCGCGGGATGGAGCAGTTGGTAGCTCGTCGGGCTCATAACCCGGAGGTCGTGAGGTTCAAGTCCCACTCCCGCAACCAAACTAAGACTCTCGATTTGATACAATCGGGAGTCTTGTTCTTTTTCACTCTTTTCTCTAAAACCGCATAAACAAGCCGTTTCTCGGCTATATAGACGCAAAATCGCCCCGTTGGAGGATCGGACTATCATATCTCTGATCCCGCCACCGGGGCGTTTTTTATTGCTGAAAAACGACTATCGTTTCGTTTCTGCTTTTTTGGCAGTGTTTTTCTTTGCTTTTATCGCCTTATAGATTGCAAAGTCATACGAATATTGCTGAGTCGCAAACGTCTTTCCGAAAAAAGCGGTGATATCTTTAATTTTGCTAAACTTTTGTCCGGATTCCAGCATCTGCATCGATAGTTCCGCTACGCTCAACGTAGTCTTTTCCATGTCGTTTCTCCTTTCTTCGTCAAATTCGGCTCTGCTCATTGGGAGCGGTCAAGCGTGACCACTCCCGTATCGCTCCGCCGTTTTTCCTCTCCCCGCGTCCTCGTTTGCTTCACTCATTGAGAGCAATCCTGAACGGATTACTCTCGTATCGTTTCACAACTCGTCCTTTCTCCAAGAAGCAGGGGCTTCTCGGAGACCACATGAGGGGCTTTTCGGGGGCCCCGTTTAATCCGGGCATAAGAAAACCACCTTCTCTCCCAATCAGGTGGCAGCTTTCAGAATTATCTGAGCACGATCGACGCCTTGCCGCCGGTTCGGATGCGATTGACGGCATTGTAGGCGGTCAGGTCTTTTGCGCCGTAGTCGTTGCGGCGTTCGAGCATCTGCTCTCTGACTTTCTTCTTATGGTTAGCTCTTTGTCTGACGCGATTCTTCATTTTTGCCTCTTATACTTATTGTTTTCTTTGACCCGGACTGCCCCGGTCACAGGTAACAACTCGCGTTGACATCTGCACTTTCGAAAAGCGTTATCTCACTTTTCTAACACATAGAATAACACTATTTGTTAGAATTGTCAATATAAAATTAACTGTAAGTTATGAATAATTTGTAAATTTAACAAATATATTTAATATTGTAAAACTATTTCTTGACAGACAGTTGTATTAATAGTATTATAGGAACATAACAAATACGGAGAGTGAGAATTATGTTTGCAGAGAGATTAAAACAGCTCAGAAAAGAAAAGGGTATGACACAGATCGATCTTGCCAAAGCAATCGGTGTTTCCAACGGAACAGTTGCCATGTGGGAGACAGGAAGACGCAAACCGAGCTTCGATATGCTGGATAAGCTCTCGGAGATATTTGACCGCCGGCTCGACTATATTCTCGGCGCTTCTGATGATCCTTCACCCGCGCCGAAACCCGGTGAAGGCGAGATCCAAGTCATGGGTAACTGGATCGTGCAGGAAGAATACGAGGACGTCATGCGCAAATTCACCCTGCTTGACGAGTTCGGACAGAAAGCAGTCAGCGCTGTCCTGCGTGCAGAGTTTGCAAGATGTCAGGAACAGTCCACGCTCAGAAGCGGACGCGGTGTATCTGTTACCGTTAAGATACGCGAAGTACAGGACCCGATCAACGAAGATCTCCCGGACTGATTACATAACATAATAAACAAAAAAAGAACCGATAACTGCTGCAAGATAGCCAGTTATCGGTTTCTTATTTTACTGTTTTCGATTATTCTATATTTCAGGTATATTACTTGATCCTGTTCAAACGAACGGTGACGCGCGCCTGACCGGAGTAGGTACAGGTGAACAGCGTGAGGTCATATTCACCGGCAGTCATATCTTCGACCGCGGTCGGCGACAGCGTATCGATCAGCTCGACCTTATAGTCGATCTGTTTTGCGTGGACGTCGGTAAAGCTGACGGTATCGCCGATGCTCAGGCTTGAGATAAAGCCGAAGTGACTTGAATAGTTATGCGCGGCGATCACGAAGTCATCGGTCGCGGGTGAGCCGGAATAACGGCACGGAGATACGTTCAGGTTCTCATAACTCCACTCAGCCATGACCGGCAGATTCAGCCGCAGGGCGGGGATCGATAGATAACCGATAAACTCGTACTCTTTGACGGTGAGCGTATCCGGCGCTTCGTAGAGTTCATCACTGTCATCATCCGGTTTCTTCTCTTCCCTATCTTCCTCGGAATAAGCGGATTCCTGCAATTCGGTGACCACTTCCTCGGCGAATTTTGCGGCGTTGTCGGAAACGACTTTGTTATATATAAACAGGGACAGCGCGGCGAGTACGCACACTATCCCCGTGATCAGCATGATTTTAGCGAGCTTTTTTCTCACCGGAGCCCTCCTTTCTCAGAAGAGCGGAGCCTCCGAGAATCAGCAGGCAGCCCAAAACCGCCAAAACAGTGATCGGCCACAGAAGCTGACCTGTCTGAGGCAGGGTGCCGTCGGAAGGCGACTTCGGCGTACCGGGCGTGTTTGATTTGCCCGGTGAAGAATAGCTGAACTTCGGCGTCGCGACAATGTCATACACCGTCTCATCGTTGACGCTCTGAGGAACAAAGAACAAAAGAGGATCGGTTATGAAATCCGCGTTCGCGGCATCCGTCTTTGTTCTTGCAACCAGATACAGACCGACAGAAAGATTCTCGAATTGCAGCTCGCCGTTTTGATCGGTTACCGCAGAGGCGGTAAAACAGCTGTTCTTTTCACAATAATATGCCAGCGCCTTTGCTTTCTCGTTCATCTTAGACGCCGCCATGGTCTGCCAATCGCAGTCATAGCTCGTAAAATCTTCTCGCGTCGTATAGGTCACAGAGGAATCCGTGATCGACGCGTCGGCGATCTTAGCCAGCGAATACTCGTCGTTCGGCAGAACGCGTTCGCCGTCCTCGACGGAGAAAACACAGCGAAGCGTCAGACTTCCGCTTGTTTCTGCCGCCGGGACGGATAATACGCTCATGAGCATGATGCTCAAGACCACAAGGAATATCCCCGCAGCGGACAGAAGGTTATTCAGTTTTCTCTCCGTTTTCATGGTCTTCGCCATTTTCGGGGTTACTCCTTTTCTTGATCTTCTTTCTGATCAAAATGATGATCCAATAAATGATCAGAAACGCGACAATCGCCGCCGCTCCGTAGAGCATATGTCGGTATTGGGCAGGCAGCCTTGACCAGAACGAACTCATGTCGACCACCTCGTATACGGGGATCTCCTGTGAGTCGTCGAACGGCGTGCGGACGCCGCGGACAAGCAGCCTGTGGGAATTGACGCCGTAAGGCGTGCAGGTGACAAGGGTGACATAGTCCTTGCCTTCCTGAATCCTGAGTTCTTCGGTCTCGTCAGGTAAAACGGTCAGTATCTGGTCTACCGTGTAACATAGCGTGTGATTCAGTACCTTGATATAGAAAACATCGCCTTCGGTAAGCTGATCAAGGTCGGTAAACAGATCCGCAGTCGGAAGTCCCCTGTGTCCCGAAAGAACAGAGTGGGTCGTTTCTCCGCCGACCGGCAAAGAAGTGTTTTGCAGATGACCGATACCGACCTGCAGCGCAGATTCCTCGGTGCCGTGAAGGATACGGGCGGTAACATTCAGCTTTGGGATGGTGATATAGCCCATCATCCCATCGCCGCCCAAATTCAGCATATGCCCGTAGCTGTCGGGAGTGATAGGATCTCCGTTGGCGTCTACCGGCGGTTTTTCCAAACCGGTAGAAGAAGCGAGAAGCCTGTTATACTCTCTCGCTTCTTCCAACAGAGCGTCCAGCCGTGCATCTTCGGTCTTTTTGACTGTGTCGTCATACGATGAGACGGCACGGCTGGCGTTTTGTTCAGTGAGAAATTGACTCAGTGACGGATAAACCAGTATCCCGATTCCGATCAGTATGATAAATACCCGAATCAGTTTCCTCAGTTTATCATTCATCCGGATTAATCCTTAGCTGCTTTCTTCTTTTTGCGGGAGGTGAATACGATACCGAAGATAACGATGGCTACACCTGCGATGGTGAGACCGATGGTACCGATGCTACCTGTTGTGGGCAGCATAGAGCCGGGACGGTTCTCGATCTTGACCTTGTTATCATTTGCATTGGTGTTCTGTGTGCCGCTGACTGTGTAATATACGCTGGCGTAGTTGTCCTCAACTGTACCGGAAGTTGCTGAATTATCAGTGCTGATAACAACGGTGACCTCGCTGGTAAGCTGATTGTAACCGGTGGGAGCTTCAGTCTCCTTGAGATAGTAGGTGGTGTCAAGATTCAGACCGTCGATCTTGATCTTGCCGTCGGAAGGAGTAGTTACCTCAGTAACCTTGGTAACGTTGGTGTCGGAGATCTCCTGAGGAGTCGCAACGCGATAGGTGTTGGTACCGGTCTCGATCAGCTGGATGGGAGCTCTGTTGGCTGTGTTCTCCGCTGTGTTGTAGATCTCGAACTTAGCGCCGGAAAGAGCGACCTCGTCGGCGCCGTCTCTGGAGAACTTGTTGATCTCGATCTCGTAGGTGTAGACCTTGGAAACATCGGGATTGGACTCGTCGGTCTCGGTAGCGCTCGAGGGATCGTTGCTGTACTCAACGGTAGCGCTGTTGGCGTTGCCTGCAGTGCCGATCACAGCGTTCGCGTTCAGCTCTGCATAGTAGGTCAGGGTGATGGTATCGCCTACGGAGATTTCCTTGGTAGTGTCAGCTTCGAGGCCCTTCAGATCGGTGATAGCTACTACAAAGCTCTGACCGTCCTGTGTGAAGGTGTAATCGGTGTTCTCGACCAGGGTTTCGGAACCGATGGTGAGAGTCATGGGGTGAGCGTTGGTTTTGTCAAGTGTCAGACCGGTGGAAAGGGTATCCTTGAACTTGAAGATATAGGTGGTGTAGTCGCTCATCTCGGGAACTGTGGATACGAGCTGGAACTGTACATAGTCGCCTACGCTTGCGGAGGTGTCATCGGTAAAGGGAGCGTTAGAAGCGGCAGTGGCGGGCTTTACGCCTTTTTCTACCTTAGGATAAACGCTCTTCATGTCCATATCGATGTCGGTGTTGCGGATAGTGACGATCATCGCGTCTGTGCCGCGATCGGCGCTGG
>CAZPOG010000007.1:0-33994 GCA_964588105.1 uncultured Ruminococcus sp. | reverse complement strand
CGATCATGGTCATGAAGCCGGGGAACATGCCCAGGATCATACCGATGTTGATCATCGGCTTTCTTGCCTTAAATCTCATACGGCTGAAGGAATAGGAAACCATCAGAACCGCTAAGGTGGAGATAACGCAGGAGAAAGCAGCAACAATCAGGGTGTTAAGGAACCATCTCGGGAAGTTGGTACCGCCCGAAGTAGGCGTAAACAGATCAATGTAGTTCTGGAAGGAGAACGCCTTGGGAATCAGATAGTCAACGTACGCCAAGCTGCCGTCGTCTCTGAACGAATGGAGTACGAGATAAACCAGCGGCGAAACCCAGATAAGACCTAAAACTGCGAGCAAAACATAAATAAAGGTGTTGGCGAAAACGCGTCTGAATTTATAACTTTTTATCATGAGAACGCCTCCTCATCCTTCGCAGATTTTGTCAGGTTGAAGGTCAAGAGTGAAATCGTAGCGCAGACGATAAATACCAAGATACCGATCGCCGCGGCGAAGTTATAGTCGTGCTCTGACATCGTCAACTTGAACAGCCATGTAACAAGCAAGTCGGTATGTCCCGCGTGATACAGGTCGTTCGAATCCTGCAGGTTCGACGTCAACAGGTAGATAACGTTGAAGTTGTTGATGTTACCGACAAAGCTGGTGATAAGGTAAGGTGTAGTAACGAACAGCATGTAAGGTAAGGTAATGCTGAAGAAGGATCTTGCAGGACCCGCGCCGTCGATGGTTGCGGATTCGTAAAGATCGGCGGGAATATTCATCAGAATACCCGAGGTAATCAGAATGGTATACGGAATACCAACCCAACAGTTAACGATGATAACCGTGATTCTCGCGACAAGCGGATCACCGCCGAGGAAGTCGATATGCTGCGGTATCCAGTGCAGCGTATCACACAGGAGAATGTTGATCGCACCGTCGTTGGCGTTGAGCATCTGGCTCATGAGCAGAAGAGATACGAACTGAGGTACCGCAACGGTAACAACAAAGAGGGTTCTCCATAACGCCTTGAGCTTGATACCCTTCTTGTTGATCATCAGAGCGACGATCATACCAAGGATGTAGTTGAGTACGGTAGCGAATACCGCCCAGATCAGGGTCCATTCTGTCAGCTCGAGGAAGGTCTTACCCATCGACCTCGCGCCGCTGGTGGAGAACACTTCCTTAAAGGTGTCAAAACCGACCCATGTGAAGAGGCTTGCCAATTCGTTATGATCGCTGTCGAAGTTGGTAAACGCGATCAGGATCATAAAGATCAGCGGTAGTATCGTAAATACGGAGATCGTCAGCGTCGGGAACGCCAGCAGCGTTACATGGAACTTGCTGTCGAAGAATTGCTTGACCTCATCGATGAAGCCGATCGGCTTCTCGCCTGCAGCGACCGTCTGCTGCGCTTTATACGCAGACTTGGTGTTCGCGATATAAACGACAAAGAAGATAACGGTGATAACGATAACCAATACGCCGTAAAGGAGGATCAGCATGGAGTTATCGACCGGAACGCCCTTGACACGGCGACCGTTCTCATCTACAGGGCTTACGGTTCCCAGAGTCGGGAACTTCGAGATATAGTGCCAACCAAAGGAGACCATGAAAAAGATATATCCGATCTCAATCGCCAAGAACAAAAGTCCCTTGATAATCTGACCTTTGGCGGCGTTGCCTACACCCATAATGATGTAGGACAGTTTTGTAGCCCAATCGCCCCTGGCAAATCTTGTGAAATATCCGGCAAAACCTTTTCCGATGCCGATACCGAGTTTCTTGAAGAAATTACCGATCGCAAGGAAGAATTTCTTAAGATTACCGGGTAAATTCTTGAAGAACTTAGTAAAGTTATAGCCGAATTTCTGGAAGGGGTTGAGCTGTACATAATCAATATATTTCATCAGTTCACTTCCCAGCTTGAAAGATTTTTGATGGTAACAGGAAGAATCCCCGCCACTCAATACAGTATCATGTTCATTTCAAAAAGAACAGTTATTATCGTAGGGTCGAGCTTCACACGCTCGCCTCTAATTGCGCGGGCAAGCAAAGCTCGCCCCTACGCTGCGTCCCAAAAAGGGAAAGTTCTCCGGTCAGGCGGGGAGATCCCCGCCTGACCTGATAATCCTAAATAAATGTTACCGAAATCAAATCAAAAAGATGTCGGTCTCTCTTCGCCCGAGATTATATAAGGGCTGCGAGGGAAAGTTCTTCGATCTTATTCGTCTTTGATGTTGGTGATAGCCTTATCGAACTCAGCCTTCAGATCGTCTCTGGAAAGGCCGGTGTTCTTGATCATGTAGTTACCGAGGGTACCCATAGGACCATAGAACTTAGTGTTGCTCAGTACCTGAGGCAGAGAATAGTTAGCCTGATCGAGGCAAGCGAGAGAACCAACGTTCTTCGCGATAACGTCGGACTGCTGAACGGTGAGGTTGGAGGGGCTCCAAGAGAGATCTTCAGCACGCTTGAGCTGGCAAGCTTCGTCAGCAAGATAGTTGCCCAGAGCCTGTGCGGTGTAGGGGAAGGAAGACAGATCGTTGACGCCGATGAACTTGTAGCCGTTCATGGAGATGATCTGGGTGTCGGTGCCCTTGATGTTGATGGTGGGCAGCTTCACAGCGCCGTAGTTGTCGCCGAGAGCCTTACTAACGGTAGCAGCGTTCCAAGCGCCGTCGATACCGGCTGCAACGCCGCCGGTAGCCATACCGGAACCGGTCTTGTCAACGTTGTCGGACTGGAATACATCGCTGTACTCCTGGAAGAGGTTGTAGAACGCCTCGAGAGCGTCGACAACTTTCTCTTCGTCATAGTCGTTGAACTGCTGTACGCCGTCCTCAACGCCGGTGATCTCTAAACCGCCGGTGAAGGGGAACATGCAAGAATAGAAGCCGTTGCCGCCGTCCATGTTGAACTTCTTGCCGGCCTTGCGGCAAGCTTCGAGAACGCCTTCAAAGGTCTTCGCGTCTTCGTCGGAGACTACGCTCTTGTCATAAGCGAGATAGTAGCCGTTCTCACCGGTCTCGGGGAACGCGAGAAGAGTGCCGTTGAGGGTAGCAGCTTCTACGGCAGGCTTAGCGTCACGTCCGTCGACTACGTCAACATAGTCGTCGAGAGGAGCCAGAACCTTAGCCTTGTCAAGCTGGAGCAGCTGGTCGCAAGCAAAGCTGAATACGTCTGCAGCAACAGAGGGGTCGTTCAGGATCTGACCGGAAACTTCGCCTTCTTCCATCGGCTTAACGTCGATGGTGATGCTCTTGTCAGGATACTGAGCGATAAAATCGTTACACAATTCGGTTGTTAACGCAACAGCATTTTCGGGAGCCCATACCAACAGAGTAACGTTGTCTTCGCCGCCGAGATCGCTCAGATCAGCGCCACCGTCACTGCCTGTGCCGGTAGTGGTTGTGGTCTGGCCGCCGCCGCACGCTACGAGAACGGTAGCAATCATCAGAACTGCCAATACCAGCGCGAGTAACTTTTTCATAATGGATTTCCTTCTTTCTTCAAAATATTTTTTTAGTGTGTGCCGAAGAGAATCCGAAACTACGGCACTTAATCACTGTATAAATTTTACCATATAATGTAGCCTGATTTCAACTCCCATTGTACTTTTTATCCAAAATAATAAATATGGATATAAAATTTAGTGATTATTACCATGAATTTTTTTCTTTCTGTAAATCTTCCACAAAACAGGCTTTTTTCATTTGGTAAAAACGTCAATTTCACTTTTGTGCAACTTGCTACCCATAACGCAAAAGACACCCCCAAGGGGTTGTGACCCTGTCGTGTCAATATTCTCATTTGGAACTAAAGCGAAAAGGTTACAGCTTGTAACTTTATTTTCGTGTATTTTTACTAAATCTGTAAATTCCCGCCGTCAAAACAGATTGACACGGACCTATTATTAATAGTATAATGGGTGCGAAAAGCGTTATCACTCGGAGGTTATTCAAATGAAACTATCCACCTTACTGACAAAAATAGATTTCGAGCTTGTTCAGGGCTCGCTGGACATCGACATCAAGGATGTTATCTACGATTCGAGAAAAGTCAGCTACGGCTGCGCTTTTGTCGCATTAAAGGGCTATAACGTCGACGGTCACAAGTTCATCCCCGACGCGATCGAAAAGGGCGCGACCGCTCTGATCGTCGAGGACGACGTAGAGGCGAACGTTCACACCGCTGTCGTCAAGGTCAAGGACGCGAGAGCGGCGCTGGCTCTGATGAGTGTGGAGTACTTCAATCATCCCGCCTTATCCTTAAAGACGATCGCTGTCACCGGCACCAAGGGCAAGACCACTACCGTCGCGATGATCCGCTCTATCCTCGAGAACGCGGGTATCAAGACCGGCACCATCGGTACCTTGGGTATCGTGATCGACAACCAGATCTACAAAACCAACAACACCACTCCCGAATCCTATGAGATCCAGCAGGCGATGCGCAGAATGGTCGCGGAAGGCTGCAAGGCAATGGTTATTGAGGCGTCTTCCTTAGGTCTGAAGTGGCACCGCACCGACGGCATCCTCTTTGACTACGGTATTTTCACCAACTTCTCCTCCGATCACATCGGCGACGCGGAGCATAAAGATATGGATGAATATCTCGCCTGCAAGAGCCTTTTGTTCAAGCAGTGCAAGGTCGGTCTGATCAACATCGACGACGAAAGCGCTGAAGCGATCATCAAGGATCACACGTGTACGATCGAGACCTATGGCTACAACAAAGACGCGAATCTTGTCGCTCACGGCGACAAGCTGGTAGCGCAAGCCGGCTTTATCGGTGTACACTTCAACACCACGGGCGTCAAGGAACTCACGCTTGACGTTGCGATCCCCGGCAGATTCTCCGTCTATAACGCGCTGGCGGCGATCTCCGTCTGCCGTCACTTTGATATCACCGATCAGAACATCATCAAAGGTCTGAAAACCGTCAAGGTCAAGGGCAGAGTCGAAGTCGTGCCGGTTCCCGGCGGCTATACGATGCTGATCGACTATGCACACAACGCTGTCTCGATGGAGAATGTACTCTCCACCTTAAGAGAATATAATCCTCACCGCCTGATCACCATGTTCGGCGCGGGCGGCAACCGTCCCAAGCAGCGCCGCTACGAAATGGGCGAGGTCTCGGGCAGACTCTCCGATCTCTCTGTCGTCACCGAAGACAACTCCCGCTTTGAAGATGTCATGGACATCATTGCGGATATCAAGATCGGTCTCGATAAGGTCGGCGGCAACTATGTTGTCATCCCCAACCGTATCGACGCGATCCGCTATTGTATCGAAAACGCCAAGCCGGGCGACATCGTGGTGCTTGCCGGCAAGGGTCACGAGGATTATCAGGAGATCAGAGGCGTGAAGTATCATATGGATGAGAGAGAGATCATCGCTGATATCTTAAACGACAATCTCAACAACGAAGACGACGAAAACCCGAACTGATAACATAACCAACGGAGGAACATATGCATCTTCAGGAATCAGGTGAAATGTACCTGGAAACCATCTTCATCCTCTCGCAGAAAAAGAACTTTGTCCGCGCGATTGATGTCGGCGAATATATGGGCTTCTCCAAGCCATCGGTCAGCCGCGCCATCAGCCTGCTCAAGAACGGCGGATATGTCAGCGTAGGCGAAGGCGGCGGTCTCAGCCTGACCGAAGAAGGGATGAGGGTCGCGACCATGATCTATGAGCGCCATATCACTCTGACAAAAATCCTTGTTGATATGGGCGTGGATGAAGAGACCGCCTCCGAGGACGCATGCCGTATGGAGCACGTGATCTCCGGCAAGTCCTTCTCTGCGATCAAGCAGTATTTTCACTATGAATAAATGCCTTTTTGGCGCAAAAAATTCCCTGCCCGATCTGAGCAGGGAAATTTATTAGATACTCGCTTTGCTCATACAATTGATACTCCCCTCTGTCAGCCTACATGACTGACATCTCCCCTAAGCGACAGGGGAGACAGGAACCATCACAAAAAGGAGCGTATGACACTCAAGATATCCGCTTTGGAACGCACGCCGATGAGTCTTTCGACTTCTTCGCCGTCTTTGAAGATGATCAGCGTCGGAACGCTCATCACGGAGAAATCCATCGCAAGGTCTTCGCTCTCGTCGATATCGACCTTATAGACCGAGAAGCCGCTTGCCTCTAATGCGAGCTCCTCGATGATCGGGGAGAGCATTTTGCACGGACCGCACCATGTTGCGAAAAAATCTACTAAGGTGACGCCGGACTGAATCGCGCTTTCAAAATTGTTTTCATTTAAATGTTCTGCTGCCATATTGTTACCTCCGTTTTATCATATTTTTGGGATAAAACTATTATAACACAGACGTTTGTATAAATCCAATAAGAATTTGTAAAATATTTCGCTGTCATTCTGAGGGGCAAAGCCCCGTGAGAATCCCCTTGTTACTACTACCGTCTTCTAAAAGAATGGGATTGCCGCGGTCGCTGCGCTTCCTCGCAATGACAATGATATCATTGAAAGGAGAACTGCCATGTATGACTTAATCATTATCGGCGGGGGCGTTGCGGGAATGACCGCGGCGGTCTATGCCAAACGCGCGGGAATGAGTGTACTGATCCTCGAGAAAGGCGGATTCGGCGGACAGGTTGCGCTGACGTCCACTATCGAGAACTACCCTTCCTATAAGGAGATAGAAGGCTTTGAGCTTGCCGCTTCGATGAAGGCGCAGATCGACGCGCTGGGTGTGGAATCCGTTTCTGCCGATGTATCTGCGCTCACAAAAGCAGACGACATCTTCACCGTTACCGCGTCATCGGTCGACTATCAGGCGAAAACCGTCATCATCGCCAATGGCGTCAAGCGCAGAGAACTCCATATCGAAGGAGAGGACAAACTCAGAGGCAGGGGTATTTCCTGGTGTGCGGTGTGCGACGGCGGCTTCTTCCGCAGAAAGACCGTCGCGGTGATCGGCGCGGGCAACTCTGCCTTAGGCGACGCGATCTATCTCTCCAACATCTGCGAGAAGGTCTATCTCATCTTCCGCAGAGATCATCCCACCGCCTCCAAGAGCTATCTGGACAAACTCTCTTCCCTTTCAAACGTCATAACAATGCCCCGTCATATCCCGCTTGCGTTCTTGGGCGAAAAGCGGATCACCGCGCTGAGAGTGAAGAATATCGACACCGATGAAGAAAAAGAATTAGAGGTCGGCGGTGTGTTTGAAGCGATCGGTCTGATCCCCGACAACGAGATCTTCCGGGATCTCGTCGAGCTGGATGAAAACGGCTACATCGTCGCCGACAGCGATATGAAAACCAAGACCGCGGGTCTGTTCGCCGCAGGAGACACCACCAAGAAGCATTTAAGACAGATCGTGACCGCTTGCGCGGACGGCGCGATCGCCGCCACCTCCGCACACAATTATATGAACAACTGATATGACCGAAATACAGAAAAGACTATTTGAATTACAAGACAAAAAATACGGAGAACTGACCGCAAAGCTCAACCCGACCGTCGATCCCGATACCGTTATCGGCGTTCGCCTCCCCACACTGCGCTCACTCGCAAAAGAGCTGATCAAAGGGGGACTGTCCGAGGGTTTCCTCTCCGAACTGCCGCACACATACTTTGATGAAAATATGCTTCACGCGCTGATCCTCTGTGAAGAAAGGGACTTCGAAAAAGCGACACAGAGAATCGAAGCGTTTCTCCCCTATGCGGACAGCTGGGCAATCACCGACACCCTCTCTCCCAAGGCGTATGCGAAATATCCCGACAGACTGCCGCCGTATATTGACAAGTGGCTGAACAGCGACATGCCTTATACCGTCCGTTTCGGAATACTGTGCTTGATGAAGTACTTCTTAAACGATCTGTTTGAAGAACGATATCTTTACATGGTGTGTGACGTCCATTCGGAAGAATACTACGTCAACATGATGCGCGCGTGGTATCTCGCCACTGCGCTGGCGAAGCAGTATGACGCGGCAATAAAGCCCCTTGAGAACAACATCCTCGACCGCTGGACGCACAACAAAACGATCCAGAAAGCGGTCGAATCTTACCGCGTTTCAGACGAGCATAAAGCATATCTGAAAACCCTCAGAAGAAAAACCGATTAACCGATATAACCTATTCAGCAGCCTTCTCATAAAGGCTGCTTTTTTCTGTCAAAAAACTGCAAATCTCCTTGCTATTATATAATGTATATGATATAATAAATAAAATATGTCCATCTTTGTGGAATATCATCAACAAATTGCACAAAAGAATATTTTTCACAACCAAAAGGAGCTGATCCTATGACAGACAAAAGCAAAATCATTTTTGACAACGAGATCAAGCCGGGCGACTATCAAAAGGCGCTGAACTCCAAAAACAAATACATCAGAAAATACGGCGACGATTCCGACGCGGACTATCCGGTCAAGATCGTCGAGAACCAAACGCTTACAAAACCTCTCGGCGTTTATGATATCCGTGTCGCCGAGGGTGAAGGCGATATCCCCTTTGACCGTGAAAAAGGAATCATTGTCGGCAACATCCGCATGGGATTCGGCCACTATCGAATCTCGATGGCGATGGCGTCCGCAGCGCACGCGCTGGGCTATACTCCCTACTGGATGGATCTCAACTCCTATACCGACACCACCTGCACCAAAGTCATCGGCGCCCAGAACGATCTCTACTCGATGGGATCTCGTATCTCGCAGAAGAGTAAGATCTTCAACAAAGTCGTGTGGGAACCCTTAAACTATGAGGGCTTCAGACAGCTCTCCTATAACGCTTCCGACCAGAAGAACGCCGAGCTGATGGCTCCCGTGTTCAAAAATGTTCCCAAGGATATTCCTCTGATCGGCACCCATGTGTGGCCTGCGCAGGCGGCGATACATGCCGATATGAAATATGTGGTCAACGCGATCCCCGACAACTGGCCGATGGCGCTGCACTTGGCGCAGGGTGCCCTGCATACCGTGCAGACCTACCAAAGCTATATGGGTTATCGGATCTTAAACGGCATGAACAAGAAGAATATCCTGCGTCCGATGGACGAGGACGCGCTCAGATACGTCGGTCACTATATCGACCACGAGCTTGTTGATAACATCGAGTTCGACTGCGAAAAAAGAATCGAGAGAAAGGAAAACGGCGAGCCGATGCGGTTCTTGCTCACCATCGGCGGCGCGGGCGCCCAGAAGGAACTGTTCTGCGCTATCATCCGCTACCTTATCCCCGCGATCAGCAGCAATATGGCGGCGCTGTATATCAATGTCGGCGACTATCAGAAGGTATGGGACGAGCTCAAAGAAGAAATCCCCGAGCTCGACGGTCTGTATACAGAGCACATGAACAACTGGGATGATACCGTTGCCTTCTGTGAAGATGCGATCGACGGCAAGGTCGAGGGCGTTCACGCTTTCTTCCATGAGAATATCTTTGAAGCAGTCTACTGCACCAACCTCTTGATGCGGTCGGCGGATGTGCTGGTGACAAAACCATCCGAGCTTGCGTTCTATCCGATCCCCAAGCTGTTCTTAAAACGGATCGGCGGTCACGAAAAGTGGGGCGCGATCCACTCGGCGGAGTTCGGCGACGGCACGCTGGAATGTGAGGATATTCCGCATACTCTGCAGATGATCAAGCTCTTCATGACGGATCACACCACCCTGAAGATGATGTGCGACAACATCAAAAACAACAAGAAAGCGGGTCTCTACAACGGCGCGTACGAAGTCGTCAAGCTTGCAATGGGCCTGAAAGCGTAATAACAGGAGGAAACTATGAAACGATTAACAAAAGGACAAATGATCATTTTTGCCATCGGTCAGCTCGGATGGTCCACTCTCAGCGGTATCATCAGCGCTTGGTTCGTCACCTTCTATCTGCCCACACAGGGCGATATTGAAAGCGGCGCGATCCAGTATATCGTACCCGGTCTGGTCATCGGCGGCTTTCTGACCATACTCGGACTGATCACCGCTTTGTCGCGTGTGTTCGACGCGATCACCGACCCGTGGATCGCCTCGCTCTCCGACAGAAGCAAGAATAAGCGCGGCAGACGTATTCCCTTTATGCAGTACGCCGCGGTTCCGCTGTCTGTTGTCACCGTGCTTCTGTTCTGCGCTCCTGTCGAAACCATCAGCTCCGTCAATATCGTATGGATCTCGGTATTCATCGTACTGTTCTATCTGTTTATGACGATGTACTGTACTCCGTATAACGCGCTGATCTCCGAATTCGGCAAAACACAGGATGACCGTATGTTCATCTCCACCGCAATCTCGCTGACGTTCTTCGCGGGCACCATGTTCGCCTATACGCCTTTCGTATTCGCCGGTATGCTGCGCGGCAGCGTAGGCTTTGCGTGGAGTTATCGTATCTGCTTTATCGTATTGGCGGTTTTCGCGTGTATCTGCATGCTGATCCCCACCTTCTTCCTCAAGGAAAAGGAGTTTGTCGATACCAAACCCTCTAATGTCAACATGCTCAAATCCCTTGCCGCTACCTTCAAGAACAAGGACTTCCGTACCTTTGCCGGTTCCGACATCATGTACTGGGTTGGTCTGACGCTGTTCCAGACGGGTCTGCCCTTCTTCGTCAAGGTCTCCATGAAGCTTGACGAATCCTTTACGATGTATTTCCTCGGCGGTATGACCGTGCTCTCGGCATGCTTCTATCCCTTTGTTTCGAAGCTGGTTCGCAAGTTCGGGAAAAAGAAACTGGTTATTACCGGCTTCCTTGGGTTGGCTCTCGCTTATGTGATTTCCGCGCTGATCGGCATCATCGGCACCACCGTGATACCCGGCGTGGTTTACGGCGTGCTGATCTGCGTGATCGCGGCGTTCCCGATGGCGCTTCTGGGTATTATCCCGCAGTCCATCGTCGCCGACGTTGCGGAGGCTGACGGCTATGAGACCGGCGAGAACCGCGAGGGTATGTTCTTCGCGGCAAGAACCTTTGCCATGAAGTTCGGCCAGTCGCTCGCAATGCTGGTGTTCACCTCTCTGGCAATCATCGGCACAACCCAGAACGCAAACAGCAACGACATCACCGCGTCCGTCACCGGTATGATCCTTGTCGGATTTGTCGCGGTCGCATTCTGTACGCTCGGCGCGATCATTCTGGGCTTCTATAACGAAAAGAAAATCATGTCTACCATCGATAAGAAACATCAAGAAAAATAACAGAATCGGGTGATTTCATGATCAAGATAATCAGCGGCAAGCACGAGGCTTTTCTCCTGCATACCGAAAACACTTCCTATCTTTTCGCCGTGACAGAGAGCGGACATCTCGAGCATCTCTACTACGGCAGAAAAATCAACGTTTCAACCCCCGAAGATCTTGTCGCGATGACGGAGATACGCGAGTTTGAGCCTACCAACTGTATCGCGTATTCTCCGGAGCATCCGACGACCGCGCTTGAGGATATGTGCCTGGAGTTCTCCTGCTTCGGACACGGAGATATCAAAGAACCGTTTATAGAGCTTATAAAGCCCGACGGTTCGCGCACCTGCGACTTTCTTTTCAAAGACGCAGTGATCGACAGTGAGAATCCGCACAGCGACGTCCTTCCCTCTTCCTATACAGAAGGAACAGCGGAACACCTTTGTGTCACTCTCTGCGACGAACAACTGACGCTGGAGCTGCACTACTATGTCTATCCCGAATGTGACGTCATCACCCGCAGGGCAAGACTGATCAATCATTTTGACGACACGGTAGAGATCGAGCGGCTGATGTCCCTGCAGCTCGACTTCCCCGAGGCGGGATGGGATATCACTTCCTTCCACGGCGCGTGGGCACGGGAGATGTCGAAGCACACTTCTCCTCTCGGCGCGGGACGGTATGTGATCGAATCACGCGCGGGCGTCTCCTCCAACCGCGCGAATCCCTTCTTCATGCTGCACCAAAAGGACGCGACAGAGGACTTCGGAGACGTTTACGGCATTAACCTGATCTACTCGGGAAACCACTATGAATCCATAGAACTCAACGCATACCAAAAAACGCATATCGTCACGGGTATCCAGCCTACGGGATTTCGCTGGCTGCTCAATAAGGACGAGGTCTTCGACTCCCCCGAAGCGGTTATGACCTTCTCACCCTCCGGCTTTTCCGATATGAGCCTGCATATGCACGCTTTCGTCAGAGAACACATCGTCCGCGGCGAGTGGAAGCATAAGGAGCGTCCCGTTCTTCTGAACTCTTGGGAAGCGTGTTACTTTAATATCAATGAAAAGATCTTAGTCTCTTTGGCCAAGGCGGCGAAAGATCTGGGCGTAGAGCTCTTTGTACTCGACGACGGATGGTTCGGCGAACGCAACGACGACAAACGCTCCTTAGGCGACTGGGATGAAAACCCGAAGAAGCTGCCCGGCGGGCTCAAAAGCCTTTCCGATAAGATCACCGCTCTGGGCATCGGGTTCGGCTTATGGGTCGAGCCCGAGATGGTGAACGTCGACAGCAATCTCTACCGTGCCCATCCTGACTGGACGATGGAGATCCCCGGAAAGCTCCACAGCGAAGGCCGGACCCAGCGTATCCTGGATCTGTGCAATCCCGACGTCGTGGACTTCTTGATCGGGAAAATGAGCGAGGTGTTTTCCAAAGGCAATATCACCTATATCAAATGGGATATGAACCGTATCTTCTCCGATGTTTTCTCCCCCTATCTTCCTTCCAAGCAGCAGGGAGAAGTCGCCCATCGGTATGTGATCGGACTCTATCAAATCATGGGCGCGCTCTGTCAGCGTTTCCCTCATATCCTTTTCGAGGGCTGCGCTTCGGGCGGAAACCGCTTTGACCTCGGTATCCTCAGCTACTTCCCGCAGATATGGGGCTCCGACGATACCGACGCTATGTGCCGGACACGGATCCAGGAGGGCTACAGCTACGGCTATCCTCTCTCCTGTGTCGGCGCGCACGTCGCGGCGTCTCCCAACCACCAGACACTGCGTTCCACACCGCTCGAAACACGCTATAACATCGCTTCGTTCGGCGTGCTGGGATATGAACTGGACGTCAGAGACCTGACAAAGGAACAGAAGGAGAACATCAAGCTCCAGATCACGCTTTATAAAACATGGAGAGATACCATGCAGAACGGTTCCTTCTATCGCGTCAAATCGGGAAACATCCACCAGTGGATTGTGGTATCCCGGGATAAGACGCAGGCGGTCGGAATGGTGATGCAGGAGCTCTCCCTGCCCAACACTCCTCTTGAGATCTTCAAGGCGAAGGGGCTTGATCCCGAAAAGACCTATCGCTTCTATAATCTTTCGGGAAAGCTTAACGTCAAGCTCTTTGGCTCTCTGGTCAACATCCTCTCCCCCGTCCATATCAAGCAGGATTCTCTGGCGCACAGCATTGTGGCGCGTTTCGTGAATATGAATACGGAGAGTGAAGATCACAACGTCTCCGGCGCGGCGCTGATGAACGCAGGCGTCAAGCTCAAGCCGAGCTTCTGCGGCAACGGCCTCAACGACAACATCCGCGTCTTCCCCGACTTCGCGTCAAGGATGTACTATATGATGAGTGAAGAGTGAAGAAGTAAGAGTGAAGAGTTATGGGAGGGCGCTGCCCTCACCTGAATTTATATTGGTACAAATAGTAAAGCAGGAGTTTCACAAAGAAGCTCCTGCTTTTCGTTAAGCAAAATATAATTGTTTGAGCGAAGCGAGTAACCGCCACTCTTCACTCTTATCTCTTATCTCTTCACTATTTTTTGATTCTCTTATATCGGAACAAGGTGTTCTCCGCCCATTCGCGGTCGATCTTGATAAAGCCCGAGAGCTTCTTGTCGTTCTTGCAGATATCATCGACGATCTTCAGGCTCTTATAATAGATCTCCAGACGCGCCGACTGGACAAAGGGCTCGTGATCTTCTCCCAGAAAATAGGTAAAACCTATGGTGTTCTCTTCTCGGTTATACAGAGAAAGATATCCTTCCTCCACGCGGGGCAAGTCGTGTTTCTTTGCCACCATTTCGGATATCGCAAACTTCGTCAGCTCCACCGCCATATCGTCGAGTCCCGACTCGAGCACGAACAGCTTCTCCTTAAAGGTGTTGAAGTCCGAGCAGATACGCTTGGTGATACCTTTGAGGTTTCTGTAATCATCCTCCAAGGCGCGGTCCTCCAGCTGAAAACGGTCTATCTCGGGGATCAGATAGATCATGAAGCGCCGTTTCATATCATTATATAAGAGCGGATAGGCAAATCTTCCCTCATAGCCGCAGTTCTCACAGTGAAACTCGAGCAGCTTTCCCGAGAGCAGATCCTCGCGAAACTGCGGATCGTTGGTCGCGTTGATGCTGATATACAGCATCTGCGATGTTGTCTCGTTACAGTTCGGACAGGTAAAGTCCTTGGAAATCACATTCGACATAACAATCTTCCTTTGTAATCAACCCTGAAAACAGCTTTCCCTAAAGCCGCTGATAACATCATAACAGTATTGAGGGGAAAAATCAAATATTTTTCAAGTGTTTACAAAAACTTATTGATTTTTTCATCATTTTCTGCGATAATGATAGACAGAGAAAAATCTTTAGGAGGAATTACTATGAGTTTAACCGACAGCCTGAAAAACGGAGCTTGCTTTGTTGCGGATACCGCGTCCGAGATCGCGGAGTCTATTGCCGAGAAAAACCGCCTGAGAGCGCAGCTGAATCACCTCAAAAAGCTGATCAAGTCCGACTCTGCCACCAGAGACCAGGCATACGCAGAGCTGGGTCGCTTCTTCTATGAGAACTTAAGAGAAAACGCTTCTCCCGAGAACGAAGCGCTGTGCGCGGTTATCGACACTACCTCCGAGAGAATCACCAAGGCTTCTCTGAAATATGTTGAGGTTCTCAACATCCAGAACGAGACCAAGATCCGCTCCGAGAACGCCGAAAAGCTCAAGAAGATCATGGCGGAAAAAGCTGCCGTCGCCGCCGACAAGGCGAAGGTTCAGGGCGCTCAGTTCGCGAGAAAGACCAAGGAATTCGCGACAGACGCTGCGGAGAAGACCAAGGTCGCCGTACAGGAAAACGCCGAGAAAGCAAAGGAATACGCCAAGGAAAAGGCAGAAAAAGTGAAAACCGCCGCCAAAGAGGCGAAGGACGCTACGAAAGATAAGGTAGAGGATATTGTTGACAAAGCCACCGAAGCGGTCGATGACATCAAGACCAACAGCGAGATCGAAGCGCTGATCGCAGAAGAGCAGCAGAAGATCGCGCAGGCGGAAGAAGCTGCTGAAGTTGCCGAAGAGGCTCCCGCACAAGAGATCGCCGAGGAATCTCCCGACACCTTTGAGTTTTAACAATTCATCACACATAAAGAAACGCAGGAGTTCGATGTGAACTCCTGCGTATTTTTTATTACTGCCCTTAATCAAATGATCTCTCCGCCGCCGAGGACGACGTCGCCGTCATAGAGCACCGCCGCCTGTCCGGGGGTGATAGCGCGGATGGGGGTATCGAAGATGATCTTTACACTCCCGTCCTCCATAGGATAGGCAACCGCTTCGACCTCTTTCTGACGATAGCGTGTTTTGGCGGTACAGCGCACGGGCTCTTGGGGCGCGGCTCCCGCGATCCAGTTGAAATCTTTTGCGATCGCTTCTGTGCTGAACAGTTCTTCCTCATCACCGAGGATGACGGTGTTGTTCTCCACGTCGACCTTGGTGACAAAGATCGGCTTGCCCACGGCGATCCCGAGGTGTTTGCGCTGACCGATCGTGTAGTGGACGATCCCCTTATGCGTACCGACCTTCTCTCCGCTTGACAAGAGAAAGTCGCCGGTTTTGACCTCTCCCGTGTATCTCTCGATAAACGAAGCGTAGTCGCCGTCGGGAACAAAGCAGATATCCTGACTGTCCTTTTTGCGTGCGTTGACAAAGCCGTTTTCCCCCGCGATTCTGCGCACTTCATCCTTGGTGTATTCGCCGAGGGGGAACCGGATGTGCCCGAGCTGCTCCTGCGTCAAAGAGTAGAGCACATAGCTCTGATCCTTTGAAACGTCCCTGCCCTTTTTTAGCAGGAACTTTCCGTCCTTCTCCTCTATTCGCGCGTAGTGACCCGTCACCACATAGTCACAGGAAAGCTCCTGCGCTCTTTGCAGCAGTTTCTCAAATTTCATGTATTTGTTGCAGTCGATGCACGGGTTGGGCGTTCTGCCTTGCTGATAACAGGAAACAAAGCTGCGGATGATCTTCTCCTCGAAGTCCTCCTGAAAATTGAACACATAATACGGGATACCGAGCCTTTGGCATACCGCTCTCGCGTCCTCCACGTCTTCTAAGGAACAGCAGGTGTTCGTATTCTTCTTGTCCTCTTCGCTTTCGAAAAGGCGCATCGTACAGCCGATCCGCTCAAAATCTTTCATCAGATATGCCGCAACGGAGGAATCTACCCCGCCCGACATCGCAATCAACGCTTTCATAACCGGTTCCTTTACATTATGATAAGGGTATTATACCATAACACTCTTTCCTAAATCAACACCGTTTGAATAAAGTCGCTTCATTCCTGATTCCTCATTAAAGAAAGCACCCTCGCGGGTGCTTTCTTTACAGTTCTCTGAGCATACGCTTCTTGATCTGCGCCTTGTCGAACGCCAACGCGATCAGGATGAACGCCGCAGCGGACGCGACCGCCTGGATCGTATTCTCGGGCGCCTTCCATAACGCGTCGACGATCGCCGCCTGAACGGTACCTCCCGCGATCATCACACGGATAAACTTTGAGATCGAATATCCTACAACGGTCACCAAACCCGACGGAATGGTCATCAAAGCGTTGCGCTTGGTCAGGATCTTGTCGCCTTTGGACGAGAAAAACACCGCGTTGATCGCCTTAATAATAATGGTATAAATGATCGTCTCGGGATAGACCAGCAGATCGGCAAGTCCGCCGCCTACCGCCGCCGCCAACACCGCGTAGGGCATCGGCAGGAAGGACGCGGTAAGATAGATCATCGCGTCGCCTAAGTGAACATAACCGCCTGTCGGCGTCTTGATCTGAACGAACGCCGTCAGCACGGCGGTCATCGCGGCAAACATTGCAGCGAGGACAATGTGAAGCGTTCTGTCTGACACTTTCTTTGTCATATACCTTCCTCCTTTGTGAGGATGGTGTTATTTTATCACCGTTTCCTCATATAGTCAATATACGAAAACAGCTCCGGAGAACACCCCGAAGCTGTTGAAAACCAAAGTCATTCTGAGGAGGGCGCAGCCCGACGTGAGAATCCCCTTCCTCCTGCTGCCATTCAAATAAACTTATCTTATCGAATTGCATTATTGACATGGGGATTGCCACGGTCGCTTTGCTCCCTCGCAATGACAACTACTCAGTCCGCGAAAAGCGGGGTCGAGAGATAGCGATCGCCGGTATCGGGGAGAAGCACGACAATATTCTTGCCTTTGTTCTCCGCCCTCTGCGCCAGCTGTATCGCAGCAAAAGCGGCGGCTCCGGAGGAGATGCCTACCAGCACACCTTCCTTCTTGCCGATCAGCTTGCCTGTCGCAAAAGCGTCCTCGTTGGATACGGGGATGATCTCATCGTAAACCTTGGTGTTCAGCACATCGGGAACAAATCCTGCGCCGATACCCTGGATCTTGTGCGCGCCCGCGACGCCTGTGGACAGTACCGCAGAAGTCAGCGGCTCGACCGCGACGATCTTGACATCGGGATTCTTTGATTTTAAGTATTCGCCAACGCCTGTTACCGTACCGCCGGTACCGACGCCTGCGACAAATATATCTACCTTACCGTCGGTATCTTCCCAGATCTCGGGACCGGTGGTATCATAATGCGCCATGGGGTTGGAGGGGTTGACAAACTGTCCGGGGATGAAAGAGTTCTCGATTTCCTTAGAAAGCTCTTCCGCCTTGGCGATCGCGCCCTTCATACCCTTGCTGCCCTCGGTGAGCACCAGCTCGGCGCCGTACGCCTTCATCAACTGTCTGCGCTCAATGGACATCGTCTCGGGCATCACGATGATGATGCGATAACCCTTCGCCGCCGCGATGGAGGCAAGTCCGATACCGGTGTTGCCGGAGGTGGGCTCGATAATAACGGAGCCTTCCTTGAGTAAGCCTTTCTCCTCCGCGTCTTCGATCATCCTCTTGGCGATACGGTCTTTGACCGAACCGGCGGGATTGAAGTATTCGAGCTTCGCCAGCAGAGCGGCGTCAAGATTCTTTTCTTTTTCTATATTGGAGAGTTCCAACAGAGGGGTTCTTCCTACTAAGTCCGATGCTTTTTGATAAATATTTGACATAACGATTTCTCCTTTTTTAATAGTATTAGTCTCCCCAATAGCCTTGGGGAGGTGGCACGAAGTGCCGGAGGGGTTGCCTCCCCAATAGCCTTGGGGAGGTGGCACAAAGTGCCGGAGGGGGCTCCTCTACAGATCAGGGGAGATGCCAGCCGTAAAGCTGACGGGAAGTTTTAATTGCTTTGCAGATGGCTGCAACATCGAAAAGCGATATAATCCGTAATTGTTCTCATATTATCCTCCAAATTATAACCTACTTACCCTGTGGGTTGGTATTATAATATCACAAGTTTTTGAAATTGTCAATAGCAAATTTCATAAATCTCTATTGACTTTTTTATACAGAAGTGCTAAAATACCTTACAGTAGAATATACTTCAGAGTATAGAGTGGGTCTTGACGGACCCGCTCTTTACTGTTTCTTTAAGGCATTTTACGAAACCGAGGTGAGAAAATGGCTAAGAAAAACACGGTGGCGATCGTGGAAGAGATCGCACGGCCTTTTGCCGATGAGCTGGGGCTGAGGATCTGGGACATCCGCTATCTCAAAGAAGGCTCTCAGTGGTTTTTGAGAATCTTTATCGACAAAGACGGCGGCGTGGATATCAACGACTGTGAAGCGATGTCGAGAGCAATCGACAAACCCCTCGACGACGCGGATCCGATCGACGGAGAATATATCCTCGAGGTCAGCTCTCCGGGCATCGAGCGCGAACTGGTCAAGGATAAACACTTTGAAGAGTTTATCGGCGCGGATATCATGGTACGGATGATCCGACCCATCGATGGTATCGGCAAAGACTTCAAAGGCGTGCTGACAGCATACGATAACGGAGAAGTCACCATCACCGACCACTCCGGCGAAAACCAAGTCACCATCAACAAGAAAGACGCAGCATATATTAAGTTAGACGATTTCGATTAATGTTTATGTCATTCCGAGGAGCAGGTCAAAACCTGCGACGTGGGAATCCCCCTGTCATTACTGCCGGTCGCATTAACACTCTCTCAGAAACCGGTATTAAAAGGAAGGGGATTGCCGCGGTCGCTGTGGCTCCCTCGCAATGACAACTAAATAATAAAACAATAAAACTATTATATAGAAAGGTCTGATCAGAAAAAATGGCAAGCAATAAGGAACTGTTCGAGGCATTAAAGCTCCTCGAGAAGGAAAAAGGTATTCCCGTTGAATATATGATAGCGCAGATCAAGAAGGCTATCGTCACCGCGTGCAGAAATCTCTACGGCGGCAACGAGAACGTAGACATCAAGATGGATCCCGAGAAGAACGCTTTTGCGGTCAAGCTCAACAAAACCGTTGTGGAAGAAGTTGAAGACGAAAACTTTGAGATTTCTTTAGAAGACGCGCTGGTGATCAGTAAGAGAGCCGCCGTCGGCAAAGAGGTAGGCATCCCGCTCGAACCCAAGGACTTCGGCAGAATCGCTGTTCAGACAGCCCGCTCCGTGATCCGTCAGGGTATCAGAGACGGCGAGAAGGACCAGATGCTGGTTGAGTTCCAGTCTAAGGCGCAGGAGATCGCTACCGCTACCATCGAGCGTGTGGATCCCGTTACCGGCAACGCCACCTTAAAATTCGGCAAGGCGGAAACCGTGCTGCCCAAGTCTGAGCAGATCCCGAACGACGTCCTTCGAGAGGGCGATATGGTCAAGGTATACATCGCAGGCGTCAGAGAGACCGAGAGAGGTCCGCGCGCGATCATCTCCAGAACCCATCCCGACTTTGTCAAGAGACTGTTCGAAAAGGAAGTTCCCGAGATCTACGACGGTATCGTCGAGATCAAGTCCGTATCCCGTGAGGCGGGCTCCCGCACCAAGATGGCGGTATGGTCCGAAGACTCCGAGATCGACGCTGTAGGCGCTTGTATCGGCGCGAGAGGCGCGAGAGTCAACACCATCGTCGACGAGTTAGGCGGCGAGAAGATCGACATCGTTCTCTACTCCGAGATCCCCGAGGAGTTCATCTCTGCGGCGCTCTCTCCGGCAAATGTCGTTAAGGTTGAGATGGCTGCCGACGGCACCAAAGCATGCAAGGCGACCGTTCCCGACGGTCAGCTTTCCCTCGCGATCGGCAACAAGGGTCAGAACGTCCGCTTGGCGGCGAAGCTGACCGGCTATAAGATCGACATCCGTCCCGAATCAGGCTTCTGGGGCGAGGATGAGGAAGAAAATAAAGAAAACAACGAAGAATCCGCAGAGTAAATCCCGCAAACCACAGAGAAAGGAGCGACACACATGGCAGAACGCAGAATCCCGCTGAGAAAATGTCTCGGCTGCGGTGAAATGAAAGACAAGAGAACTCTTGTCCGCGTCGTCAGAAACAAAGAGGGCGAGATCTCTCTTGATCTGTACGGCAAGAAACCCGGCCGCGGCGCGTACCTGTGCAAAAACGCCGAGTGTCTGAAAAAGGCGCAGAAGGCGAGAAGGCTTGAGAAGGCGTTCTCATCACAGATCGCTCCCGAGATCTTTGAGCAGATGGAAAAGGAAATCAACAATGCAGAATAAGATTCTGTCACTATTAGGACTTTGCCGGCGGGCGGGCAAGCTCGTAATGGGTCACGATCCCGTACTAAAGGCAATCAAAGAGAACAAAGCGCAGATAACATTATTTGCGTCCGACTATTCCGACAACAGTAAAAAGGAAATAGAAAGAGTATGTCAGCTCCATGACGCCGCTCTTTTGACACTTCCTTTTTCCAAGGACGATCTTGGCAACTGTGTCGGACACTACTGCGGCGTTGTCGCCGTAACGGATAAGGGCTTTTCCGATAAGCTCAGGGAACTGATACTCTCATACAGATGATAAAAGGAGGACAACAGTATGGCTATGATGATTAAATACAAAGTCAAAGAGGTCGCTTCAGACCTTTCTGTTACCACAAAGGATGTCATCGCGGTGCTGAAGGATTACTGCGGTGTAGATAAAAAAGCGATGACGGCTCTCACGGAAGATGAGCTCAACATCATATTTGACTTCTTTACTCAGAAAAACGCCTTGGAAAACTTCAACGACTACTTCGCGGTAAGAGAGACCGCGATCGAAAAGCGCGAAGAAGAAGAGAAGAAGAGAAAAGAAGAAGAAAAGAAAAAGCGTGAGGAGATGAAGGATAAGCTTCGTCCCGACTCTGCGAAAAAGGCGAACAAAGTTGACGCTCCCAAGAAGGAAAAAGCGCCGGAGAAAGAAATCGACCTGAAGTCCGAAATCAAGTCCAAGCGCGGCAAGGGCAGAGTGATCGATACCTCCGCCGTTGAAATCAACGTGGACCGCTATAACCAGAAGTATGACGACCTCGCACTCGATAAGGTGAAAAACGAAAACAACATGTCGTCCAAGAAGCAGAAGATCAACCAGCGCTCCAAGCAGAAGAACCGCCGCATGGGCAAAAGAGAGACCGAGCGCGAAAGACTCGACCGTATCGAGCGCGAGCGCAAAGCGAAGAAGATGACCATTCTCATCGGCGACGAGATCTCCATCGGCGACCTCGCCTTAAAGCTCAAGGCGACCGTCGCGGAAGTGGTCAAGAAAGCCTTCCTGATGGGCACCATGGTCACCGCCAACGACGTTGTCGACTTTGATACCGCTTCTCTGATCGCGATGGAATTCCACGCGAAGGTTGAGAAGGAAGTTGTCGTCACGATCGAAGAAAGAATCATCGACGACTCTGAAGACTCCGATGAGAATCTCGTCGGGCGCGCTCCCGTTGTTGTCGTTATGGGTCACGTCGACCACGGTAAGACATCTCTGCTCGACTACATCCGCAACGCGCACGTTACCGCGACCGAGGCGGGCGGCATCACCCAGCATATCGGCGCGTACAGAGTTAACATCAACGACCGCGACATCACCTTCCTCGACACGCCCGGTCATGAGGCGTTCACCACCATGAGAGCCAGAGGCGCTCAGGTCACCGATATCGCGATCCTTGTCGTCGCCGCCGACGACGGTATCATGCCGCAGACGATCGAGGCGATCAACCACGCGAAAGCGGCGGGTGTTTCTGTCATCGTCGCCATCAACAAGATGGATAAGGCGGGCGCAAACCCCGAGCAGGTCAAGCAGCAGCTGACGGAATATGAACTCATCCCCGAAGAGTGGGGCGGCGACACTCCCTGTGTTCCCGTTTCCGCTAAGACCGGCATGGGTATAGACGACCTTCTGGAAATGGTTCTGCTGGTCGCCGATATGAAAGAACTCAGAGCGAACCCCGACCGCGCCGCCAAAGGTACGGTCATTGAGGCTCGTCTGGATAAGGGCAGAGGTCCTATCGCTTCTATCCTCGTTGAGAACGGTACGCTCCACACCGGCGATATCGTTGTCGCGGGCACCGCGGTAGGTCACGTCCGCGCAATGACCGACGATAAGGGCAAACGCGTCACATCGGCAGGTCCTTCCGTTCCCGTTGAGATCACCGGTCTTGACGACGTTCCCTCGGGCGGCGATACCTTCAACGCCGTTACCGACGAGCGTCTGGCAAGAGAGCTGGTCGAGCAGAGAAAGCACGAACAGAAGGAAGCAATGTTCAACGCGCAAACTAAGGTCACGCTCGACAACCTCTTCGATCAGATGAAGTTGGGCGAGGTCAAGGAGCTCAAGATCATCGTCAAGGCGGACGTACAGGGCTCTGTCGAGGCTGTTCGTCAGTCGCTTGAAAAGCTTTCCAACGAAGAAGTACGCGTCAACATCATCCACGGCGCAGTCGGCGCTGTCAACGAGTCCGACGTGATGCTCGCGAACGCTAGTAACGCGATCATCGTAGGCTTCAACGTAC
The DNA here is from genome assembly GCA_964588105.1 of uncultured Ruminococcus sp. Taxonomy (GTDB): domain Bacteria; phylum Bacillota; class Clostridia; order Oscillospirales; family Acutalibacteraceae; genus Ruminococcoides. The sequence continues at coordinate 10,971 of CAZPOG010000007.1, read as the reverse complement.
GTCCCGACTCCGTAGCGCAGGCGAACGCCGAACGCGACGGCGTGGATATGAGAATGTACCGCGTCATCTACGACTGCATCGAGGAGATCGAGAGCGCGATGAAGGGTATGCTCGCTCCCAAGACCAGAGAAGTTATCCTCGGTACCGCTGAGGTCAGAAATATCATCCGCATCAAGTCTATCGGCAACATCGCGGGCTGCTATGTCAAGTCGGGCAAGATCCAGCGCGGCGCAGGCGTCAGAGTGGTACGCGACGGTATCATCGTTGCCGACGACGTTATCGGCTCTCTCCAACGTTTCAAGGATTCCGTCAAGGAAGTCGCCGAGGGCTATGAGTGCGGTATCGGCTTAGAAAAGTTTAACGATATTAAAGAAGGCGATATCTTTGAGGTGTTCACCATCGAAGAGTATCGTGAGGATTAAATATGTCAGGACATAAGTTAGGACGAACCACAGAAGATATCAAGAGAGAACTGACGGCGATCTTCAGAGAGCTCAAAGACCCGAGGGTCAACTCCTGCTTTCTGTCTATCGTACGGGTCGAGGTCACCAACGACCTTTCCTACTGCACCGTATACGTCAGCGCCCTCGAGGGTATGGATAAAGCGAAGAACGCCGTCAAGGGCTTAAAGAGCGCCTCGGGCTTTATCAGAAGAGAACTCGGTCTGCGGCTGAGACTGCGCCATGTTCCCGAGCTGATCTTCACCCCGACAGACTCGATCGAGTACTCGGCGGAGATTTCCCGAATCCTGAACTCTCTTAGTATCAAGCACGACGAGGAGGATGAAGATGAGACAGATAACCCTTGATGAAGCCGCCTCTCTGTTAAAAGAGCACGACAGATTCCGACTGCTCACCCATTCCTATCCCGACGGCGATACGTTAGGCTGTGCCTTCTCTCTGTGCTTTGCGTTAAGAAAGATGGGAAAACTCTGCAACGTCGCGATCGACGGAAAGCTTCCCTCCAAGTTCTCGTATCTTGCGAAGAACTATGAGGATCAGGACTTCTCCTTTGAATATGTTGTCAGCGTTGACGTTGCGGCTATACAGCTTTTATCCGACAGCGTCATGGAAGGCGTTGAAAAAATCGATCTATGCCTCGATCATCACAGGACCAACTCCGTAGAAGCAGATCATGTCTATGTAGACGCCTCCGCAGCGGCAGCAGCCGAAATTATCTATCAGCTGCTTGAGCTTTTAGATGTCGAACTTGATGAAGACATCGCGGCAGGGATCTACACCGGCGTTTCCACCGATACGGGATGCTTTGTTTATACCAACACCACCCCGCGTACACACCATATCGCGGCGGCGGTCATGCCTTTCTGCAACTGGAAAGAGATCAACAACATCAACTTCGTCACCAAATCCCGCGCCAAGGTCAAGATGGAGCGTATGATATACGATACCATGGAGTTCTACGCGGGAGGTCAGTGTGCGATCGTGTACACTACCCTCGCCATGCAGGAAGCTCTCGGCGCCGGCGATGACGAGATGGAGGGGCTTGCCTCTATCCCGAGAGAGATCGAAGGCGTGAAGATGGGCATCACCATGAGAGAGAAGCAGGGCGGCGTCTTTAAGGTGTCCGTGCGTACCAACGAAGGTATCGACGCGGCGCAGTTCTGCAAGCAGTTCGGCGGCGGCGGACATCCCGCGGCTTCCGGATGCTCGATAGAAGGCTCCTTAGGCGACGTCAAGCTCAAGCTGATCGAAGCGGCGGAAGAGTTCCTATGAACGGGATCATCGTAATCAACAAGCCGCCTGAATTCACCTCCTTCGACGTTGTCGCGGTGGTCAGAAAACTCAGCGGCGAGAAGAAAGCGGGACACACCGGCACCCTCGATCCCAACGCCACCGGCGTACTGCCGGTGCTGTTAGGCTCTGCTACCAAAGCGCAGGACATCATTCCCGTACAGGATAAGAGCTACATAGCGGATTTTCTCTTCGGCAAGGCGACCGATACCCTCGATATCTGGGGAGAGGTCACAGAAGAAAAGAAGAGCTTCGTCACAAAAGAAGAGCTTCTTTCCGCGCTGAAAGGCTTTGAGGGAAAGATCACCCAGCTTCCCCCGATGTACTCCGCAGTATCCGTCGGCGGCAAACGCCTCTACGAATACGCGCGTCAGGGGATCGAGGTGGAGAGAAAAAGCCGTGAGGTCACGGTGTATTCTTTACAGCTGCTTGAATTTGACGAGAAGACGCAGAGAGGCAGGATTTCTGTCTCCTGCTCAAAAGGCACCTACATCCGCACGCTGATAGCGGATATCGCCGACGCTCTTCATACCGTCGGCTGTATGACAGCGCTTGTCAGAACGGCAGCGTGCGGCTATACGCTCGACGACGCGATCACGCTGGACGAGCTGAAAGCGCAGAGCGAACAGGGAAAGATCATGCCCAGAGAAGTGGAAAGCCTCTTTACGGTTTATCCCGCGCTGGAAGTCTCGGATAAGCAGGCGGTCCGCTTTAAAAACGGCAATCCTCTGGATCTCATTCGTCTCAAGGACGTCGAAAAAGAGGACAAAAAAATATACCGCGTGCACAACAGGAACCATGAGTTCCTCTCACTCGGTATCACAGACCTTGAAAAAGGCGAATTAAAACTGTATAAGTATTTTTAAAGGGAGGGTAACTTAACCCTCCCTTTCGTTTTTTTATTTAGTTAGAATTTAACTCCCGCTTTTCTTAAACGGATGACTTCTTCGATAACCTTGATGGACTTTGCCGCCGCTTCTTCACGGAACTTCTCATAATCCACAAAGCGGTATTCTTCAAAGTCGTCGGAGATACAGCGGACAACGCCGAACGGAACGCCGTTTCTGTAGCAGACCTGACCGACAGCGCCGCCTTCCATCTCACAGGCAAGGGCGCCGAACATATCTTTGACCTTCTGACGTCTGTGGCGCTTTGCCAAGAACGCGTCGCCGGTAGCGACCCTGCCTCTGACAACCTTGGTGTCCTCCAGCACCGCGCATGCCTTCTCGAGCAGATCGGCAAGCAGTCTGTCAGCGGGGATATCGATCCTCTTCTCGTCGTGATACCAGATCATACCGGGCGGGTCTCCCATTTCGGTGCCGTCTATATCGTGCTGAACACAGTCGTCAGCGATAATGATATCTCCGATGGAGAGATCTCTACTCAGCGCGCCCGCAATACCGGAATTGATGATCAGCTCCGGATTAAACTGGTCGATCATCACCTGAGTGGACATCGCTGCGTTAACCTTGCCGACGCCGCACTCGGCGCAGACGACCTCAAGACCGTCGATGGTGCCGGAATAATACTCGATAGTGGCTTTTTTGAAAACCTGCGGATTTTCCATCCTGTCCTTGATTCCCTGAACTTCCACATCCAAGGCGCATATCAATCCTATCATAACTAACATCCTTTCGTTTCTATATTACCTCTCATCACCTGAGAGGATGAGTCCGATAACAGCCTCCCCCAACAGCCTTGGGGAGGTGTCAGCCGCAAGGCTGACGGAGGGGATAACAAACGGGTGAGGGCGAAGCCCACCCTCAACTCTTCACTCTTAGCTCTTCGCTATTCTAAGTTCCCCGTCAAGAGCATCGCGGCTGCCAGCGCCGCTACGGGAGCGGTCTGTGCTCTGAGGATACGCTTGCCCAAGGTTGCGATCTTTATACCGGCTTCTTCGAGTCTTCTGATCTCTTCTTCTTCAAAGCCGCCCTCGGATCCGGTGATCAGCGCGATTTTGTGATCGTTTTGGTCGATGAGATCCCTAAGCGGCGCGCCGCCGCACTCATACAGCACGATCGCCTTATCAAACCCTGTGAGCCTTTCGGGCAGTTCACGGATATCCGCACAGGGATGAACACAGGGAATCCTGCCGCGTCTGGACTGAGAGGCGGCGTTATCGGCGATCTTCTGCCATCTGTCACACTTTTTCTTCAACGCCTTCTCGTCGGGACGGGAGATACAGCGAACAGATAAAAACGGCGTGACGGACACGGCGCCGAGCTCTACCGCTTTCTGGACGACGTCGTCAAACTTGTCGCCCTTTAAAAGCGCGACGAATAGATGGATCTCAGCCGTCGGCTCCTGTTCGCAGACGGTTGAGGATAACACCCTGACTTTGATCGCGTCTTTTTCAACCGATTCTATCACACAGTCGTGCCGTCTGCCGTCTTCGGTACACAGCGTCAGCTCCTCGCCCGCTTTCATCCTCAAGGATCGCGCGATATGAGAAGCGTCCTCGCCGGTAATCGTATAATGCTCTGATGTGATCGGGTCTTTTGTAAAAAACCAAGCCATAAAACATCCCAATGATCTCAATATGAATATTCTCTGAACTTTATCTTAACAAAAAACTTTGCGGATTGCAATAGAAACTGAAAAGTGTTAAAATAATATTATCAAAAAACAAGGAGGTACTATGAAAGGACAGGAATTTTTGGATCTGCTGGAGCAGGAAAACATCCTTGAAGAGGATCTGCCCTCGCTTCTTACAGATGAACTGATCAAAAAGAAAAAGAAGGTCGCGTCAGCGGAAAGCTGTACCGGAGGAATGATCTCGATGCTGATCACCTCTGTCAGCGGCGCGTCGGGTGTGTTCGACTGCGGGATCTGCTCCTACGCCAATCACATCAAGCATAATCTGCTTTCTGTGAAAGAGGAAACTCTCTCCACCTACGGCGCTGTTTCCGACAGAACCGCGATGGAAATGGCAAGAGGCGTCCGTCTGCTCTCCAAGTCCGATATCGGTATTTCCACCACCGGTATCGCGGGACCGCTGGGCGGCACCAAGTATAAGCCCGTAGGGCTCGTCTATGTCGGCGTATCCACCGAGATGGGTTTGGTCGCGCATAAACTGCTGTTAAACGACGTCGCCAAAGACAGAGAGAGGATCCGCGAATTGGCGTCCGCCGCGGCGCTGTATTTTGCGTACAAATCCGTGCGGGATATGTAAAGATTTCCCCTTTGGTTTCTTCTGACGCCGAATAATTGAAAATATCCCATATCTTTTGTGAAAAATCTCCGAAAATACTCGGAGATTTTCTATTTTGTGAAGCCTGATTTCTCGAAAAAAACGGTTGTAATTAACTCATACTTATGTTAGAATAAATTTGTATACGAGCATATTTATCCGCGCCTGCGAGAGCGTGGTTGACGGCGGGCTGCCGTCATATAAACAAATTTAATATTTTCCAAGATAAGGAGTTGATTTTGTGGCAAGAGTTGCAGGAGTACTTATGCCGATAACCTCCCTTCCCTCCCCCTACGGTATCGGTACCATCGGCAAAGAAGCGAGGAAGTTCGCCGACTTTCTCAAGAAAGCCGGTCAGAGCGTATGGCAGATTCTGCCTGTCGGTCCGACCAGCTACGGCGACAGTCCTTACCAGTCCTTCTCGGTCTATGCGGGTAACCCGTACATGATCGACCTTGACATCCTCGTCAAGGAGGGTCTTCTGAAGAAAAAGGACATCACCTCGCACTACTGGTGCGCCGACGAGCACGAGATAGATTACGGCGCGATCTACTACAGCCGTTTTGATGTGCTGAGGGTCGCCTACAACAACTATATCGCGCAGGACGACCAGAAAGCGTTCCGCTCCTTCAAGCGCAAGAACGCGAAGTGGCTCAATGACTATGCCCTCTATATGGCGGTCAAGCTCTCTTTCGACAACAAGGCGTGGCCCGAATGGCCGGACGAAGCCATCAAGATGAGAGAAGAGAAGGCTGTCGCAAAATACAAGAGGAGATTCAAAGACGACATCGACTTCTGGAAGTTTTTGCAGTACAAGTTCTATGAGCAGTGGGCAGACTTCCGCGCGTATGTCAATGGTCTGGGTATCAAGATCTTAGGCGATATGCCGATCTATGTCGCGATGGATTCCGCCGACACATGGGCGAATCCCGAGATCTTCTGGCTTGACGAAGAGAGAAAGCCTGTCTGCGTCGCCGGCTGCCCGCCCGACTACTTCTCGGCGACCGGCCAGCTGTGGGGCAACCCGATCTATGACTGGGATTATCTGAAGAAAACAGGCTATGAGTGGTGGATGAACCGTATTGCCGCCGCCGCAAAGCTCTTCGATATCACCAGAATCGACCACTTCAGAGCTTTCGACACCTACTATGCCATCCCCTTCGGCGCGAAGAATGCGATCACCGGCGAATGGAAAGAAGGTCCCGGCATCGATTTCTTCAATGTAATGAAAGAGACCTTGGGCGATATCCCGATCGTTGCGGAAGATTTGGGCGAGCTGTTCGACTCTGTTAAGCAGCTTTTGAAGGATTCCGGCTATCCCGGTATGAAGGTACTGGAGTTTGCGTTCGCGGACGACGAGAAGAACGCATTTTTGCCGCATAATTATACCCGTAACTGCGTCGTATATACCGGCACCCACGATAACGACACCGTCATGGGCTGGTATGCTCAGGCAAAAGGCTGGGAAAAGAAACACTGCAACCAATACTTAGGCATTAATGACGGCGATGAGGTAAACTGGAAGTTTATCGACGCTGCCTATGCGAGCGTAGCCGATTACGCTATTGTCCAGATGCAGGACATCCTCGGTCTGGGGAGTGAAGCGAGAATCAACGTCCCCTCCACCCTGGGAGGCAACTGGGCATGGAGAATCGACAAGCACGCTCTCGATAAATCAATTGCCGCGCGTCTGCGCGAATTATCAGTAAGATATTCACGAATGGAGGAAAACTAAATGGCAATCACAATGGATCAGATTACCGAAATCGCCAAAGCCGCTTACTGTAAAAAACCGAAAGAGCTGACAACCGAACAGCTTCATCTGGTTATCGGTAAAGCCGTGATGGGCGAAATCGCCGACAACTGGCAGAAGAGCAAGAAGCGCCACGCCGAAGAACGCCGCGCCTATTACTTCTCCGCAGAATTCCTGATGGGCAGAATGTTCTATAACAACCTCTACTGCCTCGGTCTCTTGAATGATGTTAAAGAGCTCTTAAAATCCAAGGGTATCGATATCAATCAGTTTGAGGAAATTGAAGACGCCGCTCTGGGTAACGGCGGTCTGGGCAGACTTGCCGCCTGCTTCTTAGACTCTGCAGCGACTCACGAAGTTCCCCTCGACGGCTATGGTATTTTCTACAAGTACGGCTTGTTCAAGCAGCTCATCAAGGACGGCTATCAGGTAGAAGTCGCCGATAACTGGCTCAAATACTCCGACCCGTGGTGCATCCGCCGTGTAGATCAGGCCGCTGTTGTCAACTTTGCTGACAGCACCGTTGTCGCGGTACCCTATGATATGGCGATCATCGGCTACGGCACCAAGAACATCAACACCCTGCGTCTGTGGCAGGCAGAGCCTGTTGATGATTTTGACTTCCTCGCTTTCAACGACGGCAGATATGACGACGCTGTCAAGAACAAGAACAACTGTGAGAACATCTCTAAGGTTCTCTATCCCAACGATAACTCCTATGAGGGCAAGATCCTCAGACTCAAGCAGCAGTATTTCTTCTCTTCCGCATCCCTGCAGGATATCATCCGCAAGTATAAGAAGAAATTCGGCACCGACTTCTCGCACTTCTCCGAGATGACCGCGATCCAGCTCAACGATACCCATCCTGTCGTATCCATCCCCGAGCTGATCCGTCTGCTCTCTTTAGAAGGCGTTGACTTTGACCAGGCGTTTGATATCGCCCAGCAGACCTTCTCCTACACCAACCACACCGTTATGAGTGAGGCGCTGGAGAAGTGGGATACCGGTCTGATGAAGATGATCATCCCCGAGGTTTATGCTATCATCGAGCGCATCAACGAGCGTCAGTGGCACGACCTTAAGTATAAGGGCGTAGACGAATACAACATCAACGCAATGCGTATCATCATGGACGGCAAGGTGCATATGGCAAGACTCGCGATGTATGTATCCTCCTATGTCAACGGCGTTGCGTGGATCCACACTGAGATCCTCAAGAACGACGTTCTCAAAGAATGGTACTGGGTATATCCTGAGCGTTTCCAGAACAAGACCAACGGTATCACCCAGAGACGCTGGCTCGGTCTGTGCAATCCCGAGCTCTCCGCTTTCATCACCGAGCGCATCGGCTCCGGCTGGCTCAGGGATATGAGCAAGATGGAGAAACTCGACGAGTACATCAACGCCGACTCCGTCAAAGAATTTAACAAGATCAAATATCAGAAGAAGAAACAGCTCGCGGCCTACATCAAGAAGATGGACGACGTAGAGATCAACCCGAAGTTCATCTATGATATCCAGGTCAAGAGACTGCACGAGTATAAGAGACAGCTCTTAAACGCGTTCTCGATCATGTGGATCTACTTCCGCATCAAGAGCGGCCAGCTGCCCGACTTCCAGCCCACCTGCTTCATCTTCGGCGCGAAAGCGGCTCCCGGCTATAAGAGAGCGAAAGCGATCATCAAGTACATCAACGAGATCGCGAACCTCGTCAACAACGATCCCGATACCAAGGATAAGCTGCAGGTCGTATTTGTATCCAACTACAACGTATCCTATGCTGAGAAGCTGGTCGTTGCGGCAGACGTCTCCGAGCAGACTTCCACAGCAGGTACAGAAGCTTCCGGTACCGGTAACATGAAGTTCATGTTCAACGGTGCGGTCACCCTCGGCACCTATGACGGCGCGAATGTTGAGATCGCTCAGCAGGCAGGCGAAGAGAACGAGTACATCTTCGGCGGCAGAGTAGAAGACATCAACCTGCTCAAGAAGGAAGGCTACGACGCCAGAACCCTCTACAACACCAATCCGATGATCAAGCGCGTTGTCGATACGCTGGTTGACGGAACCTTCTCCGACAACGGCGCTACCGGCGAGGGCAGCTTCGCAGAACTGCACAACGCTCTCATCAACGGCACCAACTGGCATCATGCAGACCACTACTTCCTGCTCTATGATCTGCCGGATTATGTTGCGAAGAAGCTCCAGTGCAACGTTGAGTACAAGGATCGTGTCGGCTTCGGTACCAAGTGTCTGAAGAACGTCGCTCATTGCGGTATCTTCTCCTCCGACCGTACCATCATCCAGTACGCAAACGAGATCTGGAAGGTCAGCAGCAAAGACTAAAACATCATTTTATACAAAGACCCCCTATGCGCATAGGGGGTCTTGTTATGATAGGAGCATATTATGAGAAAAGTATTTATTGTTCTTCTGATCCTCATTGCTGTGGTTTCCCTTGCCGCCTGCGCTAAAGAAGCAGACACCGATTCTACCACTCCCGCGTCCGAGAGCGAAGCGGTCACTGAGATTCCCGCCGAAAAGCCAACTCAAAAGCCTACCGATCCGCCTACGGAGGCGCCGACCGCGCCTTCCTACACGGTGATCACCCAGTCTTCGGGAGAGACCGCCGAACTCAACGGCGACGGGACCTTCACCTACACCAATCGTAAATACGGCTGGAGCGTCGATGTCCCCGAGGTGTGGAACGAATACGGCATGATCATCGAGTATGACGATACGGGCAAGACCGAGTTCAAGCATGAATCAAGCTTCTTCTCCGATTATCACTTGACGGGAGACATCTTCTCTATGATGACCGTTCCCGCAAGCGAGTATAAAGAATCGGAATTCAATATAAAGCTGTATGGGGATGACGAATATGTAGTATTTTGGAGCAAACCCTCCGATGTGCAAACGGATTTGCATAAAGAAGATGAACTTGAACCGCTAAAAGAATCCCGTGAACAAATTCTGGAATCTTTCCGATGGGAATAAGCAAAAGATAAGGAGCCGTCGCTGACGGCTCCGTTTCTATCAAAAATGTGTGTTAATCTCAAGTGTATCTATAGATTTTTGTCAAAAAACATGATACAATAAATTTATAATACTTAGATCGGAGGGAACTGCTGTATGGAGGGCAATACATTTTACTTTGAATGGGAAGTATCCATGATTCAATGGCTCCAATCGTGGATCGGCACCGTCGGTATTGCGATAGCCTCGGTGTTCACCATGTTTGGAGAAGATCTGATATGTGTGGCGATCGTCGGCTTTTTGTATTGGTGCTGGAACAAAGAGCTCGGCAAGCAGGTAGGGCTCAACCTGTTGTTCGCCGTAACGCTGTGCGGTATGATCAAGAATATCGTCCTGCGGCGCAGACCGTATTTTGATAACGAAGGGATCAAATGCCTCAAAGCGGTCGACAGCAAAGCCGATATCTATGATATCTCGGCGCAGGGATACTCTTTCCCCAGTATTCACGCTGCCAAAGCGGTAACGATGTATACATCCTTGGGTATCTACACAAAGAAAAAGTTATGGATAGTCATCTTGGGCGTCATTCTGCCCCTGCTGATCGGTATCTCCCGCGTCTGTCTCGGCGTACATTATCCCACCGATGTAATTGCCGGCTGGCTGATCGGCGCGCTGATCATCTTCTTGGTGCCGCTTTTGAAAAAGAAGATAAAGAACCGCTGGATCTTCTACGCAATTTTGGTATTGGTCACCGTGCCCGGATGGTTCTACTGCAAAAGCACCGACTACTATACCGGCTTCGGTTTCTTGACCGGCTTTATTCTTGCGACTGAGTTTGAGGAGCGTTTTGTCAAGTTCGAAACGACCCGCAACGTACTGCGCTGGATCCTGCGCCTCGGGATCGGTATTGGCTTATACTTTGGCATCAATACCCTGCTGAAGCTGCCGTTTTCCGGTGATTTCCTCGACTCGGGGACGACGCTCGCTTATGCCGTCAGAGCGATACGCTACTTTGTCATCACTTTGGTTATCATGGGCGTTTATCCCTTGTTATTCCGCGTCGGCGATAAAATCTTTAAAAAGAAGAGCAAATAAGAAAAGTAAAATAGTAAGGCGTTGTGAAGATATGAAGTCAAGCCACTTCAATCTTCACAACGCCTTTAATTTTCATTTTTTGCGGTACTTCCCTGCCCTACAAAAAACAGAGCGCTGATTTAACAGGGATTATTCATCTTCTTTTCTGATGTGCTCGCTGATATTGATCGGGAAGCCGGACGGGGATACCATCATCGTGGCTTTAG